>CANCGX010000006.1 GCA_947377725.1 Actinomycetota bacterium
TTACGTGCTGCATCTTCTAGTGCTTGGGCACGTGCTGATAACGCCGTGATTCGCTCTTCTTGTGTTCGAAGTTCAAGTCTTGCTTCAACTTCTGCTGTACGTGCAATCGAAACTTTCTCTCGTAAATCTTCAAGCTGTGTGACATCAGGATCTATTGGAGCTTGATGTGACTGGAATTGTGACTGTGCTGCCGTGAGATCTGATTCATCCGAAGTTCGTTGTTCTGTGGCTTCAGAAAGTGAAGCAGTTAAACGCTCAACTTCCGCTTGGGCACTTTTAACGTTTTGTCCAGCAACTGCCATCTGCTCCGCGAGCCCAGACATGCGAGCATCGGAATCATTTAGTTTTGAGAGAGTGGAGTCATAGCTACTGGTCTTGCTTTCAACTTCTGATTTGAGGCGCGCTAGTTCAAATGCAAGCTTTTCACATCGTGCACTTTTTTCTGAGAGTGATTCACGAGTACGTTCGATGAGAGCGCTGATCTCGATTGCACTGTTTCCACCAGCGGACCCGCCCTTGACGCGAGTGCGGCTTACAACATCGCCATCTTGTGTAACGGCAATCAATGAAGAATCTAGTGAGAGGGCAGATTGTGCTGCATCAAGATTTGAAACCGCCACGTAGCGATTTAGAAGTTGTGAAAGCGCTCCATCCAAACCTTCTGAACGAATAAGTGAAGCGAGAGGGATTAGACCGCTTGGCGTGTTAAAGCTTGAACCTGATGAATTTCCATCGATCACTAAGAGTTCGGACTGCCCAGCTGATTCGCTCTTGAGCAAAGTTAAGGCACTTACTGCCGAGCGCATATCAGCAACAACAATCGAATCGGCCAGAGGTCCAAGAGCTGCGCCTACCGCCGCTTCCCAACCTGAATCAACTGTGATCAAAGATGAGAGACGTCCACGCACTTGCGCACCGCTTCTGCCTGACATAATCGCTTCTCCGCCATCGCGATGAAGCAAAGATTCTTCAAGTGCTGCTAAACGTGCAGTTAATCCAGATCGTTCACGTTGCGCAGCTTGTTCAGACTCTTGCGCGCTTTCAAATTCTGCAATTGCAATCTGCATCGCTTGCTTTGCACGTTCATGCTGAGCATCTAAGTCAGGCTCGGATGCATCAAGCCCTGCAATTTCACTTTCGAGAACAGCAAAATCAGATTTAAATTGAGCCAGACGTGACTGTGCTTCATCGCGCGCAGACGTTAGACGAGCAATCTCTGCATTAGTTGCATCGATTCTAGAACGCAGGCCATTTATATGTCCCTCTTGGCGTGCAGTACCTTCGCGTTGATCTGCAATTGCACGAAGCGCCGCAGAAACACGATTCTCCTCATCAGCTAGAAGTGATTCTGACTGGCGAAGTTCTGCAGTTACTGCAGCTAGCGAAGATTGATGAACTTGTAATTTTGAATGAAGAGTTGACTGTTCTGCGCGAAGTGCGACTGCTTCTTGATCCATAGCAATGGGGTCGCGACCACTGGCCCGTGCTTCGTCAATTTCTTCCGAAAGGAAACGAGAACGCTCTGAGGCAAGAGATTGAACTCCGCGGAACTTTTCACGCTGCGCTGTAAGTTTGTAATAGTTCTCTTGAGCCTGAACCAAAAGTGGATTTTCAGATGCGCTGATGCGATCAAGCTCTTCTTCGCGTTGACGTGATTCACGAAGCAATCTTTCAACTTCATCACGACGAGTGCGCAGAGTCGTCTCGTCGGCAACTTCCATCTCAAGTTGCGATTTAAGTTGAATCAGATCGTCAGCCAATAGGCGCAACCTAGAGTCACGGACATCCGATTGGATTGTTGAGGCGCGTCGCGCAACTTCTGCTTGCTTGCCAAGCGGCTTTAGCTGGCGTCGTAGCTCGACCGTTAAATCTTGAATACGCGCCAAGTTGCCTTGCATAGAATCTAATTTACGAAGAGCTTTTTCTTTTCGCTTTCGGTGCTTTAGTACACCGGCTGCTTCTTCGATAAATGCGCGTCGCTCTTCTGGGTTAGCCAAGAGGATTGCATCGAGCTGGCCCTGGCCAACAATCACGTGCATCTCGCGACCAATACCGCTGTCGCTAAGAAGCTCTTGAATATCTAGAAGTCGTGATGTACTTCCGTTGATTTGATATTCACTCGTTCCATTTCTGAAAAGGATACGTGTAATTGTTACTTCGGAAAATTCGATCGGCAGTGTTCCATCTGCGTTATCTATTGTGACTGAAACTTCCGCACGCCCAAGGGGTGCTCTGCCACTTGTGCCAGCGAAAATAACATCTTCCATTTTTCCGCCGCGAAGGGATTTTGCACCTTGTTCGCCCATTACCCATGAAAGAGCATCGACGACATTTGATTTTCCAGAACCATTCGGCCCAACAACGCAGGTAATCCCTCGCTCGAAATTAAGCTGGGTGCTCGACGCGAAGGATTTGAAGCCTTTGAGGGTTACGCTCTTCAAATACACGGGGAAAACCTATCGGCTCGGGGCTTACATTCTCGCCATTTAAGGTGGGCTTTAGTGAAGAGAAGCCTGCAGTTAAGGTCGAGAGTTTATTTCGTCGTACGCCAACTTTGCCGCTACCTGTTCGGCTTCTCTCTTGCTTTTGCCGTGTCCGATTGTAAATTTTTCTCCAGAGATAACTGCAGCAGCAGTGAAACTTTTATCGTGATCAGGGCCTGATTCACTTATTTCATATTCTGGAGATGTGAGTCCTTTTGCTGATGCGATCTCCTGAAGAGCAGTTTTAGCATCGAGGGTTGCTCCAGCTTTGCTTGCTTCCTCGATGATGGGAATAAACCATTTCAAAACTACTTCAGAAGTTTTTTCAAAACCATATTGAACATAGATAACTCCAACAAGGGCTTCCAGAGCATCTGCGAGGATTGAATTCTTGTCGCGACCACCGGTTGATTCTTCGCCTTTACCAATTCTAAGAAACGGCGCAATCTCTAGATTGCGAGCAATATTTGCCAGAGCGCGTGTATTGACTACACCTGAACGGATAGGTGAAAGCTTGCTTTCATCAAAATCAGGAAAACGGTTGTACAACTCTTTAGTGATAAGTAGTCCCAGGACGCTATCGCCCAAAAATTCAAGGCGTTCGTTTGTTGGAATTCCACCACTTTCGTACGCGAAAGATCGGTGAGTAAATGCGAGTTGCAGCGATTCTGGTTGAACGGATATACCGAGCGCTCCGGTGAGGGTCTCGTACATATCGGAAATCAGATTAGACAGCTAAAACCTGACGGCGGTTATATGTTCCGCAGGTAGGACATGCTGTGTGCTGAAGCTTTGGTTGCTGGCATTGTCCGCAATTTGCAAGAGCTGCAGGAGTTGTCTTCCATGAACTACGGCGTGTACGGGTACGCGAACGGGACATCTTCCGCTTTGGAACTGGCATGAACTTCCCCTTTTACTAAACACGCTCGTGGCTAACTGCCGAACCTGCGTCTAACTGTGGGCGCAATTATGGCCGAAAGGCCCGAAATATGGAAATCGAGCTACTTGCCTGGCTCAGTCGAATCCGCACCGCTCCAGCCCTCGAGCCCAGCCCACCGAATATCACTTTTCTCGTGGAAATGGTCTTCGGGGAGATCTGCCATTTTTTGGCCACAATCTGGGCAAAGCCCATCACAATCGGGTGAGCAGAGTGGGTTGATTGGGAGGTCCAGAAGAAGAGCATCACGAATAGCAAATTCTAGGTCAATGAAATCCCCATCCATATGGAGGTCTTCATCTTCGTCCACTACCTCTATCTCTTTCGCTTTCTTATGACTCTTTTTATCAGCTTCATATCTATATAGCTCGGTGAAAGTCTGCTCAACATCAACTTCTATTGGGTCTAAACAGCGAGTGCAATCCCCTGTAACCGTAGCAATGACGGTTCCCGAAGCTAAAACGCCTTCGCTAACAGACTGAATTTTCAAATCCACGTCAATGGGTTCATCTTTTTCAACACCAAGTACGGGAGTACCCACGCGCTCGTGCACGTCGAAGGTCAATTCATATTCCTTCATTTCACCTGCGCGGCGAGGAAGATCAATGCAATTGAAATAAAAGGGTCCGTGGGGAGTATTCATTTCTATTCACTCAACTCAGAAAGAATGTGCTTATCTTCAACGCCTTGAAGCTTGTCGCGGCCACGTTGAACAACATCAAGAGTTTTATTGAGAATAACTTCTAACGTCGCCAAACGAGAATCGATGTACGCCTCGATTTCTTCCCGTTCATGCTTAGCTTCCTCTTCAACCTCCGACATAATCTTCTGAGCTTCCTTATGTGCAGCGGCAACAATCTGTGTTTGCTCAACCATCTGAGCAACTTCTTCTCTAGCACGCTCGATAATTTGATCGGCAGTTACCTGAGCCTCTTCGATAATTGAATCACGAGTAATCAATATTTCGTGAGCACTTTGTAAATCTGTAGGAAGTGCGACACGCGCTTGATCTAAAATTTCAAGTAGTTCTCCCCGATGCACAACACAACTTGCCGAAAGGGGTACACCACGTGCCTCTTCGACCATAGTGATGGCACTTTGCACGCGTTCTGTCACTAAGAATTGGTTCTCTTCGCTCATCGTATCCTCTTAACTAATATTTTCTTGAAAATCAATTTCTGCTGTTGAGTGCGGATTTCACACGTTCAACGAGTTGCGCAGGAACGTAACCTGAAATATCTCCATCGTAGGCAGCAATTTCCTTTACCAGGGATGAAGATAAGAACGAATATGCAGGAGCTGTAGACATAAATAGAGTCTCTACGCCTTTCAGCTGCAAATTCATTTGAGACATCTGAAGTTCGTAATCAAAATCCGTGACAGCGCGAAGGCCTTTAACAATGGCTTGAATATCGTTCGCTTCGCAATAATCAACCAACAAACCTGACCAGGAAGCAACTGTGACATTTTTATATTCACTTGTTACTTCACGGATCATTTCCATTCGCTCATCAACTGTAAATAATGATTTCTTAGTCTTATTCACAAGGACAGCTACAACGACCTCGTCAAAAAGAGCGCTTGCGCGCTTGATGATATCCAGATGCCCAAAAGTGATGGGATCAAATGAACCAGGGGAAACTACTCTCTTCACGGTAAAACGCTAGCAGAGTAACCGCCATAGAACATGCTTCCCTGCCCGTAGGAGCGTACTTTTTCACACTCCATCCCTTGTGGCCAAGCAAATGGCTTACTCTTCGAAGCTCTTTCGATTGTAATTATTCCGCGAGGAGCGATGAGATTCCGTTCGGAGATAATGGTTAGTAGCTCCAAAATATCTTCATTAGAAATGTCATAAGGAGGATCCATAAATATTATGTCGTAACAAAGAGCGTCGGTTGACTCTAGAAATCTCTTCGCTCGATTCTTAAATACTTTGAAATCACCTGCTGGATTATTCACAAGTTCGAAATTGCTTAGTGCTAACTCATTGAAATCTGCTTCCACCGAATGCACGATTTTTGCCCCGCGAGATAGAGCTTCCACTCCAACAGCTCCGGTGCCAGCGAATAAATCCAAAAAGTGAATACCCTCGAAATCACCAAATGAGGAAACGAGAGATGAGAAAAGACCTTCGCGAGCTCGGTCTGAAGTAGGGCGAATACGATCGTCTTCTGGAGAGAAAAGTTTCTTTCCTTTGGAACTTCCCGAAATAATTCTCATTTCCATCCCTCTGCTTGCATTAGCTTTTAACCCTTATCCAAGAATGATGCTGCTTCTTCTGCACGAAGTTCAGCAATTTCACGAGCAAGTTCAGGCGACAGTTTAAGCTCTGGGTCACTTTCAATCATCTCAACTGCAACATCACGAGCTTCCAAAATGAGTGGCTCATCACGCAAGACTCTTAATAAACGCAAATGTGATTGAGTTCCAGATTGTGCTCGTCCGAGAATATCTCCTTCACTTCGTTGCTCTAGATCAATTCTAGACAATTCAAATCCATCAAGCGTGCTTGCAACGGCGTTTAATCTCTCCATCGCTGGGGAATCATCGGCAGCTTCTGTGACGAATAGGCAGAGTCCAGGAACTTTGCCTCGTCCAACACGACCACGAAGTTGGTGAAGTTGAGATACACCGAAACGATCGGCATTCATGATGACCATCACAGACGCATTGGGTACATCGACGCCGACTTCAATGACAGTCGTACTAACAAGCACATCAATTTTTGCATCAGTAAATGCGCGCATGGTCTCTTCTTTGAGTTCAGAAGTTTGTCGTCCATGAAGTGGAGCGATTATCAATCCTTTTAGAGAGCCGAGTGCTAAGGCTGGCGCAAGTTCTTCAACTGTTGCCATTGTCTTTGGGTCAGCGGGCTCGTCCAAAATGACGCCCATGGCTGCAGCAACTTCTCGATCGCGCGCCGTTATTTCGGATGTGCCCTCTTCAATCTCGTGAGCAGAAATTCGTGGGGCAACGACATAAGCCTGGTGTCCCTTTGCGACTTCTTCCCTAATTCTTTCCCAAGCGCGCTCGAGAAAATGTGGTTTGTCCAATGCCGGAACTACATGTGAGGTAATTGCAGGACGCCCTGAAGGAAGTTGGCGCAGCGTCGAAACATCGAGATCTCCGAATACTGTCATCGCCACTGTTCTTGGAATAGGAGTGGCAGTCATAACAAGTAAGTGTGGGGGTTGATTCAATTTAGCTTTTGCTCGTAAAGAGTCTCGTTGTTCTACGCCAAAACGATGTTGTTCATCGACAACCACTAAAGCTAAGTCGTTGAACTCAACTCCTTGACTCAATAGTGCGTGTGTCCCGATGACAATACCTGCGCTTCCCGAAGCGATTTCTCCCAGTACCTCGCGCTTAGTTGCTGCACTCATAGAACCGGTTAGAAGAGCAACTCGTGTTCCGTTCTCGCTTCCACCTAACGTTCCGGCTGCAGCTAAAGGCCCAAGTATTCTGTTTATGGTGGAGAAATGTTGAGTTGCAAGAACTTCGGTGGGAGCAAGCAGTACCGCTTGTCCTCCAGTGTCGACTGCTGCGAGCATTGCTCGAAGTGCAACGACAGTTTTTCCCGATCCAACTTCACCTTGTAAAAGTCTATGCATCGGATGGGTCTGATTCATATCATTTTCAATCTCGCCAGATACTTCTTTCTGTCCATCCGTGTACGTAAATGGAAGTCGAGATTCAAATTCTTCTACAAGACCTCCTTTTCGTATTGGACGCGCAATCGTCGGAAGCGAGCGCAGTTCTGCTTTGCGTTGAGCAAGTAAAAGTTGCAACAAGAGAGCTTCATCGAATGTTAAACGTTCACGAGCAATCTCTGCTTCCTCGCGAGTCGATGGTTGATGAATCGAGTGAAATGCCTCAAGCAAAGTTGGATATTTAAAACGTTCAAGAATATGAAGTGGAATAGGGTCGATGATGTCATCTATCGAATGAAGCGCGACTTCAATGGACTGCGCAATTTTCCATGATGGCAATTTTGATGTTGCTGGATAAACAGGAAGTGCCTTACCGGCGAATGCCGCAGTCGCTTCGTCCTCATCTCCGCCCTCTGGCAAGATTTCATAATCGGGATGAGAAAGTTGGCGCTTCTTATTAAACACGCCTACTTTTCCGGCAAACATCCCGCGCATTCCGACCTTGAGTTGTTTCTCCCGCCAAGCTTGATTAAAAAAAGTCAGCGACATTTCTGCAACGCCATCAGTAATGATGACTTCTAGAATCACGCGCCCATTGGCTCGGCGAAGATTGACCTTTTTGATGTCAGCAACGACCGTGGCTTCATCGCCTTCCTTGAGCTCCTCTATATCGCTGAGCTCCCCTCGCAATATGTAGCGTCTCGGGTAATGGCGCAGTAGATCCCCAGCAGTGGTGTACCCAAAGGCCTTCTCAAAGACGGCGGCAGTCCTATCCCCGATTACCCCCTTGAGGGGCTTATCAAGCGGCGAACCCTGGCTCTTCACGGGGACCAGTCTGCCCGAATTCGCCTTACGGAGCCCCTTTCGGTAACCTACGGGGTCTAGTTTTTTATCAGATTACGTTTTATTTTATGAAGGAGTTCCACGTGTCATCCATCTGCGATCTATGCGGCAAGGGCCCTAGCTTTGGCAACAACGTTTCGCACTCAATGCGCAAGACACGCCGTCGCTGGAATCCAAATATCCAGAGCATCCGTACCTTTATCGGTGGAGTCTCAAAGCGTCAGAACGTCTGCACATCCTGCATGAAGGCTGGCAAAGCAGTCCGCTAAAACGGCTGTTCTGCTCTCACTAGATAACAGTGAGCACTTCGCGGATTTTCGCCCATCGCGGATCCCATTCTTTTCATTCTGAATCCTCAAAAGATTCCTATCTGGCTGCAATAAATGATGGCGCAGACGGATTTGAATGTGACATCCGCCTGACGTCAGACAATCAGATTGTCATTTGGCACGATCCAACATTGGAACGCATCACCGGCAACACAGCTCGAATTTCATCATCGACGTTGGAAGAACTCCGAGCCATTTGGCCAATAATGACGTTGGAAGAATTGCTCGATATTTCAATTGCTCACAAAAAAGATATCGCAATAGAGACAAAACACCCGGTGCGCTTTGGTCGACGAATCGAAAAGGAACTCGCGAAACTTCTGAAATCTAAGAGGAATCAAATTAGGCAATCCGGAATCGAAATCTTTCTCATGTCTTTTTCTTGGTGGGCCACAAGTTTTAATTCGAAGGCCCCTTATGTCGGAACATTTCTCGTGCTATCCAAGCGCCATCTTCCATTGGCTAGATTTGCAGCTGCTGGCCTTAACATAGAAATTATTCGCAATGGTTACATTCCCCAAGATCCTGCCCGAACATTGGTTTGGACAGTCAACTCTGCTGAAGATATTAAGTTATGTAAGGAGCTTGGGGTAAATGTCATCATTACCAATGATGTACCGCTCGCTAAAAGTGTTTAAACCCCTCATGTGTAATTGCTACGCCATCTAATCGAACTCCAGGCTCTGAGGTGACAATTCCTATTTCAATCCACCCGTCAGGCACAACGCTAAATGTTCCAGCAAATACATGATCTTCTCCCCCATGAAGCACGTGCGGATCTGAAGTTGTTTTCTTTGAATCTAAGTCGATTCCAACGCCCGATAGTTTCGTAATACTCGAAAGATCCTCAATGAGTCCGTCACTTACATCAGTAAGTGAGTGCACATTTACTCGATCAAGATGAGAGACCTTTGAATACTCAACACGTGGGTAGCGATGATGCGAGCTACTCTCATCGTTAATCCCAGATTTCAATCTTTCTAACCCACGAGACGATTCACCGGGAAGAGAAGAGACTGCAACCAGATCTCCAACTTTGGCACCAGAGCGCAGGATGGGATTGCCAACTTCCCCGAAAACACTAATCGAGATAACTAAGAGTGAGGAACGGGTTAAATCTCCGCCGACAACGTAGGCACCGACCTTGGATGCTTCGTCGCGAATTCCTTCTGCGAGCTGCGTAACTTCTGCCAGTGAAAAATCTGTAGGAATTGCTGCGGCAACGAGTAGAAATTTAGGTTCTCCTCCCATTGCATAAATATCTGCAAGATTTGCTGCCGTTATTTTTCCGCCAATTTCATATAAGGAAGACCAGTCGCGACTGAAGTGCGTCCCTTCAACAGACATATCGGTAGCGAGTGCGAGCGCTCTTTTCTGCGGGGAAATTATGGCGGCATCATCGCCAATACCTACGAGAACTTCTGCTGAACGTGAATCAAAGACTTTTGCGAGAGCTTGGAGATAATCGGCTTCTGAAATCACGCGCTCTCCATTTCTACATTCTCATACGACTTTAACCGTCGGCGTCCACGAGGTAGCCTATGACACAAGCGGGGCTATAAGAGAGCTGCAGGACTACTGGAGGAAAAATGTCAGTACAGGCGTACATATTGATTCAGACCGAGGTAGGTAAAGCGGCGGGCGTTGCCAAAGCAATTTCTGCGATTCCCGGAGTGACTATTTCTGAGGGCGTTACTGGTCCATACGATGTGATCATGAGAGCCGAAGCTTCAAGCATGGAGGATTTCGGTCGCACCGTTCTTTCAAAGGTTCAAGCAGTAAGTGGAATAACTCGCACTTTGACGTGCCCAGTGACAAGTTCTGATTACTAAATTTACTTTGAACTTAAAGCGCAGATTTAATAAGTACGGAAATTAGCTCCGAATAACTTACCCCTGCTTGCTGCCACAATTTTGGGAAAACCGATGTTGCTGTGAAACCAGGCATCGTATTGAGTTCGTTGATAACGATCTCCCCGCCCGCGTAAAAGAAATCTACTCGCGCTAGGCCTTTGCAACCAAGAGCTGTAAATGCCTTGACTGCTGACTTCTGAATCTCAGAATAAACTTCCTTGGGCAAATCACTAGGTTCGACTAATTGTGTGGCGCCATCAAGATACTTCGCATCAAAATCATAGAACTCGTGGTTACCTACAATTTTGATTTCCACTAGGGGCGAAGCGGTCGCAACTCCGTCGATTTCAAGAACGGCACATTCAATTTCCCGACCGATTACTGCGCTTTCAATCAGAACTTTAGAATCAAAAGTAAGTGCCTCAATAACTGCGCTCTTCAATTCAGAGGCAGATTTAATCTTGGTGGTTCCACGGCTTGATCCACCGCGAGCAGGCTTAACAAAGAGCGGATAGATGAGGTGCGAAACATCCACATCCTCAGGTGATGTGACAACCACACCATCTGCAACCTTGAGCCCCACGGAAGAGAAAATAGATTTCGCAAATGATTTATCCATTGCAACAGCGCTAGCAAGAACCCCAGATCCGACATAGCGAATCCCCAACATTTCGCAGAGGCCCTGGAAAGTTCCATCTTCTCCGAAAGGACCGTGCAAAATAGGAAATAAGACATCAAGGTTCTTGATTACATCTTCGGCGTGAACTTGAGTCCCGCCCTTGATTTCAGGCAATACGCCATCAAGGATTGCTAACTGCTGATTTTCTTCTGGCAATACCCAGTGACCTCTTTTTGTAATTCCAATGAGAGTTGGCTCAAAGATTTCGCGATCTATTGAGGCAAGCACTCCCCCGGCTGAAATACAGGAAATCTCGTGTTCGCTGCTTAGCCCACCTGCAACTATGCCAACACGAATTTTCTTTCCCGTCATCACTTAATTTCGCCTTCAAGTGGAACAGTCATCAATCGATCAAGTGCTTGGCGAGGAGTGATATTTCCACTCACAACATCTGCAACAGCTTCGATAATCGGAACCTCTACGCCCACGCGGTGAGCCAATTCCAAAATAGCTGGTGCGGAGGCAACACCCTCAACAGTCTTTGCAACCTGTGCCCGAGTTTGTTCAATCGAACCAGTACGTCCAAGAACTTCTCCGAAGGTTCTATTTCGCGAAAGGCCAGAACCGCAACTTGCTACAAGATCGCCCATTCCGGCTAGTCCAAGATTTGTTAGCGGATCAGCTCCGTACGCTTGTCCAAATCGTGCAACCTCGCTGAGCCCACGGGTAATGATCATTGATTGAGTGTTCTCGCCCAGATCAAGCCCAACGGCCATTCCCACAGCAAGAGCAATGACGCTCTTTGTCGCACCTGCTAGTTCACAACCAACAAGGTCGCTAGATGGGTAGACGCGAAAATATGGTGTCGTAAAGAGATTAATAATTAATTCTGAAACATCGGCATTTATCGAAGCAGCAACTGCGCCTGCTGGTTGTCGCAAAATCATCTCTGCTGCCAAATTTGGACCTGTTATTAATCCAATATTCTCTAATGATGCACCTAATTCATTCACGACAATTTCAGTCATGCGCGAATGGGTTTCTGCTTCGATACCTTTTAACGTACTAATAATGGGTTTTGAGAGCGGGAACGTTGACTTCCACGCAAGCAAATTTTCACGAAGTGTTTGAGCTGGGATTGCGAGAACGAGCGCATCCCCAAAATCAAATGCTTCACTTACATTCGTAGTGGCTTTGATAGAAGAAGGTAATTGAGCTCCGGGCAAAAAGGAGTGATTCGTGTGATCATCATTTATTTCTTTAACAACGGCGACATTTCTTCCCCAGACTAAAACTTCATGTCCGGCATCAGCTAAAACTTGCGAAAGAGTTGTTCCCCATGCGCCGGAACCTAAAACACTCACTCGACTCATTGCTTATGTCTCTTCGCTTTCTTGTAGTTACCGGTTCTCGGCAAATCTGAATTATGTGGATCGAAAATCTCTGCGGGTGCTGATTCTCCCCTAATTTCTTCCAAGAGACGAGTTAACGCACTCATCACATACTCAGTTGCTTCTTTGAGCGCTAAGGGATCATCTTCTCGTCCCTTCCACTTCGAGAACTCCAATGGTTTCCCGGCCCAGACAGAGACCTTTGTCCTTTTCCAAAATCGTGGGAGTTTTCCATACCGTGGAAGAACTTCCTGAGCACCAAATTGGGCGCATGGAATGACGGGCACTTGAGTAATGATTGCCAATCGCGCAATTCCCGTTTTCGCTCGCATCGGCCAGAATTCTTCGTCGCGAGTAAGAGTTCCTTCTGGATATACCCCCAGGCAATGTCCAGCGTTGAGAAAAGCAATCGCATGTTGCAAGGCAAACCGCGCATTCTCCGTTTCGCGTTCTACGGGAATTTGTCCGGATCCTGCAATTATTTTGCCGATAATAGGAATTCTAAAAACTGAAGCTTTGCCTAGGAACCTTGGAGCGCGCCCGTTTTGATAAAGAAACTGCGCAAAGACAAGTGGGTCGGCATAGGAAATATGATTACTGACAACTATCACGGGACCTGTTTGTGGAATATTTTCCCTGCCTCGCCAATCTCTGCGAGTCAAAAGTGAAAGTACTGGAATGAGAACGCCGGCGCCGAATCTAAAGTAGCCGTTTGTTCCGAGCGGTCTGCCACTGGGTGGCGGGTAGCTCAGCGATGTCTCATTCATGTAATTAGCCTAATCAGAAATTAAAAAGAGGGAACCATTTCTGGTCCCCTCTTTTTAAAAAGAATTACTACTTCTTCTTTGCAGCCTTCTTAACAACTTTCTTAACAGCCTTCTTAGCTGCAGGCTTCTTAGCCGCTGCCTTCTTAGGAGCTGCCTTCTTTACAACCTTCTTAGCTGCAGGCTTCTTAGCCGCTGCCTTCTTAGGAGCTGCCTTAACAACAGGCTTAGCAACAACCTTTACAGGTGGCTTTGGAGCTGCCTCAAGCTTGCGTGCACCTGAGATAACTTCCTTGAGTGCCTTTGCAGGAAGGAAGCGAACTTTCTTGCTTGCCTTGATCTGAATTGTTTCACCAGTGAAAGGATTGCGACCCTTACGAGCAGCGCGATCAACCTTCTTGAATTTACCGAAATCATTAATCATCACATCTTCGCCCTTTGAAATATTACGGACGATGCTGTCGAAAACGATATCGATAGCGCGAGCTGCTTCCTTCTTTGAATCACCGAAGTGCGGTGCCAAGTAGGCGATGAACTGGGCTTTGTTCATTTATTTTCCCCTTAAATACGTGTGTTTGTTAAGCAGTTGCTTAACATGAATGAAAATCTACGCATAAATAAGGGGTTTTTGCGCATGCAACGCGGTGTGTCGCAAAAAAAATAAAAGTGCGCTTCTCTCCACGAGTGAAGAAAAACGCACTTTTTATGCGTAAAAAACTCTCAATTACTTGTTGAGAGTTACGCTCAATTATCGTGCAGGAATTGTCTGAGGCTTAAAAGAAGGTCTTTTTGCTTCAAAAGCATCAACATCAGCGATGTTATTGAGAGTCAGCCCGATGTCATCTAAGCCTTCCATCAAGCGCCAACGCGTGTAATCATCGATTTCAAAGCCAATTACTTCATCTCCGAAACGTACATTCTTGCTCTCGAGATCGACGGTTACTTCAAGAGCTGGATTTGTCTCAACCGCATCCCAAATTTCTTCAATCTTTTCCTGAGGGATGATGACAGTCAATAGGCCAGCTTTCTGTGAGTTGCCACGAAAAATATCTGCAAAGCGACTTGAAAGGACAGCTTTGAATCCATAGTTCTGAAGAGCCCACACTGCGTGCTCACGAGATGATCCCGTTCCGAAATCTGCACCAGCGACGAGAATTGTTGCTCCTTGATGTTCTGGCTTGTTCATGACAAATTCTGGATCATTTCGCCAAGCCGAAAAGAGTCCGTCTTCAAATCCGCTCTTCGTGACGCGCTTCAAGTAGACAGCAGGAATGATTTGATCCGTATCAACATTTGTACGTCGAAGTGGAAGAACAGTCCCTGTATGTGTAACAAATTTATCCATGATCTTTTCCTTCCCTTACAAATCTGCCGGAGATGAGAGTGTTCCACGAATTGCAGTTGCAGCTGCAACGAGTGGGCTTACCAAATGTGTGCGACCGCCTTTACCTTGGCGACCTTCAAAGTTTCTGTTGCTTGTAGAAGCCGAACGCTCCCCTACCGCTAACTGATCTGGGTTCATTCCCAAACACATTGAACAACCAGCTTGACGCCATTCAGCACCAAAATCTAGAAATACCTTATCGAGTCCTTCGGCTTCTGCTTGCAAACGAACGCGAGCTGATCCAGGAACAACAAGCATTCGTGTTCCTTGAGCGACTGTATGTCCTTTAAGAACATCAGCGGCAGCACGCAAATCTTCGATGCGGCCGTTTGTGCATGAGCCAAGAAAAACAGTATCAATCTTTATCTTTTTAAATGGGGTTCCTGCTTCAAGGCCCATATATTGAAGAGCGCGCTCTGCAGCTCCGCGATCTTCAACATCCGAAATATCTGCTGGATTAGGAACGAGGCCATCAAGTGGAGCGCCTTGGCCGGGGTTTGTTCCCCAGGTAATGAATGGTGAAATATCTTCAGCTTTGAGCGTGATTTCATGATCAAATGTGGCATCCGCATCTGAATGAAGAGTTTTCCAATATTCAACGGCAGCATCCCAATCGGCTCCCTGAGGTGCATGTGGCTTGCTCTTGAGATATTCAAAAGTTTTCTCATCTGGCGCAATCAAACCTGCCCGCGCTCCGGCTTCGATTGACATGTTGCAGACCGTCATGCGCCCTTCCATTGATAGGGCGCGGATTGCACTTCCACGGTATTCAACTACATAACCTTGTCCGCCACCAGTTCCGATTTGCGCGATGATTGCAAGAATGATGTCCTTAGAAGTAACTCCGGCTTTAAGTGTGCCTTCAACATTGATGGCCATAGTTTTTGGCTTCGATTGAGGAAGAGTCTGAGTAGCAAGAACGTGTTCAACTTGCGACGTTCCAATACCAAATGCAAGAGCACCGAACGCACCGTGAGTTGAGGTGTGGGAGTCTCCGCAAACAATCGTCATTCCAGGCTGTGTGATTCCGAGTTGGGGTCCAACGACGTGAACAATGCCTTGATCAATATCACCGAGTGAGTGAATTCGAATTCCGAATTCTTTTGCATTGTTTCGAAGAGTATCAATCTGCAACTTTGAAACTGGATCGGCAATTGGCTTGTCGATATTCAATGTTGGAGTGTTGTGATCTTCTGTTGCAATAGTGAGATCTGGGCGGCGCACTTTACGACCAGCAAGTCGAAGTCCATCAAAAGCTTGTGGGCTTGTAACTTCGTGAATTAAATGAAGGTCGATATATAGAAGGTCCGGCTCTCCCGCTGCGCTGCGCACAACGTGGTCTGCCCAGATTTTCTCCGATAGCGTCTTTCCCATTTTCTAGCCTTTCGTTCTACCCGTCCGAAACCGTGAAAACTTGCTTCTCACTGGTTGAGATGGCAATATTAGATTGTGGACAAGAAGAATAGCGGAGTCGGCGTTTTAGATAAAGCTGTAAAGATCCTTGCTACGCTCGAAAGCGGGCCTCATTCACTCTCAGAATTGGTTGCAGCGACGGGAATCGCACGCCCAACTGCGCATCGCTTGGCGGTCGCTCTTGAATTTCACAGATTAGTTTCTCGCGATCTTATGGGTCGATTCGTTCTCGGCGCCAGGTCATCTGAACTTGCGGCTGCCGCTGGCGAGGACAGACTTCTTGCAGTCGCAGCTCCAGCACTAGCTGCCCTCAGGGATGCAACAAGTGAAAGTGCTCAGCTCTATCGCAGACAAGGCGATCAACGTATTTGTGTGGCAACCGCTGAGCGAATGAGCGGATTGCGCGACTCGGTTCCCGTCGGGACAGTTCTTTCCATGCTTGCCGGTTCTGGTGCGCAAATTCTTCTTGCGTGGGAAGAGCCAGATAAATTGCATCGTGGACTTGTGAATGCGAAATTTAATGCAGCTTCCCTCTCGGCAGTTCGCCGACGTGGGTGGGCTCAATCAATTGGAGAGCGTGAAGCTGGCGTTGCTTCCGTTTCTGCTCCGGTACGAGGACCAAATAACAAGATTATTGCTGCCGTTGGAATTAGTGGACCTATAGAACGTTTAGGTCGCCAACCAGGTCGCTTACATGCTGCTGCGGTTGTTGCGACCGCTGCAAGACTTACAGAATATTTGGCTCAATCTAAATAAATTATTCATTAAAAAAAGCCACGTACTCAACAGAGTACGTGGCTTTTTTACCATTACTGGTAGCCCCGAAGGGATTCGAACCCTCGTAGCTGACTTGAGAAGCCAGAGTCCTAGGCCGCTAGACGACGGGGCCCTAGTACATTTGTAAAACATTTCTAGATTATTTCTTGATCAACCCATTGCTGGGTTTATCGCTGGGGTACCAGGACTCGAACCTAGACAGGCTGAACCAGAATCAGCAGGGCTGCCAATTACCCCATACCCCATCAATGCAACTTTTAAACGATTTCGGCTGGCAAAGAATACCTTGTGGAGGCCTTCCCTACTAAATCGAACTTTTTATGCGTGAAAGTGAGCTTTCTCGGCCAAGCAATTCCATGGACTCGAAAAGTGGAGGTGAGATGTGGCTGCCTGTCACCGCGATGCGTACGGCGCTAAATGCAATACGTGGCTTGAGACCCATTTCTTCTATCAGCGCTGTGCGAAGTACAGCTTCGATGGAATCGTGGTTCCACTCAGATACTGACTGCAAGCGATCAAAGGCGACCTGGAGAAGTTTCTTAGATTCAGGATCACTGATTTTTGGAAGAGAGTCTTGGTCAACTTCAAACTCAGAGACGAAAAGGAACTTCAACATTGCAGGGATTTCAGCCAACGTTGCGACGCGCTCTTGAATGATAGGAAGTGCTTTCTTTAGGAGGGCAATTTCCTCATCCGACCCCGTCACTACTTTTGCATCTTTGAGGAATGGTAGTGAGCGGTTAAGAAATTCTTCAGGAGTAAGCGCGCGAATCTTGTCACCATTTATTGCTTCGAGTTTCTTCATATCGAAACGAGCGGGACTTGAGTGAACACGCTCGACGGTGAATAACTCAGTTAACTCTTTCATCGAAACATCTTCGCGGTCTTCTCCTGGGGACCAACCGAGAAGTGCCAAATAATTACAGATTGCCTCAGGAAGGAATCCTCGCTCCCGATACCAGGCAATAGATACTTCGCCATTTCTCTTGGAAAGTTTTGCATTGTCCTGTCCCATCACAAATGGGAGGTGAGCAAAGAGCGGAAATTCAGCTTCAGGTATACCCATTGCTTGATAAACACGAATCTGTCTTGGCGTAGAAGATAACAAATCTTCACCACGTAAAACGTGCGTTACCTTCATCATGACATCATCAACTGCGACAGCGAGAGTATAGAGGGGCGAGCCATCAGCACGTACGAGAACAAAATCAGGAACAAAATTATGATCGAATGTAACTTCTCCGCGAATGAGATCGGTAAAAGTTGTAGAACCATCTGGCATTCTCATGCGCACGACGGGCTTTCGACCATCAGCGACGAAGGCTGCAATCTGATCTGATGTGAGTGAACGACAATGTCCGTTGTACCCCGGAGCCACATTTGCCTTGCGTTGCGCTTCACGAACGGCTTCTAGTTCATCTGCACTGCAGTAACAGTGATACGCAAAACCATCTTCGAGGAATTTTGCAGCCCAGTAGGCATATTTATCTAGGCGTTGCGATTGGAGGTAAGGGCCAAATTCGCCACCAACTTCTGGACCCTCATCCCAATTTAAACCTAACCATTTGAGCGTATCTATTGCAGCTTGGATATATTCATCCGTAACGCGGTCGGTGTCAGTATCCTCGATGCGAAAGATAAATGTGCCACCTGTATGACGAGCATAAGCCCAGTCAAAGAGAGCGGTACGAATATTGCCTACGTGCAAGTCCCCCGTTGGAGACGGAGCGAAGCGGACGCGAACTGGGCGACTTTGAAGTGAACTATTTGGCACGGTTGCTGACCTTATTCGTTAATGTGCCCAGTCCCTCAATAGAAAGAGATACTTCGGCACCTTCTGGCATTGGACCTATTCCGGATGGGGTTCCCGTAATGATGACATCTCCTGGG
This sequence comes from Actinomycetota bacterium, assembly GCA_947377725.1. Lineage (GTDB taxonomy): Bacteria > Actinomycetota > Actinomycetes > Nanopelagicales > Nanopelagicaceae > PALSA-747. The sequence goes on from CANCGX010000006.1 coordinate 18,337, forward strand.
AGAAGGGTCATAATCGAGGAAACGAAAGCAATAATTTGGGGTACGTTGAAAATCATTTGATCAAGAGTTGAGGATTGCTTTACTTCGCCATTCACTTCGGCAGTAATTTTTTGAGCTCCTGGAACAAAATCAGTTTCAATCCAGGGTCCGAGCGGACAAAAAGTGTCAAAACTCTTTGCTCGAGTCCATTGCCCATCCTTGCTTTGCAAATCTCGCGCGGTAACGTCATTAGCGATGGTGTAGCCAAAAATTACATCGCTCGCCCGTTCAGCAGGAACATCTTTACAGATCCTAGAAATTACAATTGCGAGTTCAACCTCATGGTCGACTCGCTCACTCATGCGAGGCCACTGAATAAGATCTCCAGGTCCAACTACAGAAGTGTTTGGTTTCAGGAAGATTATTGGCTCTTCGGGAACGGCTGAATTCATTTCAGCAGCATGATCCGCGTAATTCTTGCCCACGCAAACAACTTTACTTCGAGGAAGAACTGGTGCGAGGAGCCGTACTTCAGAAAGCCCAATTTTGCTTTCGCTTGGAACAATTCCACCAAAGAGTGGGTCGCCTTTGAGAACTAAAATCTGGTCATTGTCATTCACGACGCCATAGTGAGGATCGGTCCCAAAACCTGCATCCTGGATCGCTGAAAATCGAACAATACGCATGGGCGCAGTCTATCTGCTCTTTAGAGGTGCGACTCTTGTGTAACTTCTTCCGTCACTCGAACTGCCAACACAGTTCCAATGCGATGACGTCGGCCAACCGGTCTCTCGGCTGTAAATTTCCAGCCCGCAACAACAATAGAGCTTCCAGGAATTGGGACTCTGCCCAATGTTTTTGCAATCAATCCGCCCACAGAATCAACATCTTCGCGATCCTCGGCAGGTATTTTCGCGTCAGCCAATTCTTCGAAATCCTCAACGTGGAGTCGGGCCGCGATTCGCACAGTATTTGCATCCAGCCACTCAGCCTCGGCATCCTCATTGTCGTACTCATCAGCAATCTCACCGACAATTTCTTCAAGGATATCTTCAATGGTAATCAATCCAGCCGTGCCGCCGTATTCATCAATCACAATTGCCATATGGATTTGATCTCGCTGCATTTCCTTCAACAACTCCGCTGCAGTCTTTGTCTCCGGCACAAAAGTGGCATCGCGAATTATTTCAATAACGTGTTCTAGATTCTCCGCTTCGCGTTTTTCGTGGACTCGCCTTGCTAAATCTTTGACGTAAGCGATGCCGATTACATTATCCAAATTTTCATCGATGACAGGAATTCTTGTAAATCCAGAACGTAAAGCTAGAGAGAGGCCTTGACGAAGAGTTTTGTTACCTTCGATGTAAACCATGTCAGTGCGAGGCACCATTAATTCACGAACCAACGTCTCGCCCAAATCGAAAACAGAGTGAATCATCTCTCGCTCGGATTCCTCTACCAATCCGCTCTCACGTGCTTGATCTACTAAATCGCGAAGTTCTGCTTCAGAGGTAAATGGACCTTGCTTAAATCCCCGTCCGGGAGTGAGCGCATTTCCGATTGCAATCAATAAGCGTGTTAAGGGCCCTAAGGTGCGTGCTAGAAAATCAGCAACAATTGTGGCTGACGGAGCCCACTTGAGAGCATGCTGCTTTCCAAGAGTTCTAGGTCCGACTCCAACAACGACGTAGGAAAGCACCACCATAATCGCAATCGTCGATGTAACTTGAGCTAAATGGTTTCCCGGTTCCTTGATAACGGATTCAGCAACAAGCACCGTTGCGGTCAACTCGCAAGCTTTCCTAACAAGAAGCATCACATTTGTGTACTTGGATGGTTGAGCCAAAATCTTGCTCAGTCGTTGAGCTAACTTTGGCTTTCGCTCCCCCAAATCCTCAACCCATACGCGCGAAATTGAATTCAGCGCGGATTCACTTCCTGCTAAGAACCCAGCGAAAAGAAGCAAGAGCACAATAAGAAGAATTCCAAATGGCGTCATTTCTTCTGCTCCTGCCATTCCTGAAGACACTCCTCCTGGAGTGCAAACATTTCAATTTCTTCTTCTTTCTCGGCATGATCAAAACCCAAGCAGTGAAGAACTCCATGAATAGTAAGTAGGGCTAATTCTGCGTCCACTCCCGCTTTTGCTTGTTTGGCTGCAAATTGAGGACATAAGACGATATCTCCAATAATTCCTGGGCCATCGGCAAAGGAGAATGGTTTCAATTCATCCATGGGAAATGAGAGCACATCTGTAGGGCCAGGAAGATCCATCCACTGAATATGAAGTTCTTCGATGCGCTCTTCATCGACAAGAGTGATGGATAAATCAGAATCTGGATGGATTCCCATTTTCCTTATCGTGAAATCGGCAACAGAGACGAGGGCTGCCTCGTCGCACGTGAACTTAGATTCGTTTGAGAGTTCTATTGCCATTATTTCCTGCGCTTTTTTCATCCCAATTTCCGTAAGCAGTGACGATATCTCCCACTAACCGGTTTCGAACAACATCCTCGGCCGTTAGCGTGAGGAAGCAAATATCATCAACACCATCCAAAATTTCTTGAACAATCTTCAATCCTGATTGTGTTCCGTGAGGAAGATCAACTTGAGTAACGTCTCCGGTGATTACCATCTTCGAGCCAAAACCAAGTCTGGTGAGGAACATTTTCATCTGTTCTGCTGATGTATTTTGAGCTTCGTCCAAGATAACAAAAGCGTCATTAAGAGTACGCCCGCGCATGTAAGCAAGTGGCGCAATTTCGATGATTCCCGATGCCATTAATCGTGGAATTGAATCCTGGTCAATCATGTCGTGAAGAGCATCAAAAAGAGGGCGTAGATACGGATCAATTTTTTCTTGCAAAGTACCAGGTAAGAAACCAAGACGTTCGCCCGCCTCAACTGCAGGACGAGTCAAAATAATTCTATTTACTTCTTTAGCTTGAAGTGCCTGAATTGCCTTGGCCATAGCAAGATAAGTTTTGCCAGTTCCGGCAGGGCCAAGACCAAAGGTGATTGTGTTCTCGGCAATAGCTTCAACATATTTCTTCTGATTCGCCGTTTTTGGTCGGATGGTTTTTCCACGATTGCTCAAAATATTTAGCGACAAAACCTCAGCTGGGTGATCTGCAGGAGTCCTAGAGACCATCGTTAGAGATTGACGAACTGATTCCAACGTTAAAGACTGTCCGGCGCGAAGAATGACAAGTAGTTCTCTAACGAGGCTTACAAATTTTTCACTCTGTTCTAAATCTCCTGATGCAAAAATCTCGTTGCCTCGAACGGTAATTGAGATCAGTGGAAATGTAGTTTCAATCTCTCGAATGTATGCATCTTGAGGTCCGACAAGCGCGACCATAGGAATTGCGACAGGGACTGTGATAAGCGCGGGATGATCCATATGCCCTAAATCCTACTTTTAACCGGGTGGCCAAGCGAATGGACGACCGCCAAGTATGTGCAGATGAGCGTGGAAAACCGATTGGCCAGCGCTCTCGCCGGTATTAAAGGTCAAACGGTAGCCATCGAGCTCTCGCTCTTTGGCGATCTGGTCGGCTACTGTAAAAAGTTCAGCCAGAGTCGTCGGAGCCGACGCCGCTAAATCCGCAGCGCTTTCATAGTGCCACTTAGGAATAACAAGCACATGCGTAGGCGCCTCTGGATTGATGTCGTTAAAAGCCAATACATCGATGCTTTCGAAAACCACATCCGCTGGAATCTCTTTGGCCACAATTTTGCAGAAGACGCACATAATTAAATCCTAGTCCTACCAGCGCTGAATCAAAGTTTGAACGGCTGCCAGGGCTGCGAATCCAGCGTGCGCAGAACGCAATACCTCTTGGCCCATGCGTACTTGGTTACCAGAAAGCTGAGAAAGTTCTGCCGCACTTATCCCGCCTTCAGGTCCAACCACTATTACGACAGGATCTGAATCCACAAACTTCACACTCGATAATTGATCTGAGGAGTTTTCATCCAAGACAATCATGTTTCCAGCAAAACGTTGAACAAGTTGTGTGGTCGTGTGTGCGCTCTCAATCACTGGAAAACGGAGGCGACGAGATTGTTTTGAAGCTGCAACAGCAACTGACATCCATCGCTCTGTCGAACCCTCTTTTTCTTGAGCAATCGAACGTTCTGCTTTCCACGGAATTATTCGATCAACGCCCGCAACAGTGAGAAGCTCTACTGTTTCGCGCATTCGATCTGATTTCGTAAGTGCCTGCACCACGATTAATTCTGGGGCGCGAGATTCTTCCGATCCGCGAAGCGAGATTGAAATAGAAAAACTTTTCTTATCGACTGTACTTACAGAACCTTGTACCCAATTTCCAGCGCCATCCGTCACAATTATTTCTTCACCGATATTAAGGCGCATAACCTTTATTGCATGATGGGCTTCATCGCCTTCAACCGACTGCGTACTTGATTGAGATAGCTCTGGGACAACGAAGACAGAAAGCATTAGCGGCCAAATGCATCTCTGAAGCGCGCAAAGAAGCCATGTTCTTTTTCATCGCGCTTGTGAATGCTTACACTGTCTCCACTTTCACCTCGAATAGATGCAAGTTTCTTGAGAAGTTCTTCTTCATCCTTTTTAAGTTTGTGGGGCGTAGTGACATCCACGTGAACGACTAAGTCTCCCCTGCCTCCTCCGCGAAGGTGCGTGACTCCCAAGTTCTTAAGCAGAACAGTCGATCCACTTTGCGTTCCAGGCTTGATCGAAACTTTCTGCGGGCCATCTAGCGTTTCAATCTTTACTTCACCGCCCAGCGCAGCTGATGTAAAAGGAATAGAGATTGAGGCATGAAGCGTATTTCCATCTCGGACCAAGAAATCATGAGGTTTTTCTAATATTTCGATATACAAATCGCCAGCTGGACCGCCACCAGGACCTACTTCTCCTTGCCCGCTCATCTGTATGCGATTGCCATTTTCAACGCCAGCAGGAATCTTGACCGAAATATTTCGTTTTGCTCGAACACGTCCATCTCCAGCGCATTCAGCACACGGGTTTGTAATCACAGAACCATAACCCTGGCAGTTGTTACACGGGCGACTTGTCATTACTTGCCCGATGAATGAACGAGTAACTTGTTGAACTTCTCCTCGGCCCTTACAAATCTGGCAGGTCGCAGGCTTTGCACCGTGCGCACATCCGGTGCCGCCACAAACTTCACATAGGACCGCAGTCTCGACGCTAATCTCGCGCTCTGTTCCAAAACATGCTTCATCTAGATTCACTTCAACGCGAAGCAACGCATCTTGCCCAGCGCGATGTCTTGGTCGTGGACCTCGCCCCCCGCCACCGCCACCAAAGAATGCATCCATGATGTCACCAAATCCAAAATTCTGTCCCCCGAAGCCGCCTTGGGAAAACGGATCGCCACCTAAATCAAAACGTTGGCGCTTATCTGGATCACTCAAAACTTCATAAGCGGTCGTAATTTCTTTGAACTTATCGGCATGCTCCGGATCAGGATTTACATCTGGATGGTATTCGCGTGCCAGTTTTCGATATGCCTTTTTGATTTCATCAAAAGAAGCATCACGATCGACTCCGAGCACGTTGTAATGATCAGCCATTAATTACCTTCCGAAATAAAGCGTCCGATGTATTGAGCGACTGCATGCACTGCAGTCATTGAACCTGCGTAATCCATTCGTGTTGGACCGAGAATTCCAATCGCCCCATTACCTGATTGTCCATAGCCGATACTCACTGAACTTGTCGCTTGAAGACCCTCGTCGGGTTGTTCGTCACCAATCTTCACATTGAGAATACCTTCTGCACTTGAGAGTAACTTCAACAAGACCACTTGTTCTTCTAGCGACTCAAGTATTGGATGAAGCGCTGATGCGCTGTCATGAATTGATAAAGCTAAATTCGCGGTTCCGGCAACAACAACTCGATCTTGGTGGGGCATGCGAATCATTGCTACTTGATTTGTAAGTTGAGCAAGTAAACGAGCCGTCCGTTGCAAAAGCTCATCCATATCGTGCGAATTCGCCAAGAAATTTTCAATCGCACGTCGCTCTGGCACCGATAGCGGTTTTACTTCTTGAATCTTGTCTACAAAAAGGCGATACCCAGTATTTGTTGGGATGCGACCAGCACTCGTATGAGGTTGAGTAATGAGTCCCTGGTCTTCAAGGGCGGCCATGTCATTTCTGATTGTGGCTGGGGAAACTCCCAATTGGTGGCGTGCGGCAATAATCTTTGAACCGACTGGCTCTTCCGTTGACACATACTCGTCAACGATTGCTCGCAGGACTTCAAGTTGGCGCTCATGCATGGTCATAGAAGTTTATATCAGGGACTCGGTCAGCGCGTCACGGACGATCCGGTCGGCGAGTAAGCGGCCTGTTTGAGTTAGGGAAACTCTTCCCTGCTCCCACATCTCAGTGGAGAGATGGCCGTCGTTCAAAAATGGCCGAAGATTAGTTAACTGACCTTCGTTCAATGTACTGAGCGCAATTCCTTGCGGTAAGCGAATGTTGAGTAGAAGACGTTCCTCTTCGCGTTCAAGAGATGAGAGGACTTCACTTTCGTGAGTTGGATCACCGCTCGTGAGAATTTTTTCCTTATAAGCAGCTGGATGCTTTACATTCCACCATCGTCGACCGTCTATATGCGAGTGGGCTCCAGGTCCGGCTCCCCACCAATTAGCACCGATCCAATAAAACATATTGTGCTTGCTCTCAGAACCTTCGCGACTCCAATTGCTCAACTCATACCAGTTCAACCCGGCATCCTTAAATTTATTGTCGGCGAGAATGTATTTGTCAGCCGTCTCATCATCGTCAGGTATAACTATTTCTCCGCGTTTGACTCTTGCAGCCAACTTGGTGCCTTCCTCCACAATAAGTGCGTAAGCAGAGATATGGCTAATAGGAAGTGCGAGTGCCGTATCAAGTGTTAACTCCCAATCAGCCATCGACTCACCAGGCGTGCCGTAAATAAGATCAACGCTCACTTCTTTAAAGCCAGCACCGCGCGCTGCGAGAACTGCTTTCTCTACATTTGCTGGATTATGCGTGCGATCCAATACTTCAAGCACGTGCGGAACCGCTGACTGCATTCCAAATGAGATGCGATTGAAACCAACACGTAGGAGCTTCTCGAGTAATTCTGGCGAGACGGTATCTGGATTTGCCTCAATGGTAATTTCACAATTCTCGTCAAGAATAAAATGGCTCTTGATTGCAGTGATAACTCGACCTAGGTCTTCCGGGACCATCAGCGTGGGAGTTCCGCCGCCAAAAAAGATACTTGGGACGAACTTTGCTGATGAAATTTTAGCCGCACGATCAATCTCTCGAAGGAGAAGATCAATGTAATCGTGCGAAATTACTTCAAGCGAGGATTGAATCTGAAGCTCTGCAGGCGTGTACGTATTGAAATCACAGTACCCACATCGCTTAACGCAATAAGGAATATGGATATAAAACGCGAGATGATCTGCGCGCACTTCCATGGTTACTTCTTCTTATCCTTGTCGTCAGAGCTTTCTTCGCCTGTAGAGAGGGCTGCGATAAATGCTTCTTGAGGAACCTCAACGCGTCCAACCATCTTCATGCGCTTCTTACCCTCTTTTTGCTTCTCCAAGAGTTTGCGTTTACGGGAAATATCTCCGCCGTAACACTTAGCTAACACGTCTTTTCGAATAGCTCGAATGGTTTCGCGGGCAATGATTTTTCCACCGATAGCGGCCTGGATAGGTACTTCAAACTGTTGTCTAGGAATCAACTCACGAAGCTTTACGGTCATCGACATTCCGTACGCATATGCTTTATCGCGATGCACAATGGCGCTGAATGCATCCACTTTTTCACTTTGAAGCAAGATATCAACTTTGACCAGGTCTCCAGCCTCTTCACCGATTGGCTCGTAATCTAGAGATGCATATCCGCGCGTGCGAGACTTAAGTTGATCAAAGAAATCAAAAACAATTTCAGCAAGTGGCAATGTGTATCTGATTTCTACACGGTCTTCTGAAAGGTAATCCATTCCCAAAAGCGTTCCACGTCGTTGCTGGCATAGCTCCATGATTGTGCCGATGAATTCACTTGGCGCCAAAATGGTTGCTCGAACAATTGGCTCCTTGACTTCCATGATCTTTCCTTCAGGAAATTCACTTGGATTAGTTACAACAAGTTCTTTTCCATCGCCATCGGTTACCGAATAGACCACAGAAGGAGCAGTGGAAATAAGTGATAGACCGGCTTCGCGCTCTAGACGTTCACGAACAATTTCCATGTGAAGAAGACCAAGGAAACCGCAACGGAAACCAAAACCAAGCGCAGCTGAAGATTCAGGTTCGTATACAAGAGCGGCATCGTTGAGCTGCAATTTATCGAGTGCTTCACGAAGCAATGGATAGTCGGAGCCTTCAAGCGGGAAAAGCCCTGAATAAACCATCGGGCGCGGATCTTTATATCCAGAAAGTTGTTGTGTTGCAGGGCGATGATAATTTGTAACAGTGTCGCCGACGCGAGATTGTCGAACATCTTTTACGCCAGTAATCAAATAGCCAACTTCGCCAACGCCCAAACCTTTGCTCGGAAGTGGTTCTGGTGAAATAACGCCCACTTCAAGCATTTCGTGTCGCACGCCTGTTGACATCATTTGAATTTGATCTCGAGTCGATAAATGACCATCGACTACACGAACGTAGGTAACTACACCTCGATAGGAATCATATACAGAGTCGAAAATTAGAGCGCGAGCAGGAGCTTGAGGGTCACCAATTGGAGCAGGGATTTGCTTAACAATTTCATTAAGCAGAACTTCAACTCCCATGCCTGTTTTACCTGAAACTCGAAGACAGTCTTCTGGTTGGCAACCGATGAGCTTTGCAAGTTCTTCTGCAAACTTTTCAGGTTGTGCGGCAGGAAGATCAATTTTATTTAAGACTGGAATGATTGTGAGATTGTTCTCCATGGCAAGATAGAGATTTGCAAGCGTCTGCGCTTCGATTCCTTGAGCGCAATCAACAAGCAACACAGCACCTTCACATGCGGCAAGTGAACGTGAAACTTCGTAAGTAAAATCCACGTGACCAGGGGTATCGATCATATTCAGGATGTATTCCTGATTGTCATACGCTGAACGCCATGGAAGACGAACGGCTTGAGACTTAATTGTGATTCCGCGTTCGCGCTCGATATCCATGCGATCTAGATATTGGGCACGCATATTGCGGGAGTCGACTACTTCAGTAATTTGAAGCATTCGATCCGCAAGCGTTGATTTGCCGTGGTCGATATGCGCAATAATGCAGAAGTTACGAATTTGTGCGGGGTCAGTAAAAGAAGGCTGCGGAGCTTTGGAGAGTTCAATCGCAGGCATTTATCGCTCGCCTCTTAAGATTGTGTTGTTGACGAAAAGAATTTAGCGCTTGCCAGCTGCGTTGGCTGCTTTAGCCATAGCTGACTTTTTATTCGCTGCGTTGTTTGAGTGAAGAACACCCTTTGACACTGCTTCGTCTAGCTTCTTTGAAGCTGCAACGAGCTCAACGTTGATCTTTGATGTATCTCCAGATGCAAGTGCATCACGGAAGTGGCGAATCGCAGTCTTGATAGATGAACGCTCGCCCTTGTTACGTGCCTGAGCCTTGTTGTTGGTGCGAATACGCTTGATCTGCGACTTGATATTTGCCACTGAGTGAATCCCCTTAAAAACTGATTAATACGAATAATGCGACTAATGAAGGCCGAAGGTTATCAGCCAAGCGGGATGAGCCTCAAATTGAGCCCAAACCTGAAACCGGCTTACGAGTGATGTGAGCGTGAAATCGCCAGAACCGTACGCTCCAAGGCGTAAATCGGGTCTGCTGAAGCGCCTTTGATATCAGAATCACAGTCGGCAAGGGCAATCACCGCAGCACTAAGAGAAGCCGGAGTCCATCCACTGAGCTGGCGCCGTGCCTTATCGATCTGCCAAGGAGGGAGCCCAAGTGAAGATGCGGCTTGATACGAGTTTGAATTTCGTGGCAGCGAAGAAACCTTTGCCATCGTTCGGATTGAGGATGCCAAAGCAGAAACAATCAAAATGGGGTCGACGCCCGTTGCCAGCGCCTGTCTCAATGAAATCAGGGCCGATTCAACTTTTCCTTCAAGCACCGCGTCTGCGACATCGTATCCGGTCGTTTCAATTCGCCCTTGTTGAAATTTCTCAACATCTTTCTCGTCAACAGTTTTACTCGCTTCAACATCTGCGGCCAATTGCGAACAAGCCCCTGCAAGTTCACGCATATCACTGCCTAAGGAATCGACTAGAGCTTGAATAGCAGCCGATGAAACTTTTCTGCCGTGCCTAGCAAATTCACTCTTTACAAAATCGGCTTTATCTCCGTCTTTCTTGATTGCCTCAACACTAATGATTTCAGGCGATGCTTTCTTAATTTTATCTAAGAGTGCTTTACCTTTAACGCCACCTTTATGCCACAACACAAGATGAACACCTTCGTCGGAATTTTCCAAATAAGAAGAAACTTCTTCGGCTTCTTCCTGAGTCAATTCTTGGATTTCGCGAATTACAACAATACGCGCATCACCGAAAAGTGATGGTGCTAGAGAATCAGTAATAGTTCCTAGCTCAATTTCATTCGAATCCAATTGGGTTACAACTGCTCCTTCAGATTTCGAAAGAATTTCGGAAATGGCTCGATCGGCTAAGACAGATTCCGCACCTTGAATCAGAGTAAGAGCCATGCGGGAATCCTACTTCTTGGCAACGTACTTCAAATAACCTTGATACCAATTGGTTGCAAAAATTGATTGGGCTGCTTGCAAGGTGATTTGATGAGCGCAAACCATCAAGTGCATCTTGAGTTCAAGCACATCCTTCTTTCTGGCACCGGTCCCTCCAACCCAGAGTTCGGGCCATAAATTCTTGGGATCTCTCGGGGCGCCACCCACTGCCAGGGGAATCAGGTGATCTTCCTCAAAGAGAGTCTTATCCGTGGAGCCATATCGCGAATACGACCCTGAAAGTTGTTTGAATTTCAAAGCGTTTGTGTAAGACGCCGGAGGGCGAACTGTCTTTGTATATCCAACAACACAAATCGTTGAATCAATATTCTCCTGAGTAACTGCCGGATCAATCGCTCCTGGTGTTATCGCATGAATAGGAAGGGTAAAAGATGCTGCCTCAGCGCTGGTCGCGAAAATAATGGAAATCCCAAGAAGGAGAAGAAACGATTTTCGCATGCAGAAAGAGTACTCACCCGAGTGAAACCATCGCCCTCTTATGGGTGTGAACTGACCGGTCGGCATCGAATTCAAGGGCACCATCGAGATCGGTTCGGTAAATCTCAACTCCCCTGTCCCGCAACGCTGTCAAAGTTAGTAACGACGGATGCCCATAAGAATTTCCTTGACCGACGCTAATGAAGGCGACCTTGGGATGTAATGCGTCAAGCAGAGGAAGATCTTGATAGGCAGATCCGTGGTGTGAAACTTTCATAATGTCGACGTGATGGATTAAGCCACTTTCGAGTATTCCTTCCTGTGCTGGTGGTTCGACATCTCCTGCAGTGAAGAAGGTAACTCCTGCGATATCAATCAAAAGAGAGATGCTCGTGTTGTTAATAGAAGATCCATCACCTGGTGTTGCATCAAAGGTTGCATTGGGATCTTTTGGCCACAGAACACGAATGTCTACCTTTCCAATTGGAGCATCGAATGAAATATGTTCCCCTTGCACTGCCGTCCTCCATATCTGGCCGACCTTTCGACCACGTATTGCTCCAGCTAACCCCCCGTTGTGATCTGCGTGATTGTGAGTGAGTACAAGTAGCGGAATGCTGGAGATTCGAAGGCTTTTTAAACATGAGTCCATAATTATCGGATCGGGCCCCGTATCAATCACAATTGCTTGATGGTCTCCTAAATTGATGACTTCCCCGTCCCCTTGCCCCACATCGCAATTCACAATTCTCCAATTTGCTCCGGGCCAGCTAGTAGTTTGGTGAATAAATAGAACGACCAAAAGTGCAAGAAGAGAGATTCCAATCTTCCATAACTTTTTGAAAATTAAACCGAGAATGCCTAAAGCAATAAATGCGCCTAGAAAGCTCTTTGGAAATGTGATGAGCGGAAAGTTGGATGCATGATGAGCAATAAACGCTATCCATTGTGAAAATGGCAAGACTGCCGCAGTTATAAGAAAGGAAAGTTGAGGAAAAAATGGAGAGATAAGGGCTGCGATTAATCCTGCCACGGTGATAGGTGCAATCGCGATGGAGGCTAAGACATTTGAAGGAACGGACACGAGTGAGAATTGCCCCGAGATTGCGATGATGACTGGCGTGCAAAAAACCGTTGCTGATATTGGGATCGCAACGACTTCAGGCATAACCTCTCTAAGTTTGGGCGAAAGCAAAAGAATTCCTGCTGTAGCCCCAACCGATAATGCAAAACCCGGATCTATTGCTTGAAAGGGATCCAATAAAATCAAGAGCGTAATGGCTAATCCAAGAGAAGGCAGTACTTGAGAGCGTTCTCCTCGAGCCCGGGCAAAGAGGAGCACGGCTGTCATAACGGATGCTCGTAAAACTGATGGAGTTGGGCGAACGAGATAGATAAAGCCAATGAGTGCAAAACTTGTGAGAATGATCCGGGTACGAAGTTTTGGCACTAACCACTGCATTAGCCAGAGAAGAAATGCAGAAATGATTGCAAAATTTTCACCGCTCACCGCTGTTAGATGTGTTAATCCAGAACGTCGCATTTGGGAAATGAATCCGGCACTTTCCAATGAGGTATCTCCCAGAACCAACCCTGGCATCAAAGATGCGCCGTCACCGGATAGTCGATTTACTTGGAATCTGTAGGAACTTCTAATTCTCGCTGCAAATCTTCCGAAAAAGTCGGCATCGTGAATTACTTCGAAAGGCCCTCGCTCAACAACAAGCCCAGCAACTGCTTTCTCCTGAGTTGGATAAACAACCCCATCGAATTTCAGGACTGTGCCAGGGATGAATCCGACGCGCGAATGCGTCGTCACTCGAATAGGAAGCCGAACTTTTCCACCGTTTATTCGAATAACCGTTGCCTTAAATGAGGTAGATGCCGGTCTCAGCGTTGAACCAACGACTTTCGCGATTCCTAGCTTTGGGTCCGTTGTGACTTCGACAATAAAATTGCCTACATCTCTACTCTCCATAAATGGACGTAAAGCGTTGTGCGCCAAAGCTACTTGGTGAATACCAATATTGAACGAGCCAACGAGCGTAACGATGAGCAGAAACTTTCCGAACTTCTTTCCTATAAAGAATAGAATTGGAACAATTGCAAGGATCCAATACGAATGCAACAAACCTTTACTAGCTGCGCCAATCCAAAGAGCAACACCAATTGAGATGAGTTTTACATCAACATCCAAATTCACAACCGAAGTTGGGATTGAATAGCGTTATACCGAGCAATTCCCATTCCAGATGCCTTTTTAAAATCAGCTAAAAGAGAGAATTGGCCGTGAGCTTTACGGTAGGCAACGATCTTCTGAGCAGTTACCGGGCCAATCCCTTTGAGAATCTGAAGTTGATCCACGGTTGCAGAATTGATATTGACAATTGCCTTAGTACTTTTGGTCAGTGATTTGGGCGAATTCCTTTTTGCTGAAACTACGACTCTTGGAGCTCCCACAAGGATTTGTTGACCGTCACTAAGCACCTCCGCGAGATTGATGTCGGTCAGCGCAATACCTTTTAGTTGACCGCCCGCGGCCTTGATTGCATCAAGAGCTCTAGAACCCTGAATCAGTGTGTAAACCCCGGGATGCAATACCTTTCCTGTTACATCTACAACTACAGACGCTCTAACGCTAGGCGTGGGCATGACTGGATGAAGCGAGACTGTGGCTTTGGGAACGGATGCTTTTCCTTGAGACAAGGTAACGAAAAGAGAGCCGATTGCGATGGATGAGGCAAGAACTACGTAGACCGCACGCTTTTGTACATCCGTAAACTCAATGTGAGAGAACATCCCCGGATGGTAGAAAAGAGTGCAAGCACAACTCTTGCATTAGAGCTTGCTTGTTAATTAAATAACGATGTTGACAAGTTTTGGCGCGCGAACGATTGACTTCTTAATTGCAGCTCCAGCAATTGCTGCTGCCATCTTTTCGTTCTCCATGCCAAGCTTTTCGAGCTCTGCATCGGTAATGTTCGGAGAAATATCAATGCGATCCACGATTTTTCCATTAACCTGCAAAATTGCGACCACGGAATCTTCTTCAAGGAGTGCTGGGTCGACTTCAGGCCAGCCGGCAAGTGCAACGCCTGGTTTGTGTCCTAGATTTGCCCACATTTCCTCGGCAGTAAATGGACCCATAAGAGAGAGTGCAATTGCAATTGCTTGCGCAGCTTCTCGAACAGCGGGATCTGCAGGACCACAACCAGAATCAATCGCCTTACGTGTGTGGTTTACCAATTCCATAATACGAGCTACAGCAACGTTAAAGCGGAAAGTTTCTACGGCGTACCCAATGTCATGAATAGCTTTATGAGTGATTTTACGTAGCCCGAGGTCACCCGATGCAAAATCAACTCCAGCCTCGCTGGTCACGTCACATGAGATGCGCCAAGCACGGTTCAAAAACTTCACTGAAGCTTGAGGTGAGACATCCGCCCAGTCGATGTCATCTTCTGGTGGCCCAGCAAAAATCATCGACAAGCGAACTGCATCCACGCCATGTCGATCCAACTCTTCTGAAAGTTTTACAAGGTTTCCGCGGCTCTTTGACATGGCTGAGCCGTCCATCAAAACCATTCCTTGGTTGAGAAGACGTGTAAATGGTTCAGTAAATTTCACATAACCGAGGTCGTGAAGGACTTTAGTAAAGAAGCGCGAGTAGAGAAGATGCAAAATCGCGTGCGTAACGCCACCGACGTATTGATCAACCGGCATCCACTCTTCGATCTTCTTAGGGTCAAATGCTTGTGTCGCATCATGTGGGTCGATGTAACGAAGGAAGTACCACGATGAATCGACGAAAGTATCCATGGTGTCTGAATCGCGTTGCGCATCTGCGCCGCACTTTGGACATTTCACATTCACCCAATCGGTGGCAGACCCCAGTGGAGAAGTACCTTTTGGCTTAAGATCGAGTCCTTTTGCGCTTGGGAGTTCAACAGGCAATTGATCTTCTGGAACAGGAACCTCGCCGCACGATGGACAGTGAATGATTGGTATTGGAGTTCCCCAGAAACGTTGACGGGAAATTAACCAATCGCGAAGACGATAATTCTTAGCAAGTTTTCCAAGCTTCTTTTCTGCAAGCTCGCTAATAACTTTTGCAATTGCTTCTGCTTTATCAAGCCCATTGAGTGAACCTGAGTTCACCATGACCCCATCACCAGACGTTGCGATTCCAGAAACATTCGGATCTTCTTCGCCAGTTTCTACAACCACACGTACATCTAGTTTCATTGCACGTGCAAAATCCAAGTCGCGCTGATCATGGGCAGGAACAGCCATGATTGCACCGGTGCCGTAATCTGCAAGAACGTAATCCGAAGCCCAGATAGGCAACTTCTCGCCATTTACTGGATTGATTGCATAACGTTGCAGGAAGATACCGCTCTTCTTGCGATCTGTAGCAAGACGATCTATATCTGAAGACGCTTTTACCTCTTCAAGATACGTTTTAAATTCTGATTCAACTGGCCCCCCAGCAGCAAGTTCTGCGGCAAGCTCGGAGTCAACAGCGACAACCATGAATGTTGCGCCGTACAAGGTATCTGGGCGCGTTGTGTAAATCGAGATTGGCGTGTCTCTTCCCTCGATATCAAATACAACTTCGGCTCCCGAAGAGCGTCCAATCCAATTGCGCTGCATCTGTAAAACTTTTTCAGGCCATTTACCTTCAAGTTGATCCATGTCATCCAAGAGGCGATCGGCATAGTCAGTAATTTTGAAGTACCACTGAGAAAGTTTTTTCTTCGTTACAGCAGAATCGCAACGCTCACATAAGCCTGCAACTACTTGTTCGTTTGCAAGAACCGTCTGACAACCTGGGCACCAGTTAACTGGTGATAATTTCTTGTATGCCAAACCTTTCTTGTACATCTCCAAGAAAATCCATTGATTCCATTTGTAATATTCAGGATCACTTGTATGAAGAACTCGATCCCAATCGAAAGAACATGCATAACGACGCATAGATGCTTTCTGAACCGCAATGTTTTCGTAGGTCCAGTCGCGTGGATCTCCTCCGCGCTTAATGGCCGCGTTCTCTGCTGGAAGCCCAAATGAATCCCACCCAATTGGGTGCATTACATTGAAACCCTTTTCTACCCAATAACGGGCGATGACATCGCCCATGGCATACGCCTCAGCGTGGCCCATGTGTAAATCACCGGATGGATAAGGAAACATATCCAAGACATATTTCTTTGGACGCGGATCATCTGGAAGTCCTGAACGAAAAGGAGCGAGCTCGTCCCATACGGGAAGCCACTTCTCTTGGACTCCGTGGATGTCATAAGCCTCATGCATGAGAGGAATTCTCCCACGAGACACCGGTCAGTTCTTCACTTACTTGCCAAAGGTTGGATGCCAGGGTCTGGTCGTATGCCATCTCTTTGCCATGAACCACCATGGGGGTTCCACGCATCTGGAAATTCTTTCGAGGTCCGTAATAGGTGGCGCCTTTGATTCCGGGCATCGAAGCGGCATAAAGCATTGGAAGAGCACCATCATGCGCCGACTGTGCAAAAAGCTCGGTCATCGCGCCCATCGCTCTTTCTTTCATAGGTTGCCCCGCCATTGCTGGGCCTACCCGAGTCAGACGTGTATTTGCGAAACCAGGATGCGCGGCTAATGGCAAGAATGTATATCCGTGCTGCAGCCGTCTACGTTCGAGTTCGTGAATAAAAAGTAGATTTGCAAGTTTGCTAGCGCCATATGCCGGCCATGGAGAATATGGGCCTTCGCCTAAGCACTTCTTCTTTATAGAAGTAATGGTGCCCGGACCAAAATTTCCAATTCTGTGCGCAACGCTTGATACAGAAATGAGACGCTCTTTGATCCGATTGTGAATTAAACCGGCAAACGCAAAGTGCCCCAGATGATTTGTTCCCATCTGTAATTCAAAACCATCTTTAGTAAAACGAAAAGGCGTCACCATGACCCCTGCGTTGCATATCAGCACGTCGATATCTTCCGTAATTTCTGAAGCAGCAGCACGAATTGATTCAAGGTTTGCTAAATCAAGTGAAAGAACTCGTTGTGCTCCGGTTGCCGATTGGGCTCTCAATCCCTTTTCTGCTTTTCGAGCAGTTATCGTGACGTGCGCACCTTTAGCCACAAGTGCTTTCGCAGCTTCCAAACCTAATCCGCTTGTTCCGCCAGTGATCAGGAATTTCTTGCCAGAGAGATCTGGCATAAATGAGGATGTCCAGCCTTCTTCAATCACTGGGTTAGATATGTATTTCATAAGTGGAGATAAGGGGATTTGAACCCCTGACCCCTTGCATGCCATGCAAGTGCGCTACCAGCTGCGCCATATCCCCGTGCATCCCCGTGCATCCCCGCGAGTCTAAATCTATCTTAATTCACCACTTCGTTGCCAAATACAGGCTCAGGTATGGATCCAGCATTGTGTTCAACCAAGGTCCAACGGTTCAAATGCTTGGAAAATTCAAGAACAGACCATTGCGCATTTGAGAGTCCCCCGAGTGAACCCCAGTCACTAAATTCCAATTGCAGCAATGTGCCAAGTAGGCACCTGGCAGTTCCGCCGTGCGTTACGAGAACAACGGTGCCTGTTGTATCAGCAGCGGTCAATATTTCAAGCGCAGCGGATCCTGCGCGAAGTGCAACTTCAGATCGACGCTCCCCAATTTCACCGGCAGGGCCATCATCTCCGCTTATCCAACCAATAAAGCGCGCTGAATCGTTGGCTCGATTCTCTTCTCCCGTTTTACCTTCCCAATTTCCACCATTTGTCTCGCGCAAGCGAGGATCGGTTTCAATGGAAATATTAGAGAGGTTTGAAAGTTTCTCTGCTGTCTGTTGCGCACGAATAAGATCACTTGCAACTATACGAGTGGGATTCATTGCGTTTAGAATTTTTGCAGCATGTTCCGCCTGGTAATGCCCAACGCTATTAAGCGGGATATCTGAATGTCCTTGAAAACGATTCTCGATATTCCAGTCAGTCTGTCCGTGTCGCCAAATGACGAGGCGAACATCTTCCTTGCTCATTACCGAGTCATATCCAATCGAACTTCAATACGAGGGCAATCATTCCAAAGGTGATCAAGCATGTAATACTGGCGAAGTTCTTTACTTTGAATGTGAACAACCAGATCAGAATAGTCGAGAAGAATCCACTGACCGCTTCCCTCTTTGCGAATTGGCTTTTCACCAATAGCTGCAAGTTTTTCAAAGACTCCATCAGCAATAGCATCGACTTGGCGTTCATTTTGCGCAGTAGCGATGAGGAAAACTTCAGAAAGAATGAGTTGATCTGTCATGTCGAGAACAACAATATCTTCGCCGAGTTTTTCGTTAATTGCTTCAGCTGCAAGCTGAGCGAGTTCTGTAACTTTCTTACTTGCTGCCATAAAGCTTGTGCTCCTTGATATATGTGAGAACTGTTGGAGAGATGATCTCTGCAACTGATTTCTTGTTTGCAAATGCTTCGCGAATTTGAGTCGCCGAAATATCTAGCGCTTTTATAGAAACTTCTTCAAACTCTGTTTTGGCATCAGTAGAGCCTGGACGCGTGACGACCAAAATATTTGCAATTTTACGTATAGCATCTGCGCGATACCACTGATTAAATTTTGCTGCTGCATCACTTCCAAGAATTAACGTGAACGTATCGCGAGTGTTAAACGCGCGAAGTTGATTTAATGTCTCGATTGCATATGTTGGACCTTTTCGTCTGATTTCCAAATCATTCACAACTACCTTGCCTTGAATGTCGTCTGGAAGATCTTCGAGTGCGCTTACACACATTTCGAGGCGATCATTACCTGAAGCTTCAGGCTTGCTGACTCGGAGTCGGGGTTCTCCCGATGGGATAACCATGATCAGATCAAATCTAGATTCAAGTGAAGTCAGGATATGAAGATGGCCACGGTGAATAGGGTCGAATGTTCCGCCCAGAATGCCTATGTGTGCGATGAGGAAGTCTCTATTTCTGTCTAAGGCTTAGTCTTGATCAAGACGGAGAACGAGGTACAAGAAGAGTCCTAGAACTCCAAAAGTGAATATTCCGAAGAAAAGTGGCGCAGCTGGTAGATGGCGAACAGCGCCTTCAGCAAGGAACAAGTGTTTCATAACCGAACTTTATCGCACGGATTATGGCTTCTTACCATTAAGGAGCGCCTTGAACCCAGCTTCATCGAGAATTGGCACGCCAAGTTCTTCGGCTTTTGCTGCTTTTGAACCAGGAGCATCTCCAACAACGACGTAATCGGTCTTTTTCGAGACCGATGAGGATGCCTTGCCTCCATGTGCTGCAATTACTTCGCTTACCCCGTCGCGTGTGAAATCAACAAGAGAACCAGTGACAACAAGTGTTAGTCCGGCCAAGGTCTGTGGTGAATTATTTTCCACTGGGGCATCAACAAGAGATACGCCGGCTGATCCCCATTTTTTCACGATCTCTTTGTGCCAATCAATGGAGAACCACTCCACAACGGACTCGGCGATGATTCCGCCGACTCCATCCACAAGGGCAAGCTCATCGATAGATGCAGCTTGAATTTTCTCAAGTGATCCAAAATTCTTCGCCAGCGCTTGCGCCGCCGTCGGACCTACGTGACGAATGGATAGTGCGACGATAATTCTCCACAACGGACGATTCTTCGCTTCCTCAAGAGCCTGCAAGAATTTCTCTGCATTAGCTCCCAGATTTCCATCTTTCTTGATGAAAAAAGCTGACCGTGCTAACTCTTTGGAAGTGAGATCAAATAGCCCAGATTCATCTTCAAGAAGCCCATCCCCCAACATCGCTGTTGCCGCTTCATATCCGAGAACATCAATATCTAAAGCGGCACGGGACCCGATGTAATAAATACGTTCGCGTAATTGCGCCGGACAACTTTGGGCATTGGGGCAACGCAAATCCACATCCCCTTCGGACATGGCGCGTAACTTAGAACCACAATCCGGACATGTGGTTGGCATGACAAACTTCTTCTCGTTGCCTGTCCTACGCTCTACAACAGGTCCAAGCACTTCAGGAATAACATCTCCAGCTTTGCGAATGACGACAATATCGCCAATCAAAACACCTTTTCTTTCAACTTCTTCTTGATTATGAAGCGTTGCATTCGTAACCGTTGATCCGGCGACAACAACGGGTTCCATGAAGGCGAAAGGTGTGACACGACCCGTGCGTCCGACGCTAACTTTGATATCAAGTAACCGCGTTGTGACTTCCTCTGGTGGATATTTAAACGCGATGGCCCACTTTGGAGCTCTAGATGTGAATCCAAGTTCTTCTTGGGCGGAAATCTCATTCACTTTAACTACAGCGCCATCAATTTCGTGTTCAACATCGTGTCGATGCTTCTCATAATAATTAATAAATTCAATTACTTCTTTCCGGCTTTTTACTACTTTAAAACGATTGCTAATTGGCAATCCCCACGCTTCGAGAAGTTTGTAGGCTTCACTCTGTTGAGTAAAGGAAACCCCACTGGATGCGCCAATTCCGTGAACTACCATCGATAACGGCCGAGAGGCTGTAACTCTTGGGTCCTTCTGTCTCAGTGATCCTGCAGCCGCGTTACGCGGATTGGCAAAGCGCTGCTTACCTTCTTCTTCCAAAGCATCATTAAATTCATTAAATGCTTCAACGGGGAAGAAGACTTCACCTCGGACCTCGAGTAGATCGGGGATATTCTTGCCGGAAAGTTCGTGTGGAATAGAAACGATTGTTTTGATATTAAGAGTTACATCTTCGCCCGTCGTCCCATTTCCGCGTGTGAGTGCGCGAATTAACTTTCCATTTTGATAGAGGAGATTGATTGCTAGTCCATCGACTTTAACTTCACATAGCCATGAATTATTAGTTTCAGATTTTTCAATTCGATCAAACCATGTTTCAAGTTCATCAGCACCAAAAACGTTGTCAAGACTCATCATTTTTTCAATATGGTCGTACTGGGTGAAGTGTGTCGAGAAGCCTCCGCCCACAAGTTCCGTTGGGGAATTTTGGTCTTTGAACTCTGGATATTTACTCTCTAGCTTCTCTAATTTCTTGAGGAGCAGGTCGAAATCGCCATCTGAAATGATTGGTTTATCGAGAACGTAATATCGAAACTGGTGATCACGAATCTCTTCTGTAAGTTGGGCAATCTCTCGCCTTGCATCTGATTCGGTAGCCATAAGAAGTACAGGTTATTCAGTAGCGCTGACGGTGGCAGAACCAACCACGCGGTCACCATCGTAAATTACAAGCCCTTGGCCGGTTGCTAAACCGAGGAGTGGCTCATCTAGATCAGCAACGATGCTCACACCATCCGTGCGATATTCACATGGAAGAGGAGCGCCGTGAGCTCTAATCTGTGCAAAGCCGCGGTGAACTTTGCCTGCTTCAGGTTGCGGTCCGCACCAAATTGCCTTTTCACCTTCGATATGTGAAATAGCCAGTGCATCTTTTGATCCAACAACGACGGTATTGGTTTTCGGTTCAATTTTCAGAACATATCGAGGCGTTCCGCCTTCAGTGGGCACGGAGAGATGTAATCCTCGGCGTTGGCCAATTGTGTACGTGTAGGCACCTTGGTGTTCGCCAACCTGCTTGCCATCTTCATCGACAATCGGGCCACTCTCGCTGCCCAATCGATCGCGCAACCAACCAGCGTTATTTCCTGAGGGAATGAAACAAATATCGTGCGAGTCTGGTTTATTGGCGACGTATAGCCCGCGCTTCTTTGCTTCAATGCGAACATCATCTTTAACGGTATCGCCAAGTGGAAAAAGCGCTCCATCAAGTTGCTCTTTATTTAAGACAGCCAAAACATAAGATTGATCTTTGCCTGGATCAACTGCTCTGTGCATGGTTCGACCAAAATCTGTTTCGCGCATTTGCGCATAATGGCCTGTAGCCACGCCATCAAATCCCAAACCTTTAGCACGTTCAAGTACTGCCGCAAATTTAATCTTTTCGTTACAACGCAGGCAGGGATTCGGGGTGCGCCCATTTGCGTACTCTTCGATGAAATTCTCTACAACTCCATCATGAAACTCTTCTGCCATATCCCAGATATAAAAAGGAATCCCAATCATGTCAGCTGCTCGGCGCGCATCGTGACTATCTTCGATTGTGCAACATCCGCGAGCACCACTTCGATATTTTTGTGGATTGCTTGAAAGAGCTAGGTGAACGCCGATAACTTCATGTCCGGCTTCGGCCATGCGCGCAGCAGCGACAGCGGAGTCAACTCCCCCTGACATTGCAGCAACTATCTTCATAACCCTGCCTTCGAGACGACTGCGGAAATTGCCTTACAGACCGAAGCGATATCTTCTTCGCTCGTGGTCGTTCCAAGTGAGAATCTTATAGTTGCATCGGCATTGACTTCAGAGATATCCATAGCGAGAAGCACATGGCTAGGGCGTTGGACACCTGCGCTGCATGCCGAACCTTGAGAAGCGCTAATTCCAGCTAAATCGAGAAGTACAAGCAAACTCTCATTCTTTGTCCCCGGAAACGTTACATTAACAATTCCTGGCAAACGTTCTTCGCCTCCGCCATTAAATATTGCTGAAGGGACCGCTTTTGTAATTCCAGCTCGCAACTGATCGGCAAGAGCGCTTACCTTAAAATAATTTTCGCGAAGATTCATCAAAGCTTGATCAACTGCCGCGGCGAAAGAAACAATTCCAGGAGCATTTACAGTGCTGGAGCGGATATCCCTCTCTTGTCCTCCCCCATGTAAAAGTGGAGTGATATCAAGGCCGCGCTTCAAAATCAGGGCAGCGACACCAAGTGGTCCACCAAGCTTGTGAGCGCTAATCGTTGCGGATGTAACGCCGAGATCTGCAAAATCAAAAACGACTTTGCCAAAACTTTGTACGGCATCTGTATGTACAGGAATGTCTCCGGCCATTTTCACTACGTCTGCAATTGGTTGCAACGTTCCAACCTCGTTGTTTGAATGCATAACAGCAATGAGGGCAATCTCTTCGCGATTATTTTCAATAATGGCCTTTAAGGCCGCAAGGTCAATCAGCCCTTCAGATGTGACCGGAGCGTGAATAACGTTTGCGCCCTCATGTTCTCGCAACCATTCCACTGGATCTAAAACAGCATGATGTTCAATCGTAGAAACTACGATTGTCTTCTTAGAAGGATTGGACCAAAAGAATCCTTTAATCGCCAAATTGTTCGCTTCAGTTCCAGAACCTGTAAATATAATTTCAGAAGCTTCACAGCCTGCTGCTTGTGCAATTAATTCTCGGGATTCTTCAACAGCTTTGCGAACAGATCGACCTTGCGTATGAAGACTTGATGCATTTCCAATTTGAGCCATTTGGCGCGAGTAAGCGTCAATTGCGGCAGGGAGCATCGGCGTTGTTGCCGCATGATCCAAGTAAATTGCCATCTGGCAATTCTAGTGTTGGCTAGTTGGCCTTCAGCACCGTGGAGGCTTGAGGCAGGACAGCGAACAAGTCTCCGACTACGCCAAAATCGGCCACATCAAATATAGGAGCGTCAGCATCCTTATTGATAGCCACAATAGTTTTGCTCGTCTGCATGCCGGCTCGATGTTGGATAGCCCCAGAAATTCCGCAAGCAACATAAAGCTGAGGGCTCACAGTCTTGCCTGTCTGGCCAACTTGATTCGCGTGCGGGTACCAGCCCGCATCAGTTGCTGCGCGAGATGCTCCAACGGCAGCCCCAAGCAAGTCTGCGAATTCTTCAACAGGCGCAAAGTTTCCGTCAGTTCCTCGGCCACCAGAAACAACAATCGATGCTTCCGTTAGTTCAGGACGTCCACCTTTGACTGCCGGTTCAAGTGACGTAACGAGCGCTTTATCTACCCCATCAAAAGTTACCGAAACATTTTCGACGACCGGAGATGAATTTGAGGCTTCTACATCTACAGAATTCGAGCGAAGAGTCACAATTGGAATTCCATTGGTAACGGAAGAATGGACTGTTGTTGATCCGCCAAATACTGGTTGAGTTGCAATCAATTCTGCGTTGATATCAATCGCATCAGTCAAAACTCCAGAATCGCAGCGAACTGCTAGTCGCCCAGCAATCTCTTTTCCTCGCGCAGATGATGTAATGAGAACTGCACGTGGGCTCTCTTTTGTCACTATCGCTTGAAGTGCTTGCGCTGTTGCTCCAACAGAATACTTTTCAAACTCCACGCCATCACAAACGATGACTTTATCAATTGGAAAAGTTGATAATTGCGGAATTAAATCAGCAGATTTTGATGAGCAAATAACAGCGGTGACGCTGCCAATTCTCTTGCCGAATGTCGCGAGTTCGCCAACAGCACGAGGTACTACGCCGCCAACATGGTCTACAAGAATAAGGACGCTGCTCATACAAGCTTCCTTTCCTTAAGGAACTCCACTAATTTTGTACCTGCTTCGCCCTCGTCGACAATTTTGATACCAGCACCGCGTGGTGGGCGCACTGCAGAATCTTTAACCGCGCTCCAAGCGCTTTGCGAAGAAATACCAAGATCACTCAAAGTTTTTGTAGTAATCGTCTTCTTTTTAGCTGCCATGATTCCTTTGAAAGATGGATAACGCGGTTCATTTATTTTCTCAACTACGCTAACGATTGCTGGTAATGGAGCGCTCATTTGCTCTATGCCAAATTCAGTTTGACGAGCAATTGAAATTTGTGAACCTTCGAGCATCAAACTTGCCGCAAAGGTAAGCTGCGCAAATCCAAGTCGCTCTGCCAACATCGCAGGTATGACGCTCATGCGTGCATCGGTTGACTCCGTTCCGCATATAACTAAATCGAATCCACCATCTCTAATTACTTTTGCTAAGACTGCAGATGTAGCGAGCGCATCGCTTCCTGCCAACGCTGGATCGGTAACGATGATTGCATCATCAGCACCCATGGAAAGTGCTTTGCGGACTGCTTCAGTTGCACGTTCTGGCCCCATACAGATCAGCGTGATTGAGTGCCCGCTTCCTTCGCCAGCTTCGTTTGTAGGCGAGTGAGCTTCAACCAACTTGAGCGCTTCTTCGACCGCATACTCATCTAAGTCATTAAGAACGGCATCGACGGTGGCTCGATCAAGCAAGCCATCAGCACCCATTTTTTTCTCAGCCCATGAGTCTGGAACCTGCTTCACACACACTGCAATCTTCATAAACCGAATGCTACCGGCCAGTAAC
>CANCGX010000007.1 GCA_947377725.1 Actinomycetota bacterium
TGTGACTATGTAACTCAGGCCACTTAAAGGGCGGTGTTCCAAATGTTGGAGCGGGTGACCGGGATCGAACCGGCACAACCAGCTTGGAAGGCTGGAGTTCTACCATTGAACTACACCCGCATTTAGGCGGTAAAGCTTTGGATTGGGAACCTCGATTACGGGGTTCCTGCTCCAGTGGCATAAGGTACCGGTTCTGGTTAGGAGAAGGTAATTTCATACCTTAGACTCCTGCCTTACGCCGCCGGGGCGTAGCGTAGTGGCTAGCGCGCCTGCTTTGGGAGCAGGAGACCGCGAGTTCGAATCTCGCCGCCCCGACCAGTAGTACCCAGAACCAAGCTGAAATAGTGAAATAGGGAATCCCTTTAAAGGAGTGTCGTGAAGAGCGCCGTAGAAAAACTCAATGAAACCCGCGTAAAGATTTCTATTGAAGTTACGTTCGACGAAATGGCACCGTTTCTTGCAGACGCATACACAGCAGTCAGTGCGAGAGTTAACATCCCTGGTTTCCGCAAAGGCAAAGTTCCACAAGCAATGATTGATCAACGCGTTGGTCGCGCTGTTGTCCTCGATGAAGCAATCAATGCAGCCATCCCAACTTTTTATACTCAAGCGGCTCGTGAAGCAAAGATTTCACCAATCGGTCGTCCTGAAGTTGATATCAAAGAACTCAAAGACAAGGTTTCACTTTCACTCGAAGTTGAAGTTGATATTCGCCCAGAGATTGAACTTCCAGATTTTTCAAAGATCACACTCACAGTTGATGACGTTGAAGTAACTGATGCAGAAGTTGAAGAACAACTCACAGCACTACGCGCTCGCTTTGGAACATTAACTTCTGTTGAGAAGACAGTTGAGAACGGTGACTTCGTTTCAATCGATCTCATTGCAAAAGTTGATGGCGAAGAAATTGAAGGCGGAACTGTTAACGATGTTTCCTACGAAGTAGGTACCAACCGTATGGTTGATGGCTTAGATGATGCACTACAAGGTTTGAAAGAAGGCGAGAGCAAGCGTTTTACAGCTGGACTCGTTGGAATGGCTGAAGGACAAACAGGCGATATCGACGTAACAGTTAAATCTGTTAAGCGTCGCGATCTTCCAGAAGCAGACGATGCATTTGCAAAGATGGCATCAGAGTTTGAAACTATTGCCGAACTCAAAGCCGATATCTCAACTCGATTGAATCGCATCAAGGAGATGGAGCAAGGATCATCAGCTCGCGATCTTCTCGTTGAAAAATTGATGACTGAAGTTAAAGTTCCAGTTCCACAAAACTTGATTGATAATGAAGTTAACAGCCACCTTGAAGGCGAAGGCCGTCAGGAAGATGCTGTTCACCGCGCTGAAGTAATTGAATCAACAACAAAGTCATTTACTCAAGAAATTATTTTCGACACAATCGTTGATGCAGAGCAGGTCTCAGTCAATGAAGCCGAATTAACTGAATACCTCTTCCGTGCGTCTCAGCGTTATGGAATGTCTCCAGATCAATTCATCAAGGAAGTTACTGATGCGGGTCAGGTAAACACCATGATTTCTGAAGTTGCTCGTGCCAAGGCACTTGCAGGTGTTCTAAGTCGCGTAAAGGTTGTTACAAAGTCGGGTAAGGCAGTGGATCTAGAAGCTCTTCGTCCACAACCTCAAGTTCTCGAATCTGACGTCGAATAACCCACTTCTCTCAGGGCGAACAGCCTGAGCCTGAATTCACTAACAATCGGGAAGCATTCCGCCCTAAAGATTGTTAAGGTCAATACATAGAATTTCCGTATTGAGGAAAGCATTCAGGAGGAACAGTGGAAGAAATCACCTCGCGTTCAGCGGGTTCGAATATGGGCGGCTTGGATGACCAGGTTTACCAACGACTTCTGAAAGAACGCATCATTTTCATGACAGGCCAAGTCGAAGACAATATGGCTAATGCGATTTCAGCGCAGATGTTGCTTCTTGCTGCAGAAGATCCAAACAAAGATATTTTCCTCTACATCAACTCGCCTGGTGGATCAGTATCTGCCGGTATGGCAATTTATGACACCATGCAATACATCAAGAACGACGTTGCAACAGTGACGATGGGCCTTGCTGCATCAATGGGTCAGTTCCTTCTTACAGCGGGCGCAGCAGGAAAGCGTTACGCGCTTCCAAACGCGCGTATCTTGATGCACCAACCACTTGGTGGCATTGGCGGTACAGCAACAGAAATTCGTATTCAAGCAGAGCAGATGGCTTTCACAAAGCGTCGTATGGCTGAATTGATTGCAAAACATTCAGGTCAAACAGTTGAAACCATCACAGCGGATTCAGATCGCGATCGTTGGTTCGATGCTGAAGAAGCAAAGACTTACGGGCTCGTTGACCATGTTGTTAAATCAGCATCACAAGTAACAGGAAGCGGTGGCGCAGCATGAATAACAAATTAAACGACATTTCTGCTCGTTACGTTCTTCCCACTATCGAAGAGAAGACTGCTTACGGTTTCAAGCGTCTAGATCCTTACACAAAACTTTTCGAAGAGCGCATCATTTTCTTGGGTCAACCAATTGATGACACAGTTGCAAACGATGTCATGGCACAACTTTTGACTCTCGAGTCAATGGATCCAGATCGCGACATCATGATGTACATCAACTCCCCTGGAGGATCCTTCACGGCGTTGACAGCTATTTATGACACGATGCAATTTGTCCGCCCTGACGTGATGACAATTTGCCTTGGCCAAGCCGCTTCAGCTGCTGCAATTCTTCTTGCAGGTGGCGCAAAAGGAAAGCGATTTGCTCTTGAGCATGCACGTATCTTGATTCACCAACCTTCTTCTGAGGGCGGCGGACAGGGTTCGGATATTGAAATCCAAGCTCGCGAAATCATGCGCATGCGTGCCCTTCTTGAAGAGATGCTTGTAAAGCACTCAACAAAATCGGCAGAAGAAATTGCAAAAGATATCGAACGCGACAAGATTCTTACTGCAGCCGATGCTGTCGAGTATGGTCTAATCGATCAAGTCCTAGCTTCACGTAAGGCAGTGAAGTAATAACGGACAAATAGATTCACCTATAAGCGAACACCGCTTACGCTCAAATGCCCCGCCAGAGATGGTGGGGCTTTGTAGTCTTATGGCATGAACACACGCATCGGAGAATCAAGCGATCTCTTGAAGTGTTCTTTCTGCGGAAAGACACAAAAGCAAGTCAAAAAACTTATCGCTGGTCCCGGCGTTTATATTTGTGACGAGTGCATCGAACTTTGTAATGAAATCATTATTGAAGAACTTTCAGAAACCAGCACTCTTGGCCTGACCGAGCTTCCAAAGCCTCAAGAAATTTCAGATTTCTTGGATCAATTTGTAATCGGACAAGAACGTGCGAAGCGTTCACTCGCTGTCGCTGTCTACAACCATTACAAGCGCGTCCAATCTGGTGACTCCAAACGTGAAGATTCCGTTGAACTCGCAAAATCAAATATTCTCATTCTCGGACCAACCGGTTGTGGCAAGACTTTGCTTGCGCAAACTCTTGCAAGAATGCTCAACGTTCCTTTTGCAATTGCAGACGCGACAGCTCTTACTGAAGCTGGTTATGTCGGAGAAGACGTTGAAAATATTCTATTAAAACTTCTTCAAGCGGCAGACTTCGATGTGAAGAAAGCAGAAACAGGAATCATCTACATTGATGAAATCGATAAGGTGGCTCGTAAGGCTGAGAATCCATCCATCACTAGAGATGTATCAGGTGAAGGTGTTCAGCAAGCTTTATTGAAAATTCTTGAAGGCACAACAGCGTCTGTTCCACCACAAGGTGGGCGTAAGCACCCTCATCAAGAATTCATTCAGATTGATACAACTAATATTCTATTTATTGTTGGCGGAGCGTTTGCCGGCCTTGAAAAAATTATTGAAAGTCGTAAAGGCAAAGCAGGCGTTGGATTTAATGCAAAACTTCAATCGATTGATGACGTTCAGAAGACGGATATTTTTGGCGAAGTAATGCCAGAAGATCTTTTGAAATTTGGAATGATTCCTGAATTCATCGGCCGTCTTCCAATTCTGACAAGTGTTGAAAATCTTGACCGAACAGCCCTCATGGAGATTCTTACCGAGCCAAAGAACGCACTCGTTAAGCAATACGAAAAACTCTTCGAACTCGATGGTGTCGATCTTGAAGTTACTCAAGAAGCCCTTGAAGTTGTGGCTGAACTCGCAATCAAGCGGGGGACAGGCGCACGCGGACTTCGGGCCATCATGGAAGAAACTCTTTTGTCAGTTATGTATGAAGTTCCATCACGAAAAGATGTTGAGCGCGTCATCATCACTCCTGAAGTAGTTAATAAAGAGGCAGAACCTCAATACGTACCGCGTGCAATCGGCTCCAAGCGTGCCGCAAAGGCAAAGAGCTCCGATGGCGACGAGGCAGAGAGCGCTTAAGTTTTAATCTAGACTCACCTCTTATGAACGAACGCCCTGAACTAGCTGCAGCTTTTACGCCAGCCGATATCGAGGGTGTCCTCTATCAAAAATGGATCGATGCTAGCTATTTCACTGCCGATGCAAAATCTGAAAAACCACCTTTCACAATTGTGATCCCACCACCGAACGTGACCGGAAGCCTTCACATTGGTCACGCGCTAGATCACACCCTTCAAGATATTTTGATTCGTATGAAGCGCATGAAAGGTTTCGAAGCCCTTTGGCTTCCTGGAATGGACCACGCTGGAATCGCAACACAAAATGTTGTTGAGAAGCAGTTGGCCGCTCAAGGTTTGTCTCGTCATGATTTGGGTCGCGAAAAATTTGTTGAAAAAGTTTGGGAATGGAAAGCAGAATCTGGCGGCGCAATTCTTGCTCAGATGAAACGTCTTGGTGATTCTGTTGACTGGAGTCGAGAAGCATTCACTATGGATGCAAATCTCTCTGAGGCCGTCCTTGAAATTTTTAAGCGCCTTTATGATTCGGGATTAATTTATAGAGCAGAACGAATTATCAACTGGTGCCCTCGATGCTTAACTGCTTTGTCTGATATTGAAGTTGACCACAAAGATATTGAAGGCGAATTTGTTCAAATAACTTATGGCGACGAGGGCGAAAATCAAATTAGCATTGCAACAACGCGCCCGGAGACAATGCTTGGCGATGGAGCGGTTGCTGTAAATCCTGATGATGATCGCTATAAGCATTTGATTGGAACGTCAGTAAAACTTCCGTATGTGAATCGAATGATTCCAATTATTGCCGACGAATTAGTAGATCCAGAATTCGGAACTGGCGCAGTTAAAGTCACTGCCGCTCATGATCCAAACGACTTTGAAATGGCAATGCGTCACAACGTGCCAATGGTCATCATCATGAACGAACATGCAGTGATGGCTGGTACCAATACCCAATTTGATGGAATGGATCGCTTTGACGCTCGCCGGGCGGTTGTAGAACAACTACGCGCGGATGGCCGAATTGGTTGGGAAAAACGTCCTTACATGCATTCCGTTGGTCACTGTTCTCGTTGTGAAACAGTTGTTGAGCCTCGTCTTTCCAAGCAATGGTTTGTAAAAGTTGCTCCTCTTGCTAAAGCTGCCGGAGATGCAGTTCGTGATGGTCGCGTAAAGATTGAACCTGAAGAACTTGCTCCTCGATATTTTGACTGGATCGACAATATGCATGACTGGTGTATCTCTCGCCAGTTGTGGTGGGGACACCGCATTCCTGTTTATTACGGACCAAATGGTGAAGTCGTTGTGTGTGGGCCAAATGATGTTCCACCTGCAGGTTACGAACAAGATCCTGACGTCCTAGATACATGGTTCTCATCTGCTCTTTGGCCATTCTCAACACTCGGTTGGCCAAATCAAACTGCTGATTTAACAAAGTTTTACCCAACAAGCGTTCTTGTTACCGGTTACGACATCCTCTTTTTCTGGGTTGCTCGCATGATGATGTGGGGACTGTTTGCTATGGATGGTGTTCAGCCATTCCACACCATTGCGCTTCATGGGTTAGTGCGCGACAAGTTTGGCAAAAAGATGTCAAAGTCAAAGGGCAACGTCGTTGACCCAATTGAATTCATGGACAAATATGGATCAGATGCTCTTCGATTTACTTTGGCACGTGGCGCAAATCCTGGCGCAGACCAAGCTTTAGCCGAAGAGTGGATTGCAGGCGCACGTAACTTCGCAACGAAGCTTTGGAATGCCACACGTTTTGCAAATATGAATGGCGCAACGACCGAGGGCAATCTTCCAGCTTTTGACTCTCTAGACGACATTAATAAATGGATTCTCACGCGCCTTGATGAAACTGTCGCGGACGTAGATCAGTATCTTGAGAAATTTGAATTTGCTAAGGCTTGCGAACTTATTTATCACTTTGCTTGGGATGACCTATGCGACTGGTATCTAGAACTCACAAAGTCCTCATTCGCAAAGGGCGGCACAGGAGCGGCAGATACTCAGCGCGTACTAGGACATGTGCTTGACCAACTTTTGCGGTTGATGCACCCAATAATGCCGTTTATTTCAGAAGCACTATGGTGCAACCTCACTGGAAAAGAAACCCTAGTGACTGCAGCTTGGCCTAAGTTTGATCCTTCGCAGAGAGATGAAAGTTCACTCGTCGCTGTTTCGAAAGTACAAGAAATTATTACTGAAATTCGTCGCTTTAGAAACGATCAAGGAATCAAGACTTCTGCTCGAGTCGTTGCACGATTCAATGGCATGTCGGACGTTGGTCTTGCCTCGTACGAAGATGCAATTCGATTTGTTGTGCGTTGTGACAATAACGAAGGTAACTTCACATCGAAGATTGACGTTGCGGGAGTGACCGTCGAATTCGATTTATCTGGAGCAATCGACGTTAAGGCTGAACGTGCCAGACTGACGAAAGATCTAGCTGCTGCTGAAAAAGATCGCAACACAGCCAAAGTTAAAATTGAAAATGAAGGCTTCATGGCAAAGGCACCAATGGAAGTTGTTCAAGAAATTCGACAACGCCTTGCTGATACAACAGCAGATATCGAGCGAATCACATCCGCACTTGCAACATTGCCGGTTGAATAAGAATGAGTTCACCGGACGATTTAGATGCTGTTCAACACATCTATGAAGCACTTTTAAAACGTTGGCCTGAAACGCGAATTGAACCGTCGCTTGTTCGAATCGCTGCGCTGTGTGATGCGCTAGGTAGCCCTGAAAGTACTTATCCCGTCGTGCATATTGCTGGAACAAATGGCAAGACCACGACTGCTCGGATGATTGATTCACTATTCACAGAACTTGGCTATCGCACGGGTCGCTATACAAGTCCGCACCTTGAGAGTTTCTTGGAACGAATTTCACTTAAAGGTGAACCCATTACTCCTGAAGGCATGATTGCGACATATAACGACATCGCACTTTATCTAGATCTCATTGATAGCCGACAGCCTCACCCAATATCTTTCTTTGAAGCAATGACAGCTCTTGCCTTCGTGGCCTTCGCTGAATTCCCCGTAGATATCGCAGTAATTGAGACGGGAATGGGAGGAGCCTGGGACGCTACAAATATTGTGGCAAGCCAAGTTTCGGTCATCACGCCAATTGGATTAGATCACACAGAATATCTTGGCGAAACATTGGAAGGGATTGCTGAGACAAAAGCTGGAATCATCAAACCAGAATCTCATGTGGTTCTTGCTGCTCAACCAGTAGAAGTTGCAAAAGTCTTAACTGCAAAAATTCTTGAGAAAGCCGCGATTCCTTATCGCGAAGGTTTGGAATTCTCCGTTGCCCGCAGAGACATTGCAGTTGGCGGTCAACTTATTTCCGTAAATGGAATTCATGGTGAGTATTCAGATATTTTTGTACCACTTTATGGAGCACACCAAGCATCTAATGCGGCTGTCGCAATTGCGTCAGTAGAAGCATTTGCGGGTGTAAGACTTGATGAAGAACTTGTCCGCCTCGCTTTTGCAAAAGTATCGTCACCAGGCCGTTGCGAAGTCCTTTACCGCGATCCCACCGTAATTGTTGATGCAGCGCATAACCCACACGGCGCACATGCATTAGCTGCAACCATTTCAACAGAATTTGATTTCGAAACAGTTTTTGGTGTTTTAGCAATTTTGGGGGAGAAAGACGTTCATGGAGTCCTTCTTGAACTTGAACCTGTAATCGATCGCCTTGTTGTAACTCAAAATTCTTCTGACCGAGCACTGCCTGTGGAAGATTTATATGCTGCCGCTGTCGAAGTGTTTGGCGTGGAGAGAGTATTTAAAGAAGTAGACCTTCAGCGAGCCATAACTACCTCTATTGAGCAATGTACGTTGATTAACCAAACAAGTGAAGGTGTATCAGCAGTTCTAATAACTGGATCAGTAGTCACCGCAGGAGAATCTCGAGCAATTCTTCGCAGAATTGTGGAATCACGAGGATGAGAATTTTGGGATCTGCCGTCATCACGATGGAATCTTTAATTATGGGTTTTGCACTTTTGTTAGCAATGCAAGATCACGGCGCTCTCGCATTATCACTTGGCGGAGCATTAGCAGTTGCTTGTTTGTTAACGGCTGGCCTCATGAAGAAGAAAATTGGCTGGGTAGTTGGGTCACTCCTCCAAGTAGGGCTCATTGCCTACGGCGCTGTAGTTTCAACGATGTATTTCATCGGGGCCCTTTTTAGCTTTCTCTGGGCGACCGCCTACTTTCTCGGCCGTAAGGGCGAGGCAATTAGGGCGAAATTGATTGCTGAAAGAGAGCAAGAAAGCTCGATTTAAGGGATTCCCGACAAGCCAATAGAATGCGGCAGTGACTACCCCAACGCACGTTCCTCAAGAAAGAACCCTTGTCCTGGTTAAGCCAGATGGAGTTCGCCGCTCACTGATTGGCGAAGTAATCGCCCGAATCGAGCGAAAAGGATATGCAATAGCTGCCGTTAAGACTGTTCAACCAGATCGTGCAACTCTTGCGCTTCACTATGCAGAACACGAAGGTAAACCTTTTTATGAACCACTTCTTGAGTTCATGTTGTCTGGCCCAGTTGTCGCCATCATTGCTGAAGGACATCGCGTTATCGAAGGTTTCCGTAAATTAGCAGGTACTACCGATCCAACAACTGCTGAAGCTGGAACCATTCGCGGGGATCTCGCACGAGATCAAGGTACAAAGGTTGTTCAAAATATTGTGCATGGTTCAGATTCAGTTGAATCTGCTACACGTGAAATTGGAATTTGGTTCCCTGAGGTACAGAAGTAATGAAAATGAGGAAGAGAGACGAGATGACTGAGAAGAAACCTTCACGCATGAATTTTATCGGGCGTGATATGGCCGTGGATCTTGGAACTGCAAATACATTGGTCTATGTACGCGGTCGTGGAATCGTTCTTAACGAGCCTTCTGTTGTTGCAGTCAATCAAGATACCGGTGCAATCCTTGCCGTTGGAATTGAAGCCAAGCGCATGATTGGTCGTACTCCAGGCAACATCGTTGCAATTCGTCCACTCAAAGATGGTGTGATTGCTGACTTCGATACAACAGAGCGCATGCTTCGCTACTTCATTCAAAAAGTTCACAAGCGCCGCTACTTAGCAAAACCTCGTATTGTGGTTTGTGTTCCATCAGGAATTACAGGCGTTGAGCAACGTGCCGTTAAGGATGCAGGTTATGCAGCTGGCGCACGTAAGGTTTACATTATTGAAGAACCGATGGCAGCGGCTATCGGTGCGGGACTTCCTATCCACGAGCCAACAGGAAACATGGTTGTAGATATTGGCGGAGGAACCACAGAAGTTGCAGTTATTTCTCTCGGCGGAATAGTGACCGCGCTATCGATTCGTATCGGTGGAGATGAGCTAGACCAAGCAATTATTACGTGGGTAAAGAAGGAATACTCCCTTCTCCTAGGAGAACGCACAGCTGAAGAGATCAAAATGGCTATTGGTTCTGCGTACAAGCTTCCAAACGAGCCTGATGCTGAAATTCGTGGTCGAGATCTCGCAACAGGTTTGCCTAAGGTCATTCAAGTTTCAGCTGAAGAAATTCGTAAAGCGCTCGAAGAGCCTGTAAATCAAATCGTGAATGCCGTAAAGAGCACCCTTGATAAGACTCCACCTGAGCTCGCAAGCGACCTCATGGATCGTGGAATTGTTCTTACTGGTGGCGGCGCACTTCTTCGCGGTCTTGATGAAAGACTTCGCCAAGAAACTGGAATGCCAGTTCACATCTGCGATCGACCATTGAATGCTGTTGCTGAAGGATCAGGAAAGTGCATCGAAGAATTCGAAGCACTCGAAAAGGTTTTGATTTCAGAACCTCGTCGTTAAGCAGTGAATTTGTAACGACAAGGCAAGGAGACTCGTATGGCACGTGGTGGGAGCAATCGTTCCAGACTCTTGCTTGTGACTCTCCTCGTCTCATCACTTTTACTTATCACTCTTGATTTGCGTGGCGTTAGTTTAATTTCAGGTTCTCGTAGCGTTACTCAAACTGTGTTGTCGCCAATACAAAAAGCAACCTCAGATATTTTTGGTCCAGTTGGACGTTTCATGAGCGATGTTAAAAACTTTGGAAAAACAAAGGCAGAGATAACCGATCTTCGAGCGGCTAATGCAAAATTAAAGAACCAAGCAATTCTAAATTCTGACATTAAAGGCCAACTAGCGCAGTTAAAGAAAGTCCTTGATCTCGCAGGGCGAGGAAGTTTCAAAGTTGCTTCTGCTCGAGTAATCGGAAGAGGATCAGCATCTACTTTTAGCCAGACAATAACTTTAGATGCAGGTTCCAGTAGCGGAATTCGCAAAAACATGACTGTTATCTCTGAAAATGGTTTAGTTGGTGTCGTTAAGGTAGTAACAACAAACTCATCGATTGTTCTTCTCATGAGTGACCCGACTTTCCGTATCGGAGTAAGAGTCGCAAGATCTCAAAGCATTGGAATTTTGAAAGGTGAAGGTGCAAATTCCTACACAGTTGAACTCTTGGATCCAGCTGGATCTTTAAAAGTTGGAGATTCGCTGATCTCAATTGGAAGCGATAACAATCGCCCTTACATCCCTGGATTACCTGTTGGTGTTGTGACCAAGGTAGATCACACGACAACTCTGCTTACCCAGAGCGCCACCGTTAAGGCCTATAGCAATTTGAATGAATTGGGCATAGTTTCGGTGGTCGTCCAAGCGCCAACGACTGCTCCAAAGAAGCCTATAAATCCAACGCCAAACCCTACGGTCACCGTTTTAGTTACCCCGGCCCCGCTTCCGACTATTTCTGGGACTCCGGTTTCTACCCCTTCACCTTCAACAACGAAGGCTAAGAAGTGAGTCCAGTTCGACTCGGTGTAAGTACTGCATTTTTATTCTTCGTCTTTGTTATTCAGGAATCCATTATTTCGCGCGTACATCTTCCAATCACTGGATTCTCTTTGTACCTTGCTGTTCTCATTTGTTTGATTGCACTTGAAGATAGAAACGGCGCAGTCGTTATGGGTTTCATCGGAGGGCTTGTTCTTGATCTCTCTCCAACATCCCAAAGTCCTTTTGGTCAGTGGGCGCTCATTTTTACAATTATTGGTTATGTCATTGCAAGCAATTTAGAAAGTATCGGTGATTTTACTTCTGAACCGATTTCTTTTGTTTTATTTATTGCAGCAGGCTCGGGAATATCTCTCGCAATTTATCTTGGAGTCGGTTTGATGCTCGGGGAAAACAGTGGATCACTTGGTCGGGCTATGGTTGTTGTATTTGGAAACTTTCTCTGGACGCTTTTATTCACGCCACTCTTCTTGCCAATTATTCGCAAAGTTCGTGAAATGACCCTTACCTCAAGGGAGCGCTTGTGAGTTCACAACGTTCTCGATTGAATCTTGTCATTGTTCAAACCCTCATCATTTCCTTAATGTTCGCGTTGCTAGGAAGACTTTTTTATCTGCAGGTAGCAAACACAACTGCTTACAAAGATGCCGCTCTTTCGATTCAGAGCCGAGACATAATTACTCCTGCCTTACGTGGAGCCATCACTGATAGCAGCGGGCTTCCTTTGGCGATGGATCGTCCAGGACTTGCAATCACTGTTGACCGAAGCGTTATCGATAAACAACCAGATAAAGGTGTTGCGGTATTAACGCGGGTAAGCAATCTCTTGAAATTGCCTTACGCGGATCTGTGGCAAGGCACTCGCTTATGCGGAGAACTGGCGATAGGAAAGCGTTCTGGTTGCTGGAATGGAACTAGATTCCAAGCAATTCCAATCACTAAGCAGGCTACCCAACCTCAAGCTCTTGTTATTCTTGAAAACTCAGACATTTATGCGGGCGTTAACGCCGAGACGGTTCCAGTCCGAAGTTATCCCTCCCTAGCTGGTGAGTTGCCCGTACACGTATTGGGGTATGTCGGCGGGGTATCCGAAGCTGATTTAACTGACCCAACTAAAGGTTTCTATCGCAATGAAAGTGTCGGAAAATCTGGCCTTGAATATATGTATGACGATTACTTGCGCGGAACACCTGGCATCAAAACGGTGATTGTTGATAGAAAAGAATCCGTTACTCAAACGTCGCAAAACACTCAGCCAATCCCTGGCGACAATTTGGTGACAAACATAAATGCAAGCCTTCAAGCAGCAACCGAGAAAGCGCTAAATCGAGCGGTTCTTAATTCTCGCTCCATGGGATATCACGCTGATTCAGGTGCAGCCATCGTTCTTAATGTTAAGAGTGGTGCGGTTCTTTCAATGGCATCATGGCCAACATATGACCCCAATATGTTTCAAAAAGGTCTGACAGTAAAACAAGCAAAAGATCTTTTCAGTGAAGCAACAGGAGTCCCAGCTCTTTCACGAGCAATTCAAGGAACGTACGCTCCTGCATCAACCTTTAAAGCGCTATCCGTTGTTGCTGCTTCAAAAGCCAAATACAGCTTGAATGCTTCCTACAAGTGTCCATCAACGGTGAAGATTGGTAACCGCGTCTTCAAAAACTTTGAAGCAAAAAATGAAGGCACAATCAATATGGAACAAGCGATCGCAGTTTCTTGCGACACCATTTGGTACCAAATTGCTTACGATGAATGGGTGCGCGACGGTGGCTTGAGTCCAAAGTCAAACCTCAAGGACTATTTCTTCTTGAACGCTAAGAATTTCGGAGTCGGGAAAAAGACTGGAATCGATTTGCCAGGTGAATCAACCGGGCGTTTGCCAGATAGAAATTGGAAAGAAAATTATTGGAAAGCGAATAAGAATTTCTTTTGTAATTACCAAGCACGTGCTGCGAAGAAGGATTTAACGCCGTATTTAATTGCTATTGCCCATGAAAACTGCATTGATGGTTACATGCTTCGCGCTGGAGATGCAGTTAACTTCTCGATTGGCCAAGGTGATACTTTGGTATCCCCACTTCAACTAGTGACTATGTACGCAGCAATTGCCAATGGCGGAACTCTTTATAAACCTCAAGTTGCAAGAGCTGTTGTTACGCCTCAAGGCAAAGTTGTAAAGGAATTTAAACCTGAAATAACTGGAAAGATTCCGGCAACTTCTTCAGATCTCGCTTTCCTTCACAGGGCGCTTAGAGCTGTTGCTACTCGCGGCACAGGTGCGGGATTGTTTGCAAACTTCCCTGTGCAAGTGAGCGGAAAGACTGGAACTGGCCAAGTACTCGGGCGAAATACAAACGGCAGCGCGAAAGACGACACATCCTGGTTTGTTTCGTATGCGCCGAGCAATAAACCACAATACGCCGTGGTTATGATGGTGAGCCAAGGTGGTTTCGGAGCTGCGGCATCTGGCGGCGGCGTTAAAGATATTTACTCCGCGCTTTTTGGAGTTAAAGGCAATACCGTGGATCCCAAAGCTGCGATATTTCCGTTAAGTGGTCCATCGTCTGCAATTCCAAAGATTGATACCAAGAGCGCAGTCGCTGCGAAAGGGGTTACAAAGTGAGTTCACTTAACAACTCGTTCCGTACCCGGTCTCGCACGGATTCCATTAGACGTAACCTTTCGGGATTTGATAAGTGGTTAACACTTGCCGTTCTTTTACTTCTGATCATGGGAACTCTTCTTGTATGGGCTGCGACTCGAACATGGT
Organism: Actinomycetota bacterium; assembly: GCA_947377725.1. Lineage (GTDB taxonomy): Bacteria > Actinomycetota > Actinomycetes > Nanopelagicales > Nanopelagicaceae > PALSA-747. The sequence goes on from CANCGX010000007.1 coordinate 14,031, forward strand.
TTTCCTCCCAAGGATTAGATCCGCAGTATTACCTCAAAAGGCACGTCCTCAATATATTTATCGGCGTACTTCTCTCTTATGGCACTACCTTGATCGACTATCGACTCTTGCGCGCTTACACCCCAATCGTTTGGGGACTTGGCGTGTTGGGGCTAATTGCAGTTCTTATTCCAGGTGTTGGTTCAACCGTGAATGGTGCACGTGCATGGATTTCTTTCCCTGGTGGTTTTCAGGTGCAGCCTGCAGAACTTTCAAAAATTGCAATCATTGTTGGAATAGCGATGTTGCTCGCAGAAAAACGTGACATTGATGCAAATCCAACGGACAAAGATGTCTTGAAGGCGCTTGCGTTATCTGCGATTCCAATTCTTCTTATTTTGGTACAACCCGATCTAGGTACAGTCGTGATTATTAGTGCGGCCATTGTTGCCATTATTGCTGTCTCTGGAGCGCCAACGCGGTGGATTGTTGGACTATTGCTTCTTGCCGTACTCGGAGGATTTGTTGCCGTCAAGGCTGGAGTTGTGAGCGATTACCAAGTTAAAAGATTGACTGCATTTGTAGATCCGAGTGCAGATCCACAGCAAAGTGGTTATCAAATACGTCAATCACGAATAACAATTGGTTCTGGTGGATTCCTAGGAAAAGGCTTATTTAATGGACCACAAACCAACGGCCGATTTGTTCCAGAACAACAGACCGACTTCATTTTCACGGTTGCAGGGGAGGAGTTAGGGTTCTTGGGAGCCGGATTTATTCTCGTGCTCTTCGCTGTGATTTTCCTACGCGCATTTATGATTGCCCGAAGGACGACGGATTTATTTGGTCGCCTTGTCTGCGTCGGCGTGATTGCCTGGTTCGCATTCCAAACCTTTGAAAATGTTGGCATGTGCATGGGGCTTGTCCCAATGACTGGTGTGCCCCTGCCCTTTGTTTCCTATGGAGGCTCGAGCATGTTCGCCAATCTCGTAGGTTTTGGTCTCTTGCAAAACGTCCACGTTCGAAGTCGCTAATCGTTACTTCAAACACGCTTAAATTTCTCCCAATTCTTGATTTTCCAACCCTTCTGCAATACTTAACCCAGCGTTCGCGCTTGCAGTAGATCGAGTGGCCCCCTCCGGGTGAGGCCTTAATAGCTCAGATTGCATCCGATGCTAAATTTTTAAGAGTAATTTCATAAAGATTTTGTACGAGCACCGCTTCGCATTTAAAGGTGTGAGGCCTAAACGAAGTATCAGTACGTGGGATACATGAAAAGGATTTGATCTTATGGCTCCAGAGCCAAAAGGTGGGCGCAAGCGCGCTACCAAAAAAACTGCAGCACGTTCGGCGAGCACATCTGAAGTAACTGACGTTCCAAAAGCGGAACCAGTTGAAACTATTGCTGAAGAAAAGCCAAAGCGCCAAACGAAAAAAGCTGCTGCAATTCCAGTTCCAGTTTTTCAAGCTGCGCCGATTACTGAAAAGCCAGCTCGCGCCACAAAGAAAGCAGCTCCTGCTGCCAAGAAGGTTGCGGCTCCTGCAGTATCCAAGCCTGTTGTTGAAAATTCAGATTCGAATGATGAATCACCTGAAAGCGCAGAGCGCCGTCGTCGCCGTCGTGGTGGCCGTGGACGCCGTCGTCCGGGCGAACGCCCAGAAGGCGAAGATTCAACACAGGAAAACGAAGATTCAAGCGAGACCACTTCGACAGAAGAAAGCTCTGAAACGGGTGGAACTCATCGTCGCCGCAGACGCCGTGCACGTGGCGCGGATGCAGACGGAAACGCTACGGAAGAAATTATCGATGAAGATGGCGTAAAAACTGTTGTAAAGGTCCGCGAACCTCGCGAGCAGAAACAACGTGAAGATCGCCCAGATCGAAATGATCGCAACAACCGACGTGATCGTGGCAGAGATCGAAATGATCGCAACAACCGACGTGATCGCGAACCTCGTGATTTTGTGCGTCGTCGCGGAACAATCATCACGGAAGGCGAATTCTTAGCGCGTCGTGAAAACGTTGATCGTATTATGTTGGTTCGCCAAACTGGCGATAGAACTCAAATTGCGGTTCTTGAAGACAAAATTATGGTTGAGCATTACGTAAACCGAAATTCAAATATTTCCTACGTTGGAAACGTCTATCTAGGTAAAGTTCAAAACGTATTACCTTCGATGGAAGCAGCATTCGTAGATATTGGCAAAGGCAGAAATGCTGTTCTTTACGCAGGTGAAGTTAACTGGGATGCAGCGGGCATGGCTGAAAGTGCCAATCGCAAGATTGAACACGTACTCAAGACTGGCCAATCTGTTCTCGTACAAGTGACGAAAGATCCAATTGGACAGAAAGGTGCACGCCTTACAAGTCAGATTTCTTTGCCTGGTCGCTACCTTGTCTATGTTCCAAGTGGAGAGATGAGCGGAATTTCTCGCCGCCTTCCAGACCAAGAGCGTTCACGTCTTAAATCAATTCTTAAGGGCCTCGTACCTGATGAAGCTGGCGTCATTGTGCGTACAGCATCTGAGGGAGCATCCGAAGAAGAACTTTCAAGTGATGTAAAGCGCCTTCAATCGCAATGGCAGGATATTCAGGAGAAAGCTGAAAATCCAAGCACATCTGCCCCATCACTTCTCTACAGCGAACCAGATTTAACTGTCCGCGTTATCCGCGATATTTTCAATGAAGATTTCCGCCAACTTTTGGTTCAAGGCGATCAAGCTTGGGATGACATCAACGAATATCTCGGCGCCATCGCTCCTGAATTAACTCAGAAGATTGAAAAGTGGGTCGGCCCACGCGATCTCTTTGCTGAACATAGAGTTGAAGAGCAACTTGCGAAAGCTTTCGACCGAAAAGTTTATTTGCCTTCAGGCGGATCACTTGTAATCGATCGCACCGAAGCTATGGTTGTTATCGACGTCAACACCGGAAAATTTGTCGGTAAGGGCGGAAACCTGGAAGAGACTGTTACAAAGAACAACCTTGAAGCAGCAGAAGAAATTGCACGCCAACTACGTCTTCGTGACTTGGGAGGAATTGTTGTGATTGACTTCATCGATATGGCTCTTGAATCAAACCGTGATTTAGTTCTTCGTCGCCTTGTCGAAAGTTTGGGTCGCGATCGCACCAAGCATCAAGTTGCTGAAGTGACATCACTTGGACTCGTACAAATGACGCGTAAACGCATTGGGCAAGGCCTCATTGAAGCATTCTCAACAACATGTGAGTCATGTGGTGGTCGCGGAATTCATATTCATAGCGAGCCAGTTCGCAAGGTCGCCCTAGACAAGGACCTTGATGTTCGTGCGAGCGAATATATGGGTGCTTCGGCGGAGCCTGAGGAACCAGCAATGGATCAGACCCCAGTCGCCGTAGAAGCCAAAAATGAGGAAAATCCAGAGATTTCATCTCCAGCCCCTAAGCGCAAGCGTCGCCGGGCAGTCAGTACGGGGATAATTACGCCGGAATAACCTCCAATATCTCAGTTTGACCCTATGGGGCGGTCTTCCGTACCCTTAGCCTCTGTTCACGGCTGCAAGCCGGCCAATGAATTTCATGAGTTCCATCAAAAGAAAAGTAGGGAAAAGTATGTACGCGGTTGTTAAAGCTGGAGGTCGTCAAGAGAAGGTTGCCGTTGGCGACACAATCATTGTCGATCGTCTCGATGCAAAAATTGGCGCAACTGTGTCATTCCCTGCAGTTCTATTGGTAGATGGCGCAACAGTGACATCAGATCCAAAAGCACTTGCATCCGTAAAGGTTGCAGGCGAAGTTCTTGAAGAGACAAAGGGTCCAAAGATTGACATCCTTCGTTACAAGAACAAGACGGGCTATCGCCGTCGTCAAGGTTTTCGTGCGAGCTTGACCAAGGTCAAGATCACTGGAATTAACAAGTAATCACCTAAGGGGGCGAATAAAAAATGGCAAGTAAAAAAGGTGTCTCGTCTACCCGTAACGGTCGCGATTCAAATGCACAGTATCTCGGTATCAAGCGTTTCGGCGGTCAGGTAGTTAAGAGCGGTGAGATTCTCGTTCGCCAACGCGGATCAGTTTTCCACCCAGGAGCAAATGTTGGCATCGGTAAAGATGACACTTTGTTCGCTCTAGCTGCAGGTGCAGTTGAGTTCGGTCGCGCTCGCGGTCGCAAGGTAGTAAACATCGTTCCGGTAGTCGCTTAATAGCGGATAGTTTTATGCGGGTCCGCGCTATGCGGACCCGCTATTTTTTTTCCAGAATAAAGTAATTTAATTGAGAGAAGACAAGGAGTGAGAAATGACAACATTCGTTGATCGCGTAACGCTCCATGCCTCTGCAGGTAATGGCGGAGATGGATGCGTATCCATTCACCGTGAAAAATTTGTTCCACTTGGTGGTCCAGATGGCGGCAACGGCGGACGCGGTGGAGACATCATTCTCGTCGTCGATTCAGGTGAAACAACACTTCTTGACTTCCACCATTCGCCACATCGCAAAGCTCTAAGTGCTCGCCCAGGTTATGGCGACTATTGCAACGGCGCTGATGGCGGAGATTTAATTTTATCTGTTCCAAATGGCACGGTTGTTAAAGATAGAGAAGGAAATATTCTTGCGGATTTAGTTGGAACTGGAACACGTTTCATTGCTGCACAAGGCGGCAAGGGCGGACTGGGCAATGCAGGACTTGCTTCACGTAAGCGCCGTGCTCCTGGTTTTGCACTTAAAGGTGAGCCAGGCGAAGAACGCACGCTAATTCTTGAACTTAAAAGCGTTGCAGATATCGGTTTAATCGGTTTCCCAAGTGCTGGAAAGTCATCATTGGTTGCAGCGATATCGGCTGCTCGCCCAAAGATTGCGGATTATCCGTTCACAACACTGGTGCCAAACCTTGGCGTAGTTCAAGCAGGAGAAACTCGATTTACTGTTGCGGATGTTCCTGGATTGATTCCTGGAGCATCTCAAGGCAAGGGCCTTGGACTTGAATTCTTGCGTCACGTAGAACGTTGTGCGGCGCTAGTTCATGTACTTGACTGCGGAACTCTCGAAACAGATCGTGATCCCATAAAGGATTTCGACGTCATCGAAGAAGAACTTTCACATTACGGTGGCTTAGCTGATCGCCCAAGAATTATTGCTTTGAACAAGATCGATTTGCCAGACGGTAAGACGATGGCAGATATGGTCCAATCAACTCTCGAAGCTCGAGGGTTTGAGGTTTACCAAATTTCCGCTGCAGCACGCATGGGATTGCAAGAACTTACTTATGCAATGGCGAGAATAATTCAAGAGTATAGAAAGCAAGAAGCGAAGGAAGAAAAAGTTCGAATTGTTCTTCGCCCAACTCCCGTCAATGATGGTGGCTTCACTGTCACTGCTAATGCCGACGGATCATTCTCTGTAACAGGTAATAAGCCAGAACGTTTCGTACGCCAAACAGATTTCGGCAATGCAGAGGCTATTGGTTACCTTGCTGATCGCTTGGCGCAACTTGGTGTCGAACGCGCACTATTCAAAGCAGGTGCAAAAGCTAAAGATGAAGTCCGTATTGGACAAGGCGATAGCGCCGTCATCTTTGATTGGGAGCCAACTATCGAAGCTGGAGCTGAACTTCTTGCTGGTCCACGAGGTAGCGATCTTCGGATCGAATCTCCATGGGCCGGTCGATATGTTGAAGATAAAGTTGATGTGTTGAATGAAGATGAAATTCAATCGCAATGGGAATACAACGTTGCCGATCCTCATACTCCTCGAATCGACGAGAACTAGGAAGCAAACGTGAAGCGCAATCAGATTAACAGTGCAGAACGTGTTGTTATCAAGATTGGATCTTCCACCCTTACGGGTAAGGCTGGAGAGCAGCTGGATAAAAAGAACGTAGATTCAATCGTTGACATCGTCGCATCACTGCGCGCTGCGGGTAAAGAAGTTCTCCTCGTTTCATCTGGTGCAATCGCTGCGGGTCTTGCTCCTCTTGGAATGACTGTTCGACCTAAGGATTTGGCCACACAGCAAGCTGCCGCATCCGTTGGACAAGGCTTATTGATTTCCTATTACAACGAAGCGTTCACGAGACACTCTTTATTGTCTTCACAAGTACTTCTCACCATCGATGATGTTGTCCGCCGAGCTCATTACCAAAATGCACAGAGAACTCTTTTCAAGTTGTTGCAACTTGGTGTTGTGCCAATCATTAATGAAAACGACACTGTGGGAGTTCAAGAAATTCGCTTCGGAGATAACGATCGACTAGCTGCCTTGGTTTCACATTTGATAGGTGCAGATTTACTTGTTCTGGTCACAGATATTGATGGACTTTATGACGCGCCTCCATCGAATGCTGGTGCAAAGAGAGTTAGCGATGTTCCTGACATTTCGCTTCTTGCAAACGTTCAAATTGGTGGTGTTGGAAGTTCCGGCGTTGGTAGCGGCGGGATGGTGACTAAAATTGATGCTGCACGAATCGCAACTGGCGCAGGAGTCTCCATGTTGCTCACATCTTTGGAAAAACTAAGCAACGCCCTTAATGGTGAAGATGAAGGAACTTTCTTTGAAGCCGTAGCTGATCGAAAATCTTCACGTTTACTCTGGTTAGCTCATGCATCGACCCCAAGTGGCAAAATCATTATCGATGATGGCGCGGTGACTGCGCTCAAGGAACGGGGTGTTTCACTTCTTCCTGCAGGCGTTCGAAACGTTGAGGGTGAATTTATTGCAGGGGATACCGTTGAGCTTGTGTCACTCCAAGGTGTAGTTATTGCACGTGGTTTAGTGGCGTTTGATTCAGTTGAAATTCCGAAAATGATTGGAAAGTCCACCAAAGAACTTGCTCAAACATTTGGACCTGAATATGAACGTGAACTCGTGCATCGAGATGATTTGGTATTGCTTTAGTACTTAGCAATTCCCATCATCACTTTTGCCGTTGGTTTTCCTAAATCGAGCCCTGTAGGAACATCGCTTAACTTCACAATGACTGTGCGAGTAGAGCGATCGATAAAGACATATTGACCGTGAAGGCCGTCCATCATGTCTATTCCATCGTACGGGTGCCAGGTGTAGGCGCTGTAACCCCACCCTTCAAGCTGTTCAACGGAGGTGCTCATTCTCTTGATCCAAGTGAGGTCGAGAACTTTGGTGTTTCCGACCATTCCATTGTTCATCAACATCAATCCAACTTTTGCATAATCTTCAGCTGCAGCGTTGAAACAGCAGAAGGTCTTTTCAATTCCGCCAACGTGGTCAACATTCCATGTCGCCGACGTAAGAGCACCAACTGGTTGCCAAACATTTTTCGAGAAATATTCGCTGATGGACATGCCTGTAACTTTTTTAATTATCATCCCGATGAGTTGGGGATCGACGCTTCGGTACAAACCTTTGGAACCCGGTTCAAAAGCCATCTTTCGGTTGTGTTTAACGAACCAGTTCATATCGGTTGTTGCATACATTTGCGCAATTCCAACGCCCCAGCCTTGAGGACCGGTTGGATAATTGTCGCTGACACCAACTCCACTGCGCATATCAAGTAGATCCTTGACTGTGACACGGTCGAAAGACGTTCCTGTTTTATATTCGGGGAAAAAGTCTACAAATTTATCGCTCTCTTTAATTTTACCCGCAGCGACAAGTTGTCCGACCATAATAGATGTCATCGTTTTACCGACTGAATACGAAGGAAGTTTTGTCGTGGGTGTAAATCCATCACGGTAATACTGGTACGTCAGCACGCCATTTCTTAAGACCAGAAAAACATTTGTATGCGAACCGTCAAGAAATTCTTGCCATGGAACTTGTTTGCCTTGCCAATCAACGGTGGCCGGCATCTTCTCATTTGCCGTTGCCAAAGTAATTGGATTACTAGACGGCGCAATTACGTGAGCGGGCATCAAATCTGGAGTCTTTGACGCAGGAGCCAATCCCAGGCGGACTGATTGATAAGGATTTGGATAGTGGATTACTAGCGTTACGCCCCACAGAGCAAAGTAGAGAACAAATACCGTGACAAGGAATTTACGCAGCAATTTCATAAGAGAGATTATTGCCCTTAGGCTTACACAATGGAAGCAACCACGGTCGTAGGAAACTTGGCAGACCTAGCCCGAGTCGCTGCCCGCACTCTTATTTCTGCATCCGCCGCTGACCGGATCGCTGTCGTTCACAAAATTGCCGACGCGCTCGTAGCCAATTCGTCCCGGATCTTGGCTGCAAATCAAGAGGATCTGGATCGAGCCAAAGATTCTGGAATGCAAAGTTCAATGGTTGATCGTTTGCTGTTGAACACAGAGCGTATTTTGGGGATGGCCAATGGTGCTCACCAAGTCGCAGATTTGCCGGACCCACTGAATAGAGTTTTGAGCGAACGGACCCTCGAGAATGGGTTGCACCTAAAACAGGTAAGTGTTCCCTTTGGTGTTGTTGGAATGGTTTATGAAGCAAGGCCGAATGTCACTGTCGATGCAGCTGCAATCCTTTTGAAGTCTGGAAACTCAGCAATGCTTCGAGGATCGTCGAGCGCAGCATCTTCAAATGCAGTGCTCATCGACATCATGAGAGAAGTCCTCGCTGAGAGCGCAATATCTCCAGATGTAATTCAAAACGTTCCTTCAGATGATCGATCGACCGTAGCCGCACTTCTCCATGCTCGCGGAAAAGTTGATCTCGTAATTCCACGGGGAAGCGCTGAATTAATTAGACGCGTCGTTGATGATTCTTCGGTTCCAACAATCGAAACTGGAGCAGGCGTTTGCCATGTGTATGTTGATGAGTTTGCTGATTTAGAAAAAGCACTTCCAATTTTGATGAATTCAAAGACGCATCGGCCAAGTGTTTGCAACGCCGCTGAGACATTGTTAGTGCATGCTGCTGTTGCAGATGCATTTGTTCCCGTTGCACTAAAGGCGCTTCACGGTGCTGGGGTTAAAATCCACGGCGATGATTCGATTAGAAAAATTGCAGAATCTGAAAAGATCTCGATTGAGTCAGCCACGGAAGAAAATTGGTGCACCGAATATAATTCTCTGGAAATGAATGTGGCTGTGGTTCCATCATTGGTAGCTGCCGCTGATCACATCCAGAAATATGGAACTCAGCACACCGAAGCAATTGTCACTGAAAATGTAGAGCGGGCAAATCAATTCATTGCGCTATCGGATTGTGCAGCAGTGATGGTCAATGCATCGACGAGATTTACCGATGGCGAGCAGATGGGTTTTGGAGCCGAGATTGGAATCTCGAATCAAAAGCTGCATGCCAGAGGGCCTATGGGGCTTGAACAAATGACGACCACAACTTGGATTGTGTGGGGCACTGGGCAAATCCGATAAGGTTCGGGCATGGCCGCAATCTCACGTGACGAAGTTGCTCACCTTGCGCGTCTAGCTCGCATCGAAATGAGTTCCGAGGAACTCGACCATCTAGCATCCGAATTGGATCAGATTCTTCATGCGGTAGATCGCGTTCAAGAAGCAGCAAAAGACGATGTCCCTCCGACCTCACATCCACTTCCATTGAAGAATGTGACTCGCCCAGATGTCGTAATCCCTTCGCTCTCACCCGAGGATGCGCTCTCTGGTGCTCCAGCATCGGATGAACAACGATTCAAGGTTCCTCAGATTCTGGGTGATGCCGAATGACATTTATTTATAACACAGCCGCAGAGATGTCCATCGCACTTGCAGCAAAAGAAGTCAGTGCTGTTGATCTGGCAAATGAACATTTCGATCGCATTGCAGACGTCGATGGTGATGTCCATGCATTTCTTTATCTAGATAAAGAAGGTGCTCTTGCTCAAGCAAAGGACGTCGATGCAAAACGTGCAGCAGGAGAGAAGCTTTCTCCACTTGCCGGCGTACCACTTGCCCTCAAAGATGTCATGGCGCAACGTGGAATTCCGACTACCTGCGGTTCAAAGATTCTTGAAGGATGGCGCCCGCCCTACGATGCAACTGTCGTAACGCGATTGAAAGAAGCCGGCGTTGTCATCTTGGGTAAGACCAATATGGATGAATTTGCTATGGGATCCTCAACTGAAAACTCTGCATACGGACCAACACACAATCCTTGGGACCTATCTCGTATTCCTGGTGGATCTGGTGGTGGTTCATCTGCATCGCTTGCAGCCTTCGAAGCACCTCTCGCAATTGGAACTGATACAGGTGGATCAATTCGTCAACCTGCTGCCGTCACTGGCACAGTCGGTGTAAAACCAACGTACGGTGCAGTTTCACGATACGGTCTTGTTGCGTTCTCATCTTCTCTTGATCAAGCAGGACCGTGCGCTCGCACAGTTCTAGATACAGCGATGCTTCACGAAGTAATTGCTGGGCATGATGCAAAAGATTCTTCATCAATCAACGCTCCCGTTCCTGCCGTTGTTGCAGCAGCGAAGAAGCTCGATGTTAAAGGCATGAAAATTGGTGTCATCAAGGAACTTGGCGGCGAAGGTTTTCAAAAAGGCGTGAGTGAAAGATTTAATGAAGCACTTGAAGAATTAGTAAAAGCTGGTGCAGAAATTGTTGAGGTTTCTTGCCCGAACTTTGAATATGCGCTTGCTGCATACTACTTAATCGCTCCTTCGGAGGCTTCGTCGAATCTGGCTCGCTTTGACTCGATGCGTTATGGCTTGCGTGTAGGGGATGACGGCTCACGCGGTGCAGAAGAAGTTATGAGCTTGACGCGCCAGGCTGGCTTTGGAAAAGAAGTAAAGCGACGCATTATTTTGGGTACATACGCGCTCTCATCTGGTTATTACGATGCGTATTACGGATCGGCTCAACGCGTACGTACTTTGATTATGCGCGATTATGAGGCAGCTTTTGCAAAAGCTGATGTTCTCGTTTCTCCAACAGCACCAACAACTGCATTCAAAATTGGCGAAAAAGCTGATGATCCTGTTGCGATGTATCTCAACGATATTGCAACAATCCCGGTAAATATGGCTGGTATCGGCGGAATGAGTCTGCCGTGTGGACTTGCTGCCGAAGATAACTTGCCCGTCGGTTTTCAAATTATGTCTCCAGCAATGAAGGACGATTTGATGTATCAGGTTGGCGGAACTCTTGAAGCGGCACTTAATTCCAAATGGGGTTCAACACTAATGTCACAAGCACCTAAGTTGGGAGCAAAATAATGGCTCTTACTTATGATGACGTAATTGCAAAGTACGAACCTACACTTGGGTTAGAAGTTCACGTTGAACTGAATACCAATACAAAAATGTTCTGTGGTTGTTCGACTGAATTCGGCGGGGAACCAAATACACAAACTTGCCCGGTATGTCTTGGCTTGCCAGGTTCACTTCCTGTTGTGAACGAGGTAGCGATTGAGTCAGCTATCAAAATTGGTTTGGCACTTAACTGTTCAATCGCCCCATTTAGCCGTTTCGCTCGCAAGAATTATTTTTATCCAGATATGCCAAAAGACTTCCAGATTTCTCAATACGACGAACCAATTTGCGTCAACGGATTCCTCGATGTTGAAATTGATACCGATGAAGGTGTTAAAACTTTCCGTGTTGAAATTGAACGCGTTCACATGGAGGAAGACACCGGAAAATCACTACACGTTGGTGGTTCGACCGGTCGAATTCATGGCGCTGAGTATTCACTTCTTGATTACAACCGTGCAGGTATTCCGCTCATGGAAATCGTTACAAAGATGATTCCCGGTACTGAGAAATATGCTCCTCAGGTAGCTCGTGCATATGTGACTGAACTTCGCGACATTCTTCGCTCGCTTGGCGTTTCAGACGTAAAAATGGAGCAAGGATCGCTTCGATGCGATGCAAACGTTTCTCTTTCACCGCGAGGCAGCGGCACACTCGGCACTCGAAGTGAAACCAAAAACGTTAATTCACTTCGCTCGGTTGAACGCGCTATTCACGGAGAAATGATTCGCCAAGGAAATCGTCTTGAAAATGGTGAACGCATCATTCAAGAAACTCGTCACTTCCTTGAAGAAAGCGGAGAAACTCGTCCTGGACGTTCAAAAGAAACCGCCGAGGATTATCGTTATTTCCAAGAGCCAGATTTAGTACCGGTTGCACCAGACGCATCATGGATTGAAGAGATTCGCGCAACGCTCCCAGAGCGCCCATCCGTTCGTCGCAAACGTTTGCAGACAGAGTGGGCTGTTCCAGAAAAGGAAATGACTGCGATGATCAACGCAGAACTCCTTGATACGGTCGAAGCAACTGTAAAACTTGGTGCGGATCCAACGAAAGCACGTACGTGGTGGCTTGGTGAAATTTCTCGCGTGGCAAATGAAAAAGAAGTTGAAGCGATTTCTTTGATGACCCCTGCGCAAGTTGCAGAAATAATCTTGCTCGTTGCATCAGGTGAGCTAACAGACAAACTTGCTCGACAAGTTGTTGAAGGCGTCATCGCTGGCGAGGGCACACCTCGTGAAGTTATTGAAAAGCGCGGTCTCAAAGTTGTTTCAGATGATTCAGCTCTGATGGCAGCTATTGAGGCAGCAATTGCATCGCAACCAGATACCGCACAACGGGTACGAGACGGAAATATCCCAGCTGCTGGTGCGTTGATTGGTGCCGTCATGAAAGCAACAGGCGGACAAGCCGATGCAGCTCGCGTGCGCGAACTATTACTTAAACATCTAGGTCAGTAGCGAAGGGGCAAAAGAAAAAATGTCTAACATGAAGCCACGTTCTGGATTAGTTACCGACGGACTTGAGCGCTCACCTGCTCGCGGAATGTTGCGCGCTGTTGGCATGCAAGATGCTGATTTCAAAAAGCCACAGATTGGAATTGCCTCGTCCTGGAATGAAATTACCCCATGCAATCTCTCACTTGATCGCTTGGCAAAAGCCTCTCGTAAAGGTGTAATCGATGCAGGCGGATTCCCAATGCAATTCGGAACTATCTCTGTCTCCGATGGAATTTCTATGGGCCATGAAGGAATGCACTTCAGTCTCGTCTCACGCGAAGTTATCGCAGATTCTGTCGAAACTGTTATGCAAGCTGAACGCCTCGATGGAATGGTGATGTTCGCAGGATGCGATAAATCTCTTCCAGGCATGATGATGGCTGCGGCTCGTATCGATGTATCAGCCGTTTTTGTTTATGCAGGTTCAACACTTCCTGGAAATGTTGATGGCAAGAACGTCACCATTATTGATGCCTTCGAAGCTGTCGGTGCATGTGCTCGTGGGCTTATTACTCAGGATGAAGTTGATCGTATCGAACGTGCAATCTGCCCGGGTGAAGGTGCTTGCGGCGGTATGTACACAGCAAACACGATGGCCGCAGTTGGAGAAGCAATTGGCCTCTCACTTCCTGGATCAGCATCACCACCATCAGTTGATCACCGTCGTGATGATTACGCAGTAGCTTCAGGAGCTGCAGTTGTCGAATTGATTCGCCAAGGAATTACAACCAGAGATATTTTGACGAAGAAAGCATTTGAAAATGCAATCACCGTCGTGATGGCTCTTGGAGGTTCGACCAACGCTGTTCTTCACTTGCTCGCTCTTGCAAATGAAGCTGAAGTTGAGTTAACACTTGAAGATTTCCAAGTGATTAGTTCACGCGTTCCATTGCTTGCCGACGTAAAGCCTTTTGGAAAGTATGTAATGACTGACGTCGATAAGGTTGGCGGAATTCCCGTTGTACTCCGCGCGCTTCTGGATGCAGGATTTTTGCATGGTGATGCGCTTACTGTTACAGGTAAGACGATGGCCGAGAACTTGGCGGATGTGAAACCACTTGATCCAGATGGCGAAGTGCTTCACTCGATTAAGAGTCCGCTTTCAGTTGGCGGAGGAATAACGATTCTTAACGGCTCACTCGCACCCGAGGGTGCTGTCTGCAAAACTGCAGGCGTAGGCGTTGACGAATTTGAAGGACCTGCTCGAGTATTTGAACGCGAACAAGCTGCGATGGAAGCTCTTGAAAACGGAACAATCAAAGCTGGCGATGCCATCGTGATTCGTTACGAAGGTCCCAAGGGCGGCCCCGGCATGCGTGAGATGTTGATGATTACTGGTGCAATTAAAGGAGCAGGTCTTGGTAAGTCGACCCTGCTTCTCACCGATGGCAGATTCTCGGGAGGCAGTACTGGCCTTTGCGTCGGGCACGTTGCACCCGAAGCTGTTGATGGGGGACCGATTGCTTTTGTACAAGATGGCGACCGCATCCGTATCAATACTGTGACTCGCCAACTTGATTTGCTAGTCGATGAATCAATTCTGGCTGAACGCCGAAAGCACTTCACGCCAGTGCCACACAAATACAAGCGCGGAGTATTGGCGAAGTATTCGAAGGTCGTCGGTTCGGCATCTCAGGGTGCAGTCACATCCTAAATAATGAGACTTACATCTCAGGGGTTGACGCCCTCCTCATCAGTCGGGGAGAATAAGCACATGGCATCGTTTAATAAAGCCGTCGTGATTCGAGAGCGTGCGATCTAAGCAAGACGATCGTGCGCTAACCCTCAGTGGAAAAACTGAGGGTTTTCTCATTTAACGATCTAATCGGAACTACTCAAACCGGAAGGAGATGAACATGACAAGTAATACAGCTGGATCAGTAACAGGGGCGCAGTCCCTCGTGAAATCTTTGGAGCTTGCGGGCGTCGACGTCATGTTTGGAATTCCGGGCGGTGCAATTCTTCCTGCGTACGATCCTATTTTTGATTCAAAGATTCGCCACATCTTGGTTCGACATGAACAAGGTGCGGGTCACGCTGCAACAGGATATGCCCAAGTGACTGGACGAGTCGGAGTTTGTATTGCGACGTCGGGTCCTGGAGCAACAAACTTGGTGACTCCGCTCGCTGATGCTCAAATGGATTCAGTTCCACTCGTTGCAATCACAGGACAGGTCAACTCAACATCAATCGGTACTGATGCATTCCAAGAAGCTGATATTCGTGGAATTACGATGCCGGTTACTAAGCACAATTTCTTAGTAACAAACCCTAAAGATATTCCTCATGCAATTGCTTCAGCTTTCCATATCGCATCGACTGGACGCCCAGGTGCGGTACTAGTTGATATTGCAAAAGATGCGCTATCGGGCATGACAACTTTTGATTATCCAACATCGCTCAATCTTGCGGGATATAAACCAGTGCTTAATCCCAACGAGAGCGATATTCGAGATGCTGCGCGGTTGATTGCTGAATCAAAGCAACCAGTTCTTTATGTTGGTGGCGGAATCATCAAAGCAAATGCAAGTAAAGAGTTGATGAAGCTTGCAGAATTAACTGGAGCTCCCGTTGTAACAACTCTTATGGCCCTCGGTGCTTTCCCTGATAGCCACCCACAACATTTGGGAATGCCGGGAATGCATGGAACGGTCGCAGCTGTTACTGCACTTCAAAAAGCCGATCTGCTTATTACTTTAGGAGCTCGTTTCGACGATCGCGTTACTGGCAAGCTTTCATCTTTCGCTCCAAACGCAAAAGTTATCCATGCTGATATCGATCCAGCCGAAATTGGCAAGCTTCGTCGTGTTGACGTCCCACTTGTGGGAGATCTTAAGAACACTATTGACGCACTTCTTCCTGCTCTCAAAGCTGAATTCAAAAAGAATCATGTTGATATCTCTGGTTGGGTAAAGCAAGTACAGGGATGGCGCGAAACGTATCCACTGGGATACGACCATCCTGCCGATGGCTCACTCTCCCCGCAGTATGTAATTGAGCGTTTAGGAAAGATCGCAGGCCCGGATGCAATTTACGTTGCTGGCGTTGGCCAACATCAAATGTGGGCTTCACAATTTGTACAGTACGAACGTCCGCGCAGCTGGTTGAACTCTGGTGGTTTAGGGACCATGGGTTACGCAGTCCCAGCAGCCATGGGCGCAAAAGTTGGAGCACCTGATCGCACCGTATGGGCAATCGATGGAGACGGTTGTTTCCAGATGACAAATCAGGAACTCACAACATGTGCTCTTAATGGGATCCCGGTCAAAATTGCGATCATCAATAATGAAAGCCTTGGCATGGTTCGCCAATGGCAGTCACTCTTTTATAACGAGCGTTATTCAAATACAGATCTGCATTCAAAGCGGATTCCAGACTTTGCCAAGCTTGGTGAAGCAATGGGATGTGTTGGTTTACGTGCCGATTCACGCGATCAAGTTGATGCAGTTATCGAAAAGGCAATGTCGATCAATGATCAACCAGTTGTCGTTGACTTTAGCGTTCATCGCGATGCGATGGTGTGGCCGATGGTTGCAGCCGGAACATCAAATGATTCAATCACTCTTGCGCGATCTCTCGCGCCTGTCTGGGATTCACAGGAGCTCTAATGGCCACTCATACACTTTCAGTTCTCGTTGAAAATAGCCCCGGCGTTCTTGCACGTATCGCCTCCTTATTTTCACGACGTGGATATAACATCGATTCACTTGCAGTCGGTCCAACCGAAGATGCAAATATTTCTCGAATGACGATTGTCATCGATGTTGAAGATCATGCACTTGAGCAAGTAATCGCCCAACTAGATAAGTTGATTGACGTCATCAATACAGATCGCCTTGATCCTGTGACATCAGTACAACGCGAACTCTTGCTAGTGAAAGTTAACACGACACCAGAAACGCGCTCTCAAGTTCTTGAGACCGTCCAATTATTCCGAGCAAAAGTTGTGGACGTCGCGCAAGACGCCGTCACGATTGAAGCAACGGGTAATGCAGAGAAAATTCAGGCTCTTTTGCGAGTGCTTGAGCCGTATGGAATAAAGGAACTAGTTCAGTCAGGTCTTGTCGCAATGGAGCGCGGGCTTAAACCAGGGAAAGGCAAATAAGTGGCAACTCAATATCATGACGAGGATGCAGACCTCTCAATCATCCAATCTAAGAAGGTAGCCATCATTGGTTACGGATCACAAGGACATGCACATGCATTGAACCTTCGCGATAGCGGCGTCGATGTTCGCATCGGCCTTAAGGATGGATCAGCATCTCGCGCTAAAGCTGAAGCAGAAGGACTTCGCGTTCTTTCAGTGGCTGATGCAGTTAAGGAAGCCGACGTAGTTATGTTGCTTGCACCTGACCACGTTCAGCGTCACATCTACACAGATTCAATTAAGCCAAACCTCAAAGCAGGAGCAGCGCTTCTCTTCGGGCATGGTTTCAACATTCGTTTTGATTACATCAAGCCAGAAGCAAATATCGATGTCGCGATGATCGCGCCAAAGGGCCCAGGTCACTTGGTTCGTCGTGAGTATGCAGCGGGTCGTGGTGTTCCAGTTCTTGTTGCTGTTGAGCAAGATGCAACCGGTGGAGCGTGGCCTCTAACGCTTTCATATGCAAAAGCAATTGGCGGACTTCGCGCAGGCGGAATCTTGACCACCTTCACTGAAGAGTGTGAAACAGATTTGTTCGGCGAGCAAGCAGTTCTTTGTGGAGGTGCTTCACAGCTCGTTATGTACGGATTTGAAACTCTTGTCGAAGCTGGCTACCAACCAGAAGTTGCTTACTTTGAATGTCTCCACGAACTCAAATTGATTGTCGATTTGATGTACGAAGGTGGAATCGCAAAGCAGCGTTGGTCAGTATCTGACACCGCTGAATTTGGTGATTATGTTTCAGGACCTCGCGTCATCGATGCAAGTGTCAAAGCAAACATGAAGGCTGTTCTTAACGATATTCAAAATGGAACGTTTGCAAAGCGTTTTGTTGACGATCAAGAAGCTGGCGCCCCAGAATTCAAGGCGTTGCGCGCAAAGGGAGAGTCACATCCAATTGAGACTGTTGGTCGCGAACTACGCAAGATGATGTCTTGGGTCCGCGGAAACAATAAGAACGAGGACTATCAGGAAGGCAACGCATCCCGTGGCTAAACCTGTTGTTCTGATTGCTGAAGAGCTAAGCCCCGCAACAATGGATGCGCTTGGCCCAGATTTCGAAGTCCGTCACTGCAATGGCGCAGATCGTGATGAGTTGCTTGCTGCTTTGGCAGCTGGCGTTGATGCTGTTCTCATACGTTCTGCTACAAAGATGGATGCAGAAGCAATTGGAGCAGCAAAAGGCCTAAAGGTCATTGCCCGTGCAGGAGTAGGTCTAGATAACGTCGAGATTCCTGCTGCAACAGCAGCAGGTGTCATGGTTGTTAACGCACCTACTTCTAACATTGTCAGCGCAGCAGAGTTAGCAATCACCCTTCTCTTAGCTAGCGCTCGCCACGTATCACCAGCTCATGCTGCGCTACGAAACGGCAAATGGGCTCGCTCTAAGTACACCGGTGCTGAAATATTTGAAAAGACTCTCGGCATTGTTGGATTCGGAAGAATCGGTCAACTCGTAGCTGCACGTATGCAGGCTTTTGGTATGGATGTTGTTGCCTACGATCCATATCTGCAACCGGCACGCGCAGCGCAGTTGAATGTTCGACTTGTCGAACTTGATGAACTTCTTCGCATATCTGATTTCATCACAATTCATCTTCCAAAGACCAAAGAGACTGCAAACCTCATCGGTGAAGAAGCGCTTAAGAAGGTAAAGCCAACTGTTCGCATCGTTAATGCAGCGCGCGGTGGGGTACTTGATGAGACCGCTCTGTACAACGCGCTAAAAGAAGGTCGCGTAGCAGGAGCCGGGTTGGATGTATTTTCAACTGAGCCTTGCACGGATTCGCCACTCTTTGAATTAGATACTGTTGTTGCAACTCCACACCTTGGTGCGTCTACTGATGAAGCGCAGGAACGTGCAGGCATTGCAGTTGCTGTATCAGTTCGCAAAGCGCTGGCTGGGGAATTGGTTCCTGATGCTGTAAACGTTAAAGGTGGAGCAATTCACCCAACGATTCGTCCAAGTCTTCCACTTGTTGAAAAGATGGCTCAGATTGCGACTGCTATTGCAGGGGAATCACCTGTGACGCTATCGGTTGCAGTTCGCGGCGATATTTCAGAACACGATTCTACAATCTTGGCTACGAGCGCACTCAAGGGTGCTCTTGCAGGAGCTGGGGCAGAATCAGTCACGTATGTAAATACACCAGCGTTAGCAGCAGAAAAGGGAATGTCGGCATCAGTCACAACTGAATCCGATTCACCTTTCTATCGCAGCATGATTTCTTTGCATGCAGCATTTGTTGATGGAAAGTCAGTAACTGTTGATGGAACGTTGATGGGAATTCGTATGGTCGAAAAAATCATTGCAATTAATGGTTTTGATCTTGATCTTCCACCAACCGAAAATATGATTTTCTTGCAATACGGTGACAAGCCAGGTGTTGTGGGAGTTGTTGGAAATATTCTTGGAAAAGCTGGACTCAACATCGCAGGCATGCAGGTTGCTCGTAGTGACGATGGCAAAGAAGCGCTCATGGCTATCACAGTCGATTCTTCAGTTACTGCAGACTTGGTTTCTGCAATTGCCAAGGAATCAGGTGCTGATCTAGTTCGAGCAGTTGGGCTGGTTTCCTAAATGTCTTCCTACAAATTAGCTGTTATTCCAGGAGATGGAATCGGACCAGAGGTAGTTGCTGAAGGTTTGAAAGTGCTTGATGTTATTGCTGCCAAGCACGGGCTTAACTTTGCAAAGACCGAATATGAACTTGGGGCAAAGTATTGGCACAAGACGGGGGAAACTCTTCCGGATTCAGTCATGGCCGAACTCGCGAAAGCAGATGTCATCCTTCTTGGAGCTGTTGGTGATCCATCAGTTCCGAGTGGAGTGCTTGAGCGCGGACTTTTATTGAAGCTTCGCTTTGCTTTTGACCATTACATCAATCTTCGACCAACACGTCTCTATCCTGGCGTAGCTTCACCGCTTTCAAATCCAGGTGAAGTTGATTTCGTTGTAGTTCGCGAAGGTACTGAAGGCCCATACATTGGAGCCGGTGGAGTATTGGCATTTGGAACAGAGAATGAAATTGCCACTGAAGAGAGCATCAACACTCGACGTGGAGCAGAACGCGCCATTCGATACGCTTTTGAAACTGCTATGAAGCGCCCTCGCAAGAAGGTAACTCTTGTTCATAAAAACAATGTATTGACTCGTGCCGGAAATCTTTGGACTCGTGCATTTAACGAAGTTGCCACGGAATATCCAGACATCACCACAGATTACCTTCACGTGGATGCAGCAGCTATGTTCTTTGTTACTCAACCACATCGTTTTGACGTAGTGGTAACCGATAATCTTTTTGGAGACATCATCACCGATATTGCTGCTGCAATCAGCGGCGGTATTGGCCTTGCTGCTTCTGGAAATATTAACCCGACTGGAAAATTCCCATCCATGTTTGAACCAATCCACGGTTCAGCGCCGGATATTGCTGGCAAGCAAATTGCAGATCCAACTGCAACCATTTCTTCTGTTGGCATGATGCTTGCCCATTTAGGTCATTTAGAAGCCGCAGCGGAAATCGCAGCGGCCGTAACGAAAGATCTCGAAAATCGTGGTTCAGCCAAACGCACAACTGCTGAAGTTGGAACTGCGCTCGCGGAGGCGGTTAAGTAAATGAAGATCAACCTCAATCCAAACCCACAACCGGCATCCGATTCTTCTCGCGAGGAGAAGATCGCTGCAGGGGGATTCGGCAAGTATTACACCGACAATATGATGATTGCTGAATGGACTGAGGCAACAGGATGGAGCGATGCAGAACTTAAGGCTTACGGGCCTTTAGCTCTCGACCCTGCAACATCTGTACTTCACTACGGACAAGAGATTTTTGAAGGCATGAAGGCATACACCCAGCCAGATGGGGGAGTCAGTCTCTTTCGCCCAACAGCAAATGCTGAACGTTTCAATAAGAGTGCAACTCGTATGGCTTTGCCTGAGGTTCCGGTAGAGGATTTTGTTTCGACAGTCGAGGCTCTGGTTAAGCAGGACATTAAATGGGTTCCGAAAAACATTGGTGAATCTCTCTATATTCGCCCGTTCATGATTGCAACGGAAGTTGGTCTAGGTGTTCGACCATCAAATCATGCGACTTATTTAGTTATTACGACTCCTGCTTCCGCATATTTTGATCCAAGTAAGGCAGTGACTGTTTGGATTTCAACAGAATTCGTACGCGCTGCAAAAGGCGGAACAGGCGCAGCTAAGACCGGCGGAAATTACGCGGCTTCACTATTGGCACAAAAGCAAGCAGCTGCAGAAGGATGCGATCAAGTTGTCTGGCTAGATGCCGTTGAACATAAATGGGTTGAAGAAATGGGCGGAATGAACCTTTACTTTGTTAAAGGTCATGGCAAGGGCGCAACAATCTTCACTCCGAAACTTACTGGAACTCTTCTTGCCGGTATCACTCGCGATTCGATTCTTACAGTCGCCAAGGATCTGGGTTACCCAGTTGAAGAAGGAATGATTTCAACTGATGAATGGCGCGATGGCGTCGCGTCCGGTGAGATAACCGAAATTTTTGCTTGCGGAACCGCTGCTGTTGTCTCTCCAATTGGCGTAGCAAAGAGCGCTCAAGGAACATGGAAAACTGGCGATGGTGAACCAGGTCCAATCACGATGGAAATTCGCAATCATTTGCTTGGAATTCAGCACGGAACAATTGAAGATAAGCACGGCTGGAATGTGCGAGTTAAATAATGACAATCTCTGATGCTTTTCATATCTACGACACCACTCTTCGCGATGGTGCGCAGCAAGAAGGTCTGAATCTTTCGGTTCACGACAAGCTTGCAATCGCACGTCATTTAGATGATCTTGGCGTCGGATTTATTGAAGGTGGATGGCCAGGCGCGAACCCTAAGGACACCGAATTCTTCAAGCGAGCCCAGACAGAATTGAAATTAAAGAACGCGACTTTCGTTGCATTTGGCGCAACCCGACGTCCTAATGTTAAGGCTGCCGATGATGTATTACTGCGTGCGCTTGCAGATTCTGGTGCCCCTGTCGTAACTCTTGTAGCAAAGAGCCATGATCGCCATGTTGATCTTGCACTAAAAACCAATCTTGATGAGAACCTTGCGATGATAAAGGATTCAATTCAATTCCTCAAGGGAAATGGCCAGCGCGTCTTTTTAGATGCAGAGCATTTCTTTGATGGCTATAAATCAAATCGTAACTATGCCCTTGAAGTTATTCGCACCGCAATGGAGGCCGGAGCAGATGTTGCGGCTCTATGCGATACGAATGGCGGAATGCTCCCGGATGAATTGCAACAAGTTGTGAACGATGTTCTTCAAAGTTCATCGGCTCGTTTGGGAATCCATTGTCACAATGACACAGGTTGCGCGATTGCTAACTCACTCGCTGCTGTTGAAGCTGGAGTAACTCACGTTCAAGGAACGTTGAACGGATACGGCGAACGCACAGGCAATGCCGACCTAGTTTCGATTATTGCAAACTTAGAGTTGAAGAAGAATAAGCCAGTTCTACCTACAGGTTCACTTCGTGAATCTTTCCGTATTGCTCACGCAGTTGCTGAAGTAACCAATGTTGCTCCGTCAGCCCGTCAACCATATGTCGGCGTATCAGCTTTCGCACATAAGGCAGGGTTACATGCTTCTGCGATCAAGGTTGATCCAAATCTTTACCAGCACGAAGATCCCGCATCTGTCGGAAACGACATGAGAATGTTGGTTTCTGATATGGCTGGACGTGCATCAATTGAATTGAAATCTTTAGAGCTTGGTATCGATCTCGGAGATGATAAAGATGTCGTCACTCGTGTCGTAGCCCGCGTAAAAGAGATGGAATCTCGCGGATTCACCTTTGAAGCGGCTGATGCATCCTTCGAACTTCTTCTACTTGAAGAACTTCACGGGAAGCGCCCGCAATTCTTTGAACTTATTGATTGGACCACAAGCGTCCATGGTGGCGATGAAACAACCGTTACTTCGACGGCAACAGTCTCCATCAAAGCAAAGGGTGAAGTTATCAAAGCTGTTGGATCTGGAAATGGTCCGGTCAATGCAATTGATATGGCGATTCGCTCAGGTCTTGAAAAGATTTATCCTGAGCTCTCCAAGCTTGAACTGACTGACTACAAAGTTCGTATCCTCGAAGGTCGCCTTGGAACAGGCGCGGTCACTCGCGTACTCGTTGAAACAAGCGATGGTGATGGGGAGTGGAGCACAATCGGTGTTCATGAGAACGTGATTGCTGCTTCAGCTATGGCACTTGAAGATGCAGTTACCTTCGGTTTACTTCGTCAAGGACGCAAGCCAGAGTAAAGCGGAAAGCGCCTCAACTTTCGCTGAGACGCTTTTATAACTCCGCCGACTGCGGTGGTTCATTCTATCGGTTCATTTTATTGTTGAATTATTTTTTTAGTCAGGCTTAGTCGCTGTAAGTAGTTTCCACATAAAAGTTGTTCAACAACTTTCATAATCCAAAAATAGTTACCTCAGATCGCAGACTAACTTCCTCCTGCGCGTCTGTAGCTCAGCGGATAGAGCACTCTGTCGACTGCGGAGCGTGCGTGGGTTCGAATCCCACCAGGCGCAGAACGTAGGGGAAGGCTCGAACTCAGTCGGTCGAGCCTTTTCTGACTTCAAGACCCTACTTTCCTGCCGTACTACATGAGGGTGAATAGTCAGTTTCATTAAACTCCTAACAAATGTCAGAAGGTGCGCTTATGATGAAGTAATGACTTCAGCCCTTCGATATGGATTAATTTCCGTAGTCCACTTTCGTGCTCCTGGTGGAATTGCAATTGAATCAATTTCAGTAGATGGGTTAGGAGCCAAGCTTTCGGGGGCTTGGTATTTAGCTGAAGACAAACAGGACGATTTCGCCAATATATTGCACAATTCTTTAATTTTGACTTTGGGAAAGCCGTCAATCAAATACCCGACATCTTCAAGAGAAATTTTCTTGGGAGATTTCATTCAAGAGGCGAAGGCATTAAACTCGATGTGCGCACAATTATTTTCCGAACATGTAGCGTCTGATAAAAAATTTAAGCATTTAAAACAGCCGGATTTGTGTGCTTGGGAGTATTCCCCTGAGATCGAACAAAGCGTAAGAAATATGGACCTGCTCAATCAAACCTCAACTTATAGTTCAACCGATCCAGAGATGCGAGAAGTGCTAGCTTCGGCTAAATACGTTTTATACCTGTTAACCAAATGGTTTGAAGATCAAGTAATTCGGTCAGAGAAGAAATATCTTAATTTTGAGATTTCAAGTCAAATTCTGCCGGAATGCTGGTTCACTCATTTGAGGGATATTCGAAATGCCTGACAGCTCATTTGTGGCATTAGATTTTGAAACAGCAAATGCCCACCGTTCGTCTGCTTGCTCAATTGGAATGGCAAAATTCGAGAATAATGATTTAGTCGACACCTTTTATTCATTGATTAAGCCACCAATCGCACACGGAGAATTCCATCCCATTAATGTAAGTATTCATGGAATTCGAGCGAATGATGTTGCAGAAGCTCCAACGTTCCGTGAAGTCTGGGAGTTGGCCTCGAATTTCATTGGCGAAAACACTGTTGTTGCGCACAATGCAAGTTTTGATATGTCCGTATTGAGATATGCCATGAGCGAATATGGAATGGATTGGCCAGACTTACATTACTTGTGCACGATGGTCATTGGACGTGCAACGATTTCACTGCCCACTTATCAACTTTCACATTTGGCATACGGCCTTGGCGTGGAGTGGGACGAATCCGCGCATCATGATGCTTTGTATGACGCGATTAAATGTGGTGAAGTTTTTAGTAAATTGCTAAACACGTCTCAAGCTGACGACGTTGATGATTTTTTGCGGATCAACCAAATCGGATGGGGAGTTCAGCATTCGCAAGGATGGCAGGCCTGTACCAATTGGTCAGGTAACGGATTTTTCTATACACCAAAAGCAAAACTGAGCGAGATAACTGTAAATGTTTCTGCAAATCATGAACACCCATTTTATGGAAAGCATATTGTCTTTACAGGGACGCTTTACTCCATGAGCAGATCCGATGCTTGGAAGTTAGTGGCGGACATTGGCGCAATTCCTGGTGATGGAGTGAACCGCGAAACAGATTTCTTGGTTTTTGGCCAACAGGATATTTTGAAGTTGCGTGCAGGTGATAGCAAGAGTTCTAAGTATCAAAAGGCTGAACAAATGAAAGCCAAAGGAATGCCAATTGAGATACTTACCGAGAATGATTTTCTGACCATGATTGATCCACAGAGTGGCACTATACTGTAAGCATGTCCTCACCGTTGATTGCGCAATACGAAGAGCATTTAGCTCTCGTCCGCAATCTGGCTGATAATTCAATTCGTGGCTATGTAAGTGATCTTGAATCCTTCTTGAAGCATCTTGAGGAGTTAAAGATTGGTGAATTTAGAGATTTAGATCTTTCACATATTCGTTCGTGGTTAG
Organism: Actinomycetota bacterium; assembly: GCA_947377725.1. Classification (GTDB taxonomy): domain Bacteria; phylum Actinomycetota; class Actinomycetes; order Nanopelagicales; family Nanopelagicaceae; genus PALSA-747. Next base: position 39,247 of record CANCGX010000007.1, read on the forward strand.
CTTCTTTGCAAGCCAACGGCGCAACTCGTTCTACATTGGCTCGCAGAATCGTTTCGATGAGGGCTTTTACATACTGGGCAGCAAGCAACGGGTGGATCAAATCTGATTATGGCG
>CANCGX010000008.1 GCA_947377725.1 Actinomycetota bacterium
GCATGAATATCCGGACCAGCAACAATTTTGCCGCTTTGTGAATCAATCACAACAACAACAGAGATAAATCCTTCTTCACCCAGAATGCGACGATCCTTCAAAGAGCTCTCGGTAATTTCACCAATGCTTTGACCGTCAACATATACAAAACCGACAGGAACTGCACCAGCAACATCAACATATCCATCATGCATATCAACAACAATTCCATTGTCGACAACGATTGTCTTCTCTCGTGGCACTCCGGTCTTTATTGCAAGTTCAGCATTTGCGCGCATATGGCGCCATTCACCGTGAATAGGCATGACATGTCTTGGCTTTACGATGTTGTAGCAATAGAGAAGTTCTCCTGCTGCTGCGTGACCAGATACGTGGACCATCGCATTACCTTTATGGACAACCTCTGCGCCAAATCGAACCAATTCATTGATAATTCTGAAAACTGGATTTTCATTTCCAGGAATGAGTGACGATGCCAAAACAACGGTGTCGCCTTTCCCGACTTGGATTTGGTGATCCCCATTTGCCATTCTTGAAAGCGCTGCAAGTGGTTCACCTTGTGAACCTGTGCAGATAAGAACAATTCTGTCGCCATACTCTTCAATATTTCTAGAATCTACAACTAGTCCTGCAGGTACATCCAAATAACCGAGATCTTCGGCAAGCTTCATGTTGCGAACCATTGATCTGCCAACAAATGCAACCTTACGATTATGTTTTTCCGCAATCATAAGAATTTGTTGAATTCTGTGAACATGGGAAGCAAAGGAAGCAACGATGACGCGTCGTTTCGTCTGATTAAAGACGCGATCCAAGGTCGGCATAATGTCGCGCTCAGATGTAGTGAAGCCCGGAACATCTGCGTTAGTGGAGTCCACCATAAAGAGGTCAATTCCCTCTTCGCCCAAGCGAGCAAAAGTCACAAGATCAGTGATTCGACCATCGAGTGGTAGTTGATCCATTTTAAAATCGCCAGTGGCTAACACATTTCCGGCTGGAGTCTTGATAGCAATCGCAAGTGCATCAGGAATTGAGTGATTCACTGCAACAAACTCGAGGTTGAAGGGGCCAAAACTCATTTCCATACCGGCTTGAACTTCAACAAGAGGTGCTGTGATGCGACGTTCTTTGAGCTTTGCGTTAGCGAAAGCAAGAGTGAGCTTTGATCCGACGACTTTAATATCAGCATGTTCGCGCAGAAGATAAGGAAGAGCACCAATGTGATCTTCATGTCCGTGAGTTAGGACCACTGCTTCAATATCAGTCAGACGTTCAGCGATATATGAAAAATCGGGAAGAATTAAATCAATGCCTGGTTGGCTCTCTTCTGGAAAGAGAACTCCGCAATCCACGATAAGCAATCTGCCTTCGTATTCGAAAACAGTCATGTTGCGACCGATCTCCCCTAGGCCGCCAAGTGCGACTATTCGAAGAGTGTTCTTTGCAAGTTTGGATGGATATGGAAGGTCTGGATGTGGGTGATTCATTATTTAAGTGGGACTCCGCCTGCTCGTAGATCCTCCCGCAGCTGCACGATTTGCGCATCGGTGGCATCGACAAGTGGCAAACGTGTAAATCCGCCAGGCAGACCCATCAGTGTGAGAGCAGCCTTAGTCAAAATCGCACCTTGAGTGCGGAAGGTTCCGGTGTATACCGGTAATAGTTTTTGGTGAATTTCAAGTGCACGTTCTGCGTTACCCGCAAACCATGCATCGAGCATTTCACGTAGATCAGATCCAACAGTGTGGCCGCATACTGATACGAATCCAACTGCGCCGATAGAAAGGAGTGGAAGATTCAAAATGTCATCGCCTGAATACACTGGAATGCCTGTGCGCTTTATAACCCAAGAAGTAGATGCCGGATTTCCCTTGGCATCCTTGAGAGCGACAATGTTCTTAACTTCAGCAAGACGACAAATTGTGTCAGGCTCAAGCTCAACACCAGTACGTCCTGGAATGTCATACATCATTATTGGAAGATCAGTGGCGGCGGCGACAGCTCGGAAGTGAGCTTCGATTCCTGCTTGTGGAGGTTTGTTGTAATACGGCGTAACGATAAGTAGTCCATCTACACCGGCACTAGCAGAACGTTTAGCTTGTTCAACTGTGTAAGAAGTTTCGTTATCTCCAGCTCCGGTAAGAATCTTTAAACGATCTCCAACCGTACTTTTTACAACTTTAATAATCTCAAGTTTTTCAGAGCTCTTCGTAGTCGGAGCTTCTCCTGTAGTTCCATTTACTGCAATTGCATCGTGACCGTTATCCGCCAAGTGCTGTGCAAGTTGCGCAACGCCATCCCAATCAATTTCCCCATCTTTATTAAATGGGGTCACCATTGCCGTGATGAGACGCCCGAATGGGGCTTCTATTTTGGTGGTGGAATGCATGGTGGAAGGTTACCTGAGATTAAGGTGCAATGCGCCCAGATTTTTGAAATGCCCCATACGTAATAGGCATAAGACGCGCAAAATGCTCTTCCATTTTCTCTGCAACCATCTCAATTTCGCGTTGTGGGTAGCTTGGGAAGTGCGATCCCTCCCGTGCGGTCCGAAGCGATAGGAAATTCATGAGCGCACGTGCATTCATCGTTACATACATGGATGAAAACAAAGTTACGGGTAGGACGGCGCGAGCGACTTCACGAGCTACGCCAGCATCAAGCATTTTTTGATAATTTTCATAAGCTGTTGTGCAGCTTTCTTTGATTGCATTGACTGTAATTTCATATTGTTCTGGAGTGCCATCAATAAATTCGTAAGCACCTGTCTTACCAATTTGGACAAGTTTGCGTTCTTTAGATGGAACATAAAACACTGGTCGCAGCTCGCGATAGCGTCCGCTCTCCTCGTTGTACGAAGCTATGCGATGACGCATGAACTCGCGAAAAACAAAAATAGGGGCCGAGATGAAGAATGTCATTGAGGTGTGCTCGAAGGGAGATCCATGGCGCTCACGTGCCAAGTAATTGATCAAACCAACATCGCGGGAAGCATCATCGCCAACCGCATCCTTTGAATTCTCGCCTGCTGTAGAGACTCGGGCGGCCCAGACAACGTCGTTATCGCTTGCGCTGGATTTAATAAGTTCAACAGTTACGTCGTCTTTAAAAATAATTTCGTGCTCGCTCATGAGTGCAACCTATCTTTTCAGCCCCCAGAGCCTGCGGATTAGGGCAGAATACCGGCGTGTCAGTAAAGCGCGACTCCCTCAGCCTCTCCTTTGCCGTCGGCGTTTACGGTGCGGCCTTTGGGGCCGCCAGTGTTGCTGCTCACTTTTCAGTCTTGCAAACGTGCGCGATATCGCTTCTTACCTTTTCAGGAGCATCACAATTCGCTGCAGTTGGAGTGGTTGGTGCCGGAGGCGGAGCATTTAGTGCAATCGCGACTGGAGCGCTTCTTGGAACGAGAAACGGTTTGTACGCTGTACGAATGGCGCCGCTTCTTAAAGTGCGAGGCGCAAAGCGAATCGTTGCCGCCCAAATAACTATTGATGAATCTACTGGTGTTGCTCTTGCTCAAAATAATGAAAAAGATTCACGAACTGGATTCTGGTGGACGGGCTTCGGGGTTTTTATTTTCTGGAATATTTTTACCTTAATTGGTGCAGTGAGTGCAGGCTTACTCAAAGATCCAGCAGCATATGGACTTGATGCGCTCGTACCGGCAGCATTTGTTGGTTTGGTCTGGCCAAGACTCAAAGGAAAGAGAAGTTACTACTTGGCAGCACTTGCCTTTATCTGTGCGCTATCTCTAGTTCCATTTGTTCCAGCTGGCGTTCCAATAATTTCTACTGCTCTTCTCGCCATTCTGATGGGGTGGCGTGCATGAGCATTTACTGGATAACAGCTTTAGGTACGAGCGCCGCATGTTTCCTTTTTAAATATCTCGGGCACTCGGTTCCTGAATCTTGGCTTGCGCACCCTCGAGTACAACGAATCAACTTATTGATTCCCGTTGCACTCTTGAGCGCACTGGTAGCTGTTCAGGCTTTTACAGATAAAACTAAGTTAGTCGTAGATCACAGAATGGCTGGAGTCAGTTTTGCTGTTGCAGCATTTGTAGCAAAACTGCCGTTTCCTGTAGCGGTATTTGGCGCAGCAGTTGTATCAGCCTTGGTCTATCGTCTTTCTTAAAGAATTGAAAGGCTCTCGAGCTTTGCTTTCAAATCATTATCTGATGGCTCAGTCATGTGAGTTCCATCTTCAAAGAGAATAACTGGGATTGAACGCTGACCGCCATTAATTTCGATAACTTTTTCTGATGCAGCTTCATCAGCTTCGACATCGATGTAAACGTATTCAACGTTATTCGCGTCAAGAAACCTCTTTGAACGGCGGCAATCCCCGCACCATTCAGCTCCGTACATTGTTATTTGAGACATATTTACTCCTTAATTTAAATCCATGAAATGCTCTAAGCCAAATGTTAGCCCAGGATGCGTAACAACTTTTCTCACACCGAGTAAAACACCAGGCATGAAACCAGTTCGATCAATAGAATCGTGACGAATCGTCAACGTCTCCCCAAGATCCCCGAGAATAACTTCTTGGTGAGCTACTAATCCGCGGAGGCGGACAGAATGTATGCGCACATCACCGACGAGAGCTCCTCGCGCACCCTCCAACCCGGACGATGTCGCATCAGGCATTGCTTCCTTCTTCACTGAAGCCCGAGCTTCATTAATTAATTCCGCTGTGCGGGCGGCTGTGCCTGAAGGGGCATCAGCTTTATTCGGATGATGTAGTTCTACAATTTCAACAGATTCAAAATATTTGGAAGCTTTTGCTGCAAACTGCATCATAAGTACCGCGCCAAGTCCGAAATTTGGCGCGATCAGCGCGCCAGTTCCTGGCTTAGCTTCGAGCCATGTCTTAATTTTCGAAAGTTTGGCATCGTCAAAACCTGTAGTTCCAACAACGACGTTGATTCCATTATTGATTGCAAAATCAAGATTACCCATAACAGAATCTGGGTGTGTGAAGTCGACAATCACCTGGGCACCAGTGGAGATTAATTCGTTGAGAGAATCGCCAAGATCAAGTGATGCGACTAGCTCTAAATCTTCGGCAGCACTTATGGCTTTGCAGGCCTCTGAACCCATTCGGCCTTTGGCGCCTAAGACTCCAACTTTTATTCTGCTCATGCGATTACCTTCTCAAATTTAGATGCGTTTTTGAACGGTCCAACTATGGCAAGCGTAGAAGATTGAGGCAGGACTGCGCTAGCAATTTCACGTATGTCGTCAGGGGTAACAGCGGCAATCCGCTTAAGGATCTCATCAAAGCTCATAACTTCCCCGTAAACCAATTCACTCTTACCAATTCGACTCATTCGAGAACCGCTGTCTTCTTGGCTGAGGACCAACGACCCTGAAACGGCACCTTTGGCTCTAGAAATCTCTTCGTCAGTCAATCCAGTTCTTGCAACATCATGCGTGATTTCGCGAATAATTTTCACAACCTCTTCCGTCTTACTTGGTGCGCAACCAGCGTAGAAAGAGAGTGAGCCAGCGCCTGCAAACTGCTGAACATAGGAATACGTTGAGTACGCGAGGCCGCGTTTTTCACGAATTTCTTGGAATAGTCGAGAGGACATTCCCCCGCCGAGCGCCGAAGACAAGATGCTCAATGCAAAACGACGATCATCAGTGCGAGCAACTCCATCTACGCCCATCAATAAATGAGATTGCTCAGTCTTTCGATACATCAAACCTACGGATCCTCTGCCTGCTGCTTTAATGCGAGCGGATTCTCGAAGATTGGGAGAGGCTGGCGCTACATCAAGAAATCCATCTCGAGACATGGCACGTTCAACAAGTTCCACAACGTCTTTGTGTTTGACGTTTCCGGCGACAGCGACAACGAGGTCGCGAGGTAGATACTTCTTCTTATAATAGTTAAATACTGAGTTTCGTGACATTCCTTTAATGGAATCAACTGTTCCAAGAATTGGACGTCCCAGGAGATTGTCACCGTAGTAAGTCTCCATAAATAAATCATGAATGAGATCGGAAGGATCATCATCACGCATTGCAATTTCTTCTAAAACTACATTTCGTTCGGAGTCAACATCTTCTGCTGTGATAATGGAGGATGTAATTAAATCTGAAATGACATCTACGGCAAGCTTGAGATCTGTGTCGATTACCCGTGCATAGAAGCAGGTGTATTCCATGCTTGTGAATGCGTTCATCTCGCCGCCGACTGCTTCTATCGAAGATGAAATCTCCATTGCAGATCGGGTGGTCGTTCCTTTGAAAAGTAAATGCTCTAGAAAGTGTGAAGCTCCCGCGACAGACGGAGTCTCATCACGGGAGCCAACATTGACCCATATGCCCACCGCAGCGGAGCGAACCGTACTTACCTCTTCGGTAACGATTCGCAGCCCGCTAGGCAGAACACTTTTTTTCAATTATTCAGATTTACCCTCGGTTGGAACAGTTCCATCTGCAAGAACCGGAACCAAAGAGAATTTACCCTTTGGATCGATTTCTGCAATTTCGACCTCAACCTTGTCGCCAACCTTCATCACTTCTTCAAGGTTTTCAATGCGCTTTCCACCATGCATCTTGCGAATTTGCGAGACGTGGAGCAAGCCATCTTTACCTGGAACGAGTGAAACGAAAGCACCAAATGTTGCAAGCTTCACGATTGTGCCGTTGAAGCGTTCGCCAACTTTTGGAACTACTGGGTTAGCAATAGCTTCAACCATTGCTTTAGCGGCTTCAGCTTGAGATCCCTCAAGAGCTCCGATGTAGATAGTTCCATCATCTTCGATGGTGATATCTGCGCCAGTTTCGTCTTGAATCTGGTTAATCATCTTGCCCTTAGGTCCGATGATTGCACCAATCATGTCTACTGGAACCTTGATGGAAATGATGCGAGGAGCAAGAAGGCTCATCTCATCTGGAGCATCAATTGCTTGGTTCATAACAGAGAGGATGTGTAGGCGAGCTTCGTTTGCTTGGTGAAGTGCACCAGTCAAAACAGAAGCAGGAATACCATCAAGCTTTGTATCAAGTTGTAGCGCAGTGACGAAATCCTTCGTACCGGCAACCTTGAAGTCCATGTCGCCAAATGCGTCTTCTGCACCAAGAATGTCGGTGAGAGCTACGTATTCAACCTTGCCATCGACTGTGTCTGAGATAAGACCCATTGCAATACCTGCAACAGAAGCCTTCAGTGGAACACCTGCGTTGAGCAATGACATTGTCGATGCACAAACAGATCCCATAGAAGTTGAACCGTTAGATCCAAGAGCTTCAGAAACTTGGCGAATTGCGTAAGGGAATTCCTCGCGAGTTGGAAGAACTGGAAGAAGCGCACGCTCTGCGAGTGCTCCGTGTCCAATTTCGCGGCGCTTTGGTGAACCAACGCGACCGGTTTCTCCAACTGAGTAAGGAGGGAAGTTGTAGTTATGCATATAACGCTTTGAAGTCTCAGGGCTAAGTGTGTCGAGCTGTTGCTCAAGCTTAAGCATGTTCAGAGTTGTTACTCCGAGGATTTGAGTCTCTCCACGTTCAAAGATTGCAGAACCGTGTACGCGAGGAATAACTTCTACCTCAGCGGTTAGTGGACGAATGTCGCGAAGACCACGTCCATCAATACGGATCTTGTCACGAAGTACGCGTTGGCGAACCAACTTCTTTGTGACGGAACGAAGTGCCGCAGAAATTTCTTTCTCGCGTCCTTCAAAATTAGCTGCAAGCTTTTCAGTTACAACTGCATTGATTGTGCTGAGGGCTTCTTCACGTTCTTGCTTTCCAGCAATTGTGAGAGCCTTTGCCAAATCATCCTTTGCGGCAGCCTCAACTGCAGCAAATGCATCATCTTGGTAATCCAAGAAGACTGGGAATTCGCCAGTTGGCTTTGCAGCAACCTTTGCCAATTCCATTTGTGCATCGCAGAGAACCTTAATGAATGGCTTAGCTGCTTCAAGTCCTTGTGCAACAACTTCTTCAGTAGGAGCAGCTGCGCCGCCCTTGATGAGGTTAATTGTTTCAACTGTAGCTTCGGCTTCAACCATCATGATTGCAACATCGTTATCAGCTGTTACGCGACCTGCAACGACCATGTCGAAAGTTGCCTTGTCGAGTTGGCTGTGATTTGGGAATGCAACCCATTGACCTTCGATAAGAGCTACACGAACTCCACCGATTGGACCAGAGAACGGCAAACCAGCAAGCTGTGTTGACATTGAAGCTGCGTTAATAGCAATGACGTCGTACATGTGATCTGGGTTTAACGCCATCACTGTTACAACGATTTGAACTTCGTTACGAAGTCCCTTGATGAATGATGGGCGAAGTGGGCGGTCGATTAGACGACAGGTAAGAATTGCTTCTTCGGAAGGACGACCTTCGCGACGGAAGAAAGAACCTGGGATCTTGCCTGCGGCATACATGCGCTCTTCAACATCCACTGTAAGTGGGAAGAAGTCGAATGAATCGCGAGGTGACTTACCCGCTGTTGTTGCTGACAACAACATTGAATCATCATCTAGATATACGACAGCTGTTCCAGCTGCTTGCTTTGCGAGACGTCCTGTTTCAAAACGAATTTCGCGTTTTCCATACTTGCCGTTATCAATTGTTGCAACGGCGAACTTCACATCTTGACCCTCCATGGGTCACTCCATTTCTCGTCTCACCCAGTCGGCAAATTTAAAGAGGGAATGGATCTTCGATCGAAGCTCATGGGACATTACCCATAAACCACTACCGAGGACCGATTACCTTTAGAAACGTGCAGATAAATACTTGGTGAGGCGTTTACTTAATTAGCGGCGAATACCGAGCTTTTCGATAATCGCTCTGTAACGTGTTACATCGGTCTTTGCGAGATATTGCAAGAGGCGACGACGCTTACCAACCATCAACAAGAGACCACGACGGTTGTGGTGATCATGCTTGTTTGTCTTTAAATGTTCGGTGATTTCTTCAATTCTCTTTGATAGCAGTGCGACCTGAACTTCAGGACTTCCTGTGTCAGTCGCAGAAGCGCCATATTGAGAAATGATTGTCTTTTTTTCTGATGGCTCAAGTGCCATGGTGGAACTCCTCTGAACTGTCACGAGGGCCTCGGTGTAACTCACGAAGGCGCACTATCTCGCTTTTTACTAGATTTACTAGCAGGCAAAGGTTACCAGCGGCCATGAAACGAGCGAAATCGGCGAGATTTAGGCGGGATTTAGCGCCCCAATACTCGCTTTGCTTCCGAACAATCCTCTGCCATTTGGACCAAGAGGGGGTCAAGTCCGTCAAATTTGAGAGTGTCTCGTAGCCGAGAAATAAATTCTATGGTCGCAGTTTGATCATATAAATCTAAACCTTCTTGATCAATCGCATATGCCTCAACCTGTCTTCCTCGGACTCCGGGGAATGTTGGGTTTGTGCCAATCGAGATGGCCGCTGCCCATCGGTGCTCGCCAACCGTTAACCAACCTGCATAAATTCCATCAGCTGGAATTGTGGCGTGGTCTTGGAGTCCCAAATTTGCAGTTGGATACCCGATTGTTCTTCCGCGCTTCTCTCCATGAACGACTGGGCCTCGAAGAAAGAAGGGGCGAGTGAGTAACTCATTCGCACGTTCAATATCTCCATCAACAACTAAATTACGAATTCTAGTGGAAGAAATTGCAGAGCCTCTATCTTCTCTCAATTCAACTGAACTAACGCCAAAGCTTCTTGAATGTTCCTGCAATGTATGAACATTTCCAGCAGCCTTATGTCCAAATGTAAAATTGGAGCCAACGGTCACATGAGTTGCCTTCAATTGATTTACAAGAACATCTTGAATGAAATCTTCAGGAGACTTTTCAGCAAACTCCTTCGTAAACTCGATTACAACAACTTCTGATGCGCCATTCTCTTCCAAGAGAGATATGCGATCTTCCAAATTAACAAGTGCGCTTGGAGTGCGTTCTGGTGCAAATACTGATGTTGGGTGAGGGTAGAAAGTAAGTGCAACAACTCGTCCGTGAAGAGCTGCTTCAGCGAGGATTTGTTGATGACCAGCATGTACGCCATCAAAGATCCCAATGGCTACTGAAGTCGTCTTCATCTGATTATTCTTGCACAGCGACCAGCTTTGGAGCTGCCACTGCCTTTCCGCCTGAATCCTTATTTTCAACAAGTGCTGCGAAACTACCTGAAGGTGAAAGTGCTGCAAATATCCCATCTTCTAGATTTGCGCTAATGCTGCGGCCAAAAGAAATTTCGCTCATCTCCTCAAAGCTCAATGCACGAGTAGGCAGGACTCGACCGATTCCATCGGCTGTATCGATGATCTCTGATTCCTCTATTCCCCCAGCTTCTGACAAATCAAATGGAGAAACTAACGTACGGCGCAAAGATGTCAGGTGCCCGCCGACCTTAAGGAGATTCCCTAAATCGCGTGCAATGGCACGAATATATGTTCCTGCCGAACAATCCACGATTACTCTTACCAAGATTGCTTGCTCAAGAAATTCGATTGAAAGTACATCTATTTTTGAAATAGTCACAGCTCTTGCAGGCAAGTCAACGACTTCGCCTTCACGAACTCTTTGGTGCGCAGTCTTGCCATCAATTTTTATCGCTGACACTGAGCTTGGTTTTTGTTGAATATTTCCAACGAATGTTGCAAGTCCATCTTTGATGAGTTCTTCCGTAATAACCTTTAGCACGGACGAATCGGCAACAGAGATTACATCGCCCTCTTTATCATCCGTATGAGTTGCGGCACCAAGGGCGATGGTTGCTTCATAACTCTTTGCGCCATCAACTATATATTGCAACAATTTTGTGGCGTTGCCGATTCCAATCACAAGCACGCCGGTTGCCATGGGATCTAACGTTCCTGCGTGGCCAACTCGTTTAGTACCAAATCGCTTTCGAATCTTTGCAACCACATCGTGGCTCGTCATCCCACTTGGTTTATCTATAACCAAGAAGCCGTTCATAAATTACTCGTGAACCTTGTAAGGGTCGGCATCTCCGATTGGCTTGGCGTTTGCTCGCAACTTGGCTAGTTCTTCGTCTTTGCGACGAACTTCGCTCATAAGATCGTTCATTGCTGATGCGCTCTCTTGGAGTCCATCAGCAAAAAACTCAAGAGTTGGAACGATGCGTAAATTAAGAGCTTGACCAACTTCAGCGCGAAGCATTCCTTTTGCCGAAGCCAAAGCAGCAGCTGTGGAAGATCGAGCCTCGTCATCACCAAGGACGGTATAGAAGATTGACGCTTGCTGTAAGTCACCGGTTACGCGGACATCAGTAATTGTTATGAAACCAAGTCTTGGATCTTTAACTCGGGTTTCAAGCAGTTGCGCGATCACTTCCTTGATGCGATCGGCAACTTTCAACACACGATTGGAAGCCATTAGTCGCGCTTCTTTTCGCGGATTTCAAATACCTGGATTGTGTCTCCTTCTTGAATGTCATTGAAGGAGCCAAGACCAATACCGCACTCGTAGCCATCACGAACTTCGGTTGCATCATCTTTGAATCGACGAAGTGATTCGATTGCAAGGTTATCTCCGACAACGGTACCGCCACGCATAACGCGGGCTTTTCCATTTCGCTTGATGATTCCATCTTGAACCAAACATCCGGCAATATTTCCGAATTTGCTTGAACGGAAGATTTCACGAACTTCAGCATTTCCAAGAACAATCTCTTCAAACTCTGGCTTGAGAAGTCCCTTAAGTGAAGCTTCGATCTCTTCGATCGCTTTGTAGATGACGGTGTAGAAGCGAACTTCGACACCTTCTTGATCGGCGAAGACTGCGGTCTGTGGTTCAGGCTTAACGTTGAATCCGATAATGACTGCAGTGGAAGCAGATGCGAGCGTGACGTCATTCTTTGTGATTGCACCAACACCGCGGTGAATAACACGAAGATCAACTTCTGCTCCGACATCAAGCTGCATAAGAGCATCTTCCAAAGCTTCCACGGAACCAGATACGTCTCCCTTGATAATAAGGTTGAGCGTGCTGACCTTGGATTGCTCCATAAAGTCTTCGAGTGAGACCTTCTTGCGTGTCTTTGCAAGCATCGCATTTCTCATCGCAAGCTGACGCTTCTCTGCAATTTGACGAGCAGTGCGGTCATCTTCGGCAACAATAAATGAATCTCCAGCGCCAGGAACGCTTGTGAAACCAAGTACCTGTACGGGACGAGATGGGCCAGCTTCAGTTAAAGCATTTCCGTTTTCATCCAACATTGCACGTACGCGACCATAAGCACCACCGGCAACAATTGCATCTCCAACATGAAGAGTTCCACGTTGTACAAGTACCGTGGCGACTGGGCCGCGACCCTTATCGAGATTAGCTTCAATGGCTACACCGCGAGCAACATCGTTTGCAACTGCACGAAGATCCAAGGCTGCATCAGCAGTCAGAAGAATCGAATCGATAAGTGCATCGACTCCTTCACCAGATTTAGCTGAGACGTTAACGAAAATTGTCGTTCCGCCATATTCTTCAGCAATTAAGTTGTACTCAGTCAATTGTTGGCGGACCTTATCTGGGTTCGCGCCTTCCTTATCAATCTTGTTGACTGCAACAACAATTGGAACATCCGCTGCTTGAGCGTGGTTAAGCGCCTCAATTGTCTGCGGCATAACACCATCGTCGGCTGCAACTACTAGGACGGCAATATCAGTCACCTTAGTTCCACGAGCACGCATTGCTGTGAAAGCTTCGTGACCTGGTGTATCGATGAAAGTAATTGCACGTTCGATTCCATCATGCATATGATGAATTTGATAAGCACCGATGTGCTGAGTAATTCCGCCTGCTTCAGACTTAATAACTTCAGTACTGCGGATGCTATCCAAGAGGCGTGTTTTACCGTGATCAACGTGACCCATAACGGTCACGATTGGCGAGCGCACAACAAGGTCAGATTCATCAACATTCTCGAGCTCTGCTGCGAGGTTGATATCAAACTCTTCTAGGAGTTCGCGATCCTCGTCTTCAGGGCTAACGATTTCAATTACGTAACCCATTTCGCCACCAAGAATTGCGAAAGTATCTTCATCTACAGATTGAGTTGCGGTAACCATTTCGCCAAGGTGGAATAGCGCTGATACCAACGCTGATGCATCTGCATTAATTTTTTCTGCAAGGTCCATAAGTGAAGCACCGCGACGTAGGCGAACTACAGTCTTGCCATCACCGCGTGGAACTACTGCGCCACCAAGACTTGGTGCCGCCATATTGTCGAACTCTTCGCGAAGTGCCTTCTTGCTCTTGTGAGCTTTACGACTCTTTCCTGTTTGCTTTCCAAATGCACCTGCTGCGCCACCGCGTTGATGACGTGCTGGGCCTTTTCCAAATGTTTGACCGCCTGCTGGTGCAGCTCCGGTTCCTGTTCCTGCTCCAGGTGTACCTGGACGATATGGAGAAGAACCACCTGGACGTGCTGGACCGCCTGCGCCTGCAGGACGATTCGCGCCAGCTCCTGAAGGACCTGATGTTGGACCGCGTTGTGCAAAACCTGGTCGTGATTGGCCAGGACGTGCACCTGACATTGGAGGTCGGCCTTGTCCTGTTTGAGGTGGACGTTCTCCTGGATGTAGTGGTCGACGTGCTGGTGGACGTGGAATTGCTCCGCCAACTGTTGAAGAAAATGGATTGTTGCCAGCGCGTGGTGGGCGAGGCATTGCAGAGAAAGGATTTGGCGTTGCAGCAGCAGGTGCGGCAGGTGGCGCTGGATTTGGTGCAGTTGGAGTTGCAGGAGTTTCTGCCACTGGAGTAGCAGGGGTTGCAGCTTCGCGACTTATTTTCTCAATTTGAGATCGCGTGCCTTCATCAAGTGAGGCAATTGCGGCTTGAATCTCTTCAGGTGTCGGTGTTGCCTTTGCAGCCACTTTCTTAGCGGCGGCTTTTTTAACAGGCTTGGGAGCATCTGCTGCCGGCTTCATATCCGGGAATTTCTCCATCAACTTGCGCACAACAGGTGCTTCAACAGTTGATGATGCGGAACGAACGAATTCGCCCACTTCTTGTAACTTAGCGAGCAAATCTTTGCTCTCTAAACCTAACTCTTTCGCTAACTCATAAACGCGAACTTTAGCCACGGTAGCCTTTCTGCTTCTCTATAGAAGGCTCCGGGATATTTCAGGAGCCTAAATTAATGCCTTACTCATGAGCGCGCGGTGCTCATGATTGTGAATGTGCCTTTTTGATAAAGACAGAAGTCATTTACTGCTCCTTTTGATAACTTCTCAAGGTTTTGAGAAAGTCTTCCAATAATTCAACTCTTACATCTGCTGAACTTTTAAAAGCTCTAGCGAATGCTCCGCGCTGCACAGCTTTCTCCAGGCAACCTAACGATTGTGGATGTAACCAAGCACCGCGCCCCGGTTTGTTGTGATGGGGATCTGGTTCAACCTGATCATTCACCAAAACAATTCGAAGTAAGTCGGTCCAACTCTCCTTCTTACGACAAGCGATACAACTCCGAGTGGGTAATCTCAATCGGGGCCCTCGCGAATCTGTCATAAATTCTCGAACTAGGGTGCCTATCTTACCGGGAGTTAGCCTTCGGTCGGTAATTGCGTTACTTCTTGAGCCTGATCTTCCGATTGTTGAGGCTCTTGGATGGCCTCTTCTTCGACGACCGGCTTCGGTTTTTCAATTCGCTGAACGGGATTGTCGGGATGAATATCAATTCTGCAGCCAGTCAGTCTCGCAGCCAAACGAGCATTTTGACCGTCTTTTCCGATTGCGAGGGAAAGCTGGAAATCAGGCACTACAACTCTGATTGAGTTTGGATCGTTATTCACGCTTTCAGCGCTTGTAACGCGTGCCGGAGCCAAGGCATTTGCAACGTACGTGGCGGGATCATCAGACCAATCGACGATATCAATCTTCTCCCCAAAGAGCTCATCGCTCACTGCGCGAGAGCGTGCTCCATTAGGTCCGATCAAGGCGCCTTTTGGACTTACGCCTGCGCGATGAGTTCGTACGGATATTTTTGAGCGCTGTCCAGGCTCGCGAGATACGCCCATAACTTCTACAACGCGGTCGTTAATTTCAGGAACTTCAAGTGCAAAAAGTGCGCGCACTAATTGAGGATGGGTACGGGAAAGCGTAATTTCAGGACCACGCTCACCTTTCTCAACTCGTACAACGAAAGCCTTAATTCGGTCTCCATGTTTAAAAACTTCACCTTTAACTTGTTCGTTGAGCGGAATCTTTCCTTCAGTACGACCACCCAAGTAAACATAAACGATTGTTTCGTCTTTACCTTGTTGTACTTCGCCAGAAATGATGTCGCCTATAGAGGCAGAGAACTCATTAATAATTGCGGTATCACGTTCTTCACGCATTTTCTCCTTGAGAGATTTGCGGGCGATTGATTCTGAAACAGCTTCGAATCCTTCTGGGTTATCGATAACCGTTTCAAGCCAAGTTCCCTCTTCATCGTAAACAGGAACGTGAATAACAAATTCTCCAGTCAAACGATTGTAAACGCAGCGACCTTTTGGCTTGGATTCAGGAAATTCTGCATACGCTTCAGCTACGCGATTCTCGATGTAGTTGATGAGCTGTTCGATTGGAATCTTGCGATCTTCAGCAAGTAATACGAGCCCCTGGAAATCGACGGCCATTACTTTTCATCCTTCGCATTAAATTCAATTTGTACAATTGCTTTTTTGATTTCAGCAAAAATTACAGTTGTTTCGCCTACCTGCACATCAATTTCAGTTGACTCACCAATGCGACCCTCGATGACGCTTCCGTCGAGCATTGTCACTTTAATGAGACGGCCTTTGTTCTTTCTCCAATGGCGTGGAACAGTGAGCGGTCGATCGATACCCGGAGAAGTGACTTCCAGAGTGAAGGGAGTGCTTCCCATTTCAGGAAGAGCTTCAACGATTTCTGAGACATTTCTGGAAATTTCGGTTACTTGGTCCAGATTAAGTCCGGTTTCCCCGTCGACGATAACCGTTAAAAGACTCTTTTTGCCAGCACGAACGAGCATGACATCTTCAAGAAATGCTTGGGAGGCTTCAATAGTGGGAGTTATTGCTTCGGCTATGCGTTCACGAACATTCATGTAAAACTCCAGACACTATTTAGTTATTAATACCAGCCAATCATAACCCACCTTTGCAATAAGCAAAAATGTAACTGCTAAGAAGACCTTCCGAACCAACGGCGAGCCACCTTTTATTGCCATTCGCGTACCAAGAAGCGCTCCACTTACGTTTGCAACTGCCAAGATCAAACCAACGTGCCACCAGATATGTCCGGTAATTTGGAAGGAGATAATCGCAGCCACATTCGTGGACCAATTGACAAGTTTCGCAGTAGCCGAAGCTTTGAGAAATGCGTAGCCGACAAGACCGACCAAAATAAATAGAAGAAAGGTTCCGGTTCCTGGCCCAAATATTCCGTCGTAGAACCCAATAATGAGACCAAAGCTTCCAACAATCCAATGTCGTAGGCGTGGAGTGAATTTTAGATTTTCTTCCATTCCTAGATTTGGTTTCACCCATGTGTAAATTGCAACTGCGATAAGAAGAAAAAGAATTATTGGCCTAAAGAAATCTTTAGGAACCGATGCCGCTAATCGAGCGCCAGTCATGGAACCAGCAAAGGCAGGAATTGCCATGTACAGAGCAATTCTTAAATCTGGCTTAACTTTTTTAAAATAGTTATATGTTGCAGTGGTTGTTCCAAAGACAGCAGGAATCTTGTTTGTACCAAGAATCATGGGAAGTGGCTTATCTGAAATACCGATAAGAAGAGCAGGGAGTTGGACTAATCCCCCACCGCCGGCCATCGCATCAACAAATCCAGCAAACCCCGATGCAACTGCAAGGAAGATCCATGTGGTGAGCGACATTAGTTCGCAGTTACAACGCTAATAATCTCTTCAACTGCCCCATCGAGTGCTACTTCAACTTTCTCACCGCTTCTGCGATTGCGAAGTTCTACTTTGCCTTCAACAAGTGCTTTACCGACAATGACGATGAAAGGATTTCCGATGAGCTCGGCATCTTTAAACTTTACGCCAGGACTTGCATCACGGCGATCATCGAGCATGACGCGCATTCCTTTGGATTCCAAATCATTGGCAAGTTTTTCTGCTGTATCAAAGGGAAGATCATCTTTACCTGTCGCGACGATATGTACATCTGCTGGGGCAACTTCTCGTGGCCAAATAAGGCCGATTTCATCGTGGCTTTGTTCAGCAATTGCAGCAACAGCACGTGAAACACCCACCCCGTACGAGCCCATAGTTACGACGCGAGCTTTTCCATCTTTATCTAAGACAGTCAGATCAAGAGCTTCAGCATATTTACGGCCGAGTTGAAAAATGTGGCCAATTTCAATGGCGCGATCGATAACAACAGGAGTGGCACACTCTGGACATAAGTCACCAGCACGTACTTCTGCTGCTTCAATAAATCCATCTACTTCGAAATCTCGTCCATGAGTCACATACATGACATGCTTTTCGCGAATATTTGCGCCAGTAATCCAATGCGATCCTTTAACAATACGAGGATCTGCGTAGACAGTAATACCCTGAGACTTCGCATCTTGCGGTCCAACATAACCCTTTACAAGCCCGGGGAATTTCTTAAAATCTTCGTCTTCAAAAAGTCGTAGCTCTTCAACCCCAGGAAGGTTTGCTTCAACGCGCTTCAAATCCACTTCGCGGTCACCAGGAACAAGAATTGAAATTGCTTTTCCGTCGGCCATCAATAGAACATTCTTTAATGTGTGGCTGCCTTCAAAACCGCCGCCATGATTAGCATTCAAGAGTTCGACAAGTGAATCGATGGTTGGAGTATTTGGTGAGTCAAACACTTTCATGGCAGGTGCAGGTTCTCCTGAATATTCTGGAACTTTCGTAACCATTGCTTCAACATTTGCTGCGTAGCCACACTTAGGACATAAAACATATGTATCTTCACCAGTCGAGCAAGGCGCAAGGAACTCTTCAGATCTTGAGCCACCCATGGCTCCTGAAACTGCAGAAACTATGTTGTATTTAAGGCCGAGGCGGTCAAAAAGTGAAATATAGGCATTGCGATGATTTTCGTATGACTTAGCTAGTCCGTCATCATCTATATCGAAAGAATACGAATCTTTCATAACAAATTCTCTGCCGCGGATAATTCCGCTACGTGGGCGCGCTTCATCACGATACTTTGTCTGGATTTGATAAATCGAGATAGGCAAATCCTTATACGAAGCAAACTCACCTTTAATCATCAAGGTAAACATTTCTTCGTGTGTTGGACCGAGAAGCATGTCATTTCCACGACGATCTTTTAATCGAAATAAAGATCCGCCATATTCTTCCCAACGCTTCGTGCGCTCATATGGTTCGCGTGGGAGTAGGGCAGGAAAATGAACTTCTTGGAAACCCGCTGAATCCATCTCTTCGCGAACTATCTTTTCGATATTGCGAAAGGTGATGTATCCAAGTGGAAGCCAAGAATAAATACCAGCAGCGATGCGACGAACGTACCCCGCGCGTACGAGAAGTTTGTGCGATGCAACCTCAGCATCAGCTGGATCATCACGAAGGGTGCGAAGTAAAAGCGTTGACATGCGTAGCATGTGAGTACCTTACTTGACGCTGACGGTTGGTTCCCCCGACGAAACTCCGGCCGCTTCCATCTCTTCGGCAAGGCGCATAGCTTCTTCGATAAGAGTTTCAACAATTTGAGATTCAGGCACAGTCTTGATGACTTCGCCCTTTACAAAAATCTGACCTTTTCCATTGCCAGAAGCAACGCCAAGATCGGCTTCGCGAGCTTCGCCAGGTCCATTTACAACACAGCCCATAACTGCCACGCGAAGTGGAACTGTCATTCCTTGAAGACCAGCTTGAACACTTTCAGCCAACTTGTAAACATCTACTTGTGCGCGTCCACATGAAGGACAAGAAACAATTTCGAGCTTTCGTTGGCGCAAATTAAGTGATTCGAGGATCGAGATACCAACTTTTACTTCTTCCACTGGAGGTGCGGAAAGAGAAACGCGAATGGTGTCGCCGATACCTTCAGCAAGCAAAATACCAAATGCTGTCGCAGATTTAATTGTTCCTTGGAATATTGGACCTGCTTCAGTAACGCCTAAGTGCAATGGATAGTCGCATTTTGCCGCCAACAGTCGATAAGCCTTCACCATCGTCACCGGGTCGTGGTGCTTTACTGAAATCTTAATGTCTGAGAATCCGTGTTCTTCAAAGAGAGAGGCTTCCCATAACGCAGACTCTGCCAAAGCTTCAGGAGTTGCCTTGCCATACTTTGCAAGCAAACGTGGATCGAGCGAACCTGCGTTCACACCAATACGGATTGGGATTCCCGCATCTCCAGCTGCTTTCGCAACCTCTTTTACTTTGTCATCAAATTGTTTGATGTTTCCTGGGTTAACACGCACTGCTGCGCAACCCGCATCGATTGCTGCAAAAATATATTTAGGCTGGAAGTGAATATCTGCGATAACTGGAATCTGAGACTTCTTTGCGATTTGTGCAAGAGCGTCCGCATCATCTTGGCTTGGAACAGCAACGCGAACAATTTGGCAACCAGAAGCGGTGAGCTCAGCAATCTGTTGCAACGTGGCATTCACATCGGAAGTAAGAGTCGTACACATTGACTGCACGCTTACTGGTGCATCTCCACCGACAAGAACGCTTCCTACTTTGAGTTGCTTGCTCTTACGTCGAGGCGCGAGCGTTGGGGGTGGTGTTGCAGGCATTCCTAGATTGACCATGTGCATACCCTACAAGTTGAAGTGCACTGGATTGAAAACGTCAGCTGCCAAGAGCAAAATGGAGAGTCCGGCGAGAAAAACAAAGACAATCAGGGTCAGCGGAGTGAGTGATTCCACATTAATAGGGCGAGGATTCGGACGACGGCGGATGCGTGCCCAGACATTTCGAAGGCCGTCGATTGCGGCGATGGCCATATGCCCGCCATCAAGCGGTAGAAGTGGCAATAGGTTAAATATTCCTACGAAAATATTGAGGCTTGCAATGATGAGAAGAAACGTTGCAATTCTCTCGTTCCACGCAAGTGAAGCATTACCAGCTGTTTGGGCTGAAGCTTCTGCAACTCCAATTACTCCAACGAGGCCAGCGGGATCTCGCTGCTCTCCCCCAAATGTTTGGCGAACAAGAGCCGGAATCTTAGAAGGAAGTTGGGTAAGGGAACTCAGACTTCCTGTAAATAAATCCCGAGACAAGCTCCAGGTTCTGGAGATCGATGTTCCCAGTGGAGAGCGCGCCATCTCAAGTTTATTAATAACACCAAGCATGCCGATTGTTTTGCCATTTACTTTATGAGGAATTGAAGCAATAGGAATATTTAATTCCTGATCGCCGCGTTTGACTGCAAAGATATTTGTTTTACCAGGGGAATTGCGCACAACATCTATATCGGTACTCCAGTTAGAAACCGGATAACCATTAATGGCAACAAATTCATCCCCAGGAAGAATCCCCGCTGCTTTTGCAGGCGATGGCACAGATGAAGCGGTGCAAGCTGAATTGTTTGCATTTATGCATGGAACAACTTGAGAAACTGTCGTGCTAAGAGAGGCGGTGCCGACACCGAAGAAAATTACAAAAATCAGAAAAAACCCAAGGGCGAAGTGAAGGAAAGATCCGGAACCAAGAACTATTAAACGCTTGGGGGTAGAAGCTTTGTAAAATGCGCGTGACGCATCCGCCTCTGGAAGTTCTTCATTCGAAGACATTCCTACAATTCGACAATAACCTCCAGCGGGGATGGCTTTTAATCCAAATTCTGTCTCTCCGCGCTGGGTCGACCAAATCTTCTTTCCAAATCCAAGAAAAAATTCAGTTACTTTCATACCAAATCGCTTGGCAGTAAAGTAATGGCCAGCTTCGTGAATCATGACGGATGTAAGAAGTGCAACGACAAATGCCAATACGCCAATAACGCCCATCATGATGCATATACCTCTTTCGTGATTAATTCTTTTGCATACATCTGAGCGTTTAGCTCAATCTCTTTAACATCGCTTAAATCTCGAAGCGCAGACAACTGCCGTGAAGAAAACGATTCGACCGTGCTGGCAACTATTTTCAGGATTGAATTAAATTTGATTTGCTTATTAAGAAACGCAGCAACAGCAGATTCGTTAGCAGCATTGTAAACAGCTGGCATACCATTAGCCATTTCCCCAACTTTGCGAGCCAAGTTAACTGCTGGAAATCTTGCGTTATCAATAGGACGAAACTCCCACACATGACTTTTGGTCCAGTCGATGCCAGGAGTTGCCTTGGCAACTCGATGTGGATATCCCAGTGCGTATGCGATTGGGCCCTTCATATTTGGTGGGCTCGCTTGCGCGATAGTTGAACCGTCGACAAATTCCACCATCGAATGCACTACTGACTGTGGATGAATAACCGCTTCTATCTGTGAGTAAGGAACATCAAACAAATAGTGAGCCTCGATAATTTCCAAACCTTTATTTACTAACGTTGCAGAATTGATTGTGACAACTGGTCCCATGGACCACGTCGGATGAGCGAGCGCATCGTCAATCGTTACATTTTCTAAATCGATTCGATCTCTAAATGCTCCGCCGCTAGCGGTCACTACTAACTTCTTTATCTCTTCTTTCTTGCCAGAGAGCATGGCTTGAAATATTGCTGAGTGTTCAGAGTCGACTGGGATGATTTGATCTCGGCCGTAGGACAGCACTAACTCTCCCCCAGCTACAAGAGATTCCTTATTAGCAAGAGCGACTTTGTTGCCAACAGCCAATGCGGAAAGCGTAGAAGCTAGACCTACTGAACCTGTAATTCCATTCAAAACGATATCTGCCGGGATGCTCGCAATCTCAGGCGAGGCTTGAGAACCACGGATAACAGAAACACCCGCGGGAAGTTCCGCAGAGAATTCAGATGAGCTTGTGCCGATGATCGAAACTCTAAACCTCTTTGCTTGTTCGGCGAGGAGTTCGTGATTACTAGAACCGGCGGTTAGACCAATAACCCGAAAAAGTTCAGGGTTGGCGTCAATCACCTCAAGAGCCTGGACACCGATGGAACCGGTTGAGCCCAAAATCACGATATCCCGCATTCCACCATTCTCTCGTACTTTCCCGGTGTAGTTACACTTATGCCATGTACTCAAAGACTCCTCTTGCGCAAGAACGCCGCGTTGTCACTGCTATTCCAGGGCCAAAATCCCAGGAAGCCCTTGCTCGAAGAGCGGCCGCCACATCGGCTGGCTTGGGCCTTACATTCCCCGTGGTTATCGAGCGAGCACAAGGTGCAATTCTTCAAGATATCGATGGAAATTCGCTCATTGATTTTGGGTCAGGCATCGGCGTAACAAATGTTGGTAACACTAACGATCGCGTCGTTAAGCGCGTTATAGAGCAAGTCCAATCAATCACCCACACGTGTTTCACTGTTGCTCCATACATGGGATATATCGAAGTTTGCGAACATTTAAATGAATTAACACCAGGTACACATGCAAAGAAATCTTTGCTTGTTAACTCTGGAGCTGAAGCAGTAGAGAACGCTGTAAAGATTGCGCGCCATTTCACCAAGCGTCCAGCCATTGTTGTTTTCGAACACGCTTATCACGGTCGCACAAACCTCACAATGTCTCTCACTGCTAAGAACATGCCATACAAGGATGGTTTTGGTCCATTTGCTGGAGAAGTTTTCCGCATGCCTATGCCTTATCCGTATCGTGCAATATCAAATCCTGCGACATTGGCAGAAGATGCTTTCGAAGAAATCTCACACCGCATTGAAAAGGAAATCGGAACACATAACGTTGCTGCAATTCTGATTGAGCCAATTCAAGGCGAAGGTGGTTTTATCGTTCCACCAAAGGGATTCCTTCCAGCACTTGCTGAGTTCTCGAAGAAACACGGCATTGTCTTTATAGCTGATGAAGTTCAATCTGGCTTCTGTCGTACAGGAGATTGGTTTGCGGTTAATGATGAAAATGTAGTTCCCGATATGGTTGTTACTGCAAAAGGTATTGCTGGCGGACTTCCACTTGCGGGCGTTACTGGTCGTGCCGACATCATGGATTCAGTTCACGTTGCAGGTCTGGGCGGAACATACGGCGGCAATCCTGTCGCCTGCGCAGCTGCTCTTGGGGCAATTGAGACTATGAAAGAAGAGAATCTCAATGCTCGCGCCAAGCACATCGGTGAAGTAATGGGTACCGCGCTTCGCGCGCTGCAAGCGAAATATCCAATAATTGGTGATGTACGTGGTCGCGGTGCGATGCAAGCAATTGAACTTGTAAAGCCTGGAAGTAAAGAACCTAATACTCAAGCGATGCAAGATGTAATCAAATATTGCACAAGTAAAGGTGTTTTGATTCTGACAGCTGGTACCTATGTAAATGTGATTCGCTTCTTGCCGCCGCTCATTATTTCCGATGAGCTTTTGCAGGATGCGCTTAGCGTTCTCGAGGAAGCTTTCGCTTCACTCAAATAGGTTTTAACGATCCAATAAATTGCGGGTTGGCTGATAAGTTCCGCCATTTTTGCGTACCGTAATGGCGCTTAGAGCTTCGAGAATTACGCGATTTGCAAGTAAGGCTGTGATATCGCTGCTGTCATAAGCAGGGGCAACTTCGACAATATCAATTCCTACGACGGGAAGCTCAGTGCAAATTCTTCGAACAGACTCCAATAATTCCCGACTTGTCATTCCACCCGGTTCAGGCGTTCCTGTACCAGGAGCCATCCCGGGATCTACAACATCGATATCAACAGATAGAAAAATTCCAACACAGTCATCCGTCAAAATGCCAAAAGATTCATTGAGAACTTCATTGAGCCCGCGATGATGAATTTCAGTCATCTCATACGAACGCATTCCTTGATCGCGCATCCACTTGAGTGTTGCATCATCTGGCCAATAACCGCGCAGGCCTAATTGCAAGAATCGATCTCCACGTACCGCGCCCGAATCAATCAGGCGACGCATTGGAGTTCCGTGACCCACAAGCGCCCCGAATTGATCCTCACCAGTATCAGCATGTGCATCAAAATGAATCATTGAGACTTTGCCCATGCCACGATGGCGTGCGATCCCAGCTACATCTGCGGAAGCAATCGAATGATCTCCTCCCAAAACAACAGGTATGGCACCTGCCCGTGAAATCTTTTCCGTTGCATCCTCAAGAAGTTTGAGAGACCCGACGAGGTCTCCGCCATTCATAAGCAGATCCCCTGCATCAAATATTTTTAAATCTTTGAGTGGATCCACGCGAAATGTTAAATGCGGACGTTCTCCATCATGTGGAAGGTAATCAGCTCCACGAATAGCTTGTGGACCCATCTTCGCACCTGAGCGATATGACGTTCCGCTATCAATTGGTGCACCAATGATGATGACGTCAGCACCCGCATATGTCTCTGGCTTTTCTAAGTCGCAAGAAGGTATTCCCAAGAAAGTGAAGTTGGGACCATACATGTTTCCAATATTTGCCATTACGCCCCTACTTTACGTTTCTTACTTACAACTTGTCCTAGAACCACGATGATGAGTGCAAGGAAGAACATCGCAGAACCGATGACATTGGCCTGCGCAGGCAATCCACGTTCAGCATGGGTGTATACATAAAGAGGGAATGTAATTGTTGTTCCAGAGTTGAAGTTCGTAATAATGAAATCATCAAAACTTAAGCTGAAAGCTAGGAGTGCAGCTCCCGCAATGCCCGGTGCTACCAATGGAAATGTGACGCGTCTAAAGGTTTCGCGCTCATCTGCGTAAAGGTCCATTGCTGCTTGTTCTAATCGAGGATCTAGCGAAGCTATTCGGGCTTTGACTGTCACAACTACAAAGGAGATACAGAACATTACGTGAGCAATCACGATTGTCCAGAAGCCCAAATTCATGCCAAGGTTCAAGAAAATTGTGAGAAGAGATGCGCCAAGCACGAGTTCAGGAGATGCCATCGGAAGAAAAATTAAAGTATTAGTGACAGCGCGACCTTTGAAGGCATAACGACCCAGCGCAAAAGCGATAAGTGTTCCCAAAATTGTTGCGATGAATGTGGCAAGGAGTCCAATTTTTATGGAATTTCCAAGCGCGGGGCAAACATCCAAGACGCCACATGGCTGTTTCCAGTTGTTCCACGTAAATCCGCGCCATACAAGATTTGATTTTACATAGTCGTTGAAAGAGAAGATGAATGTATAGAGAACGGGAACAAAGAGGTAGGAAAAACCCAGGACCATGTAAATTCGAATGAGATTACGCGAAAACCAGCGTGTGGCAGTTTTCATACCAACTCCTCTGTTCCGGCTTTGCGAACATAAATCATGACCATAATCGAAATGGCAATCATCAAGATAAATGAGAGCGCTGCAGCGGTTGGGTAATCCTGAGTATTCAAGAACTGGGCGTTGATAACATTTCCAATCATCTTGGTGCTTGGATTTCCAAGAATTTCAGCATTTACGTAATCACCGGCTGCTGGAATGAAAGTTAATAACGTTCCGGCAACAACACCAGGCATTGAGAGAGGGACAGTGACTTTACGAAATGTCGTAAATGCATTTGCGTACAAATCACCAGAAGCCTCAAGGACGCGAGGATCGATACGTTCCAAGCTTCCATAAAGTGGCAGTGTCATGAATGGGAGAAAGTTGTATGCCAAACCAATAATTACGGCAGGAACGCTTGCAGTTAAATGTGTTGTGCTTGAAATCAAATGTAAATCGAGCAGAGTTCGATATACGGGACCGTTCTGACCAAGGATTTGCTTCCATGCGATAGTTCTTAGGATGAATGAGCAGAAGAAGGGAGCAACCACGAGAACTAAGAGAATGTTCTTATATTTTCCAGATTTAAAAGCGATTCCATATGCAAGCGGATATGCAATAGCTAGCGCCAATAGAGTGGCAATAAATGCGTAAAGGAATGAGCGGCCAAATTGGGCACTTGCACCAGTCAGTGCATCCCAATAGTTTGCCCAACGGTAGGTCTGAATAAATTCACCAATACCTGCACCTGGAGTTTTTGTCGCGGTTCCCACCAAGGTAATGATCGGGGCAACAAAAAATAGTGCTAGCCAGAGAAGGCCGGGAGCAAGCAACAAATACGGAACAAGTGACTTCTTTTTTAGCTCAGAAGTTGCTGTGCCAGAGGCACGAACGACCGCAGCCATGCTTACTCTTCCTCTGGATTTACTTCAGAACCTGCAGTTGCATCTTGTGAACCATCAAGTGCAAAAGCAAAGGCTGGTTCGAATGTAAGAGTTACTTCATCACCTTTATCAAGTGGTGGAATACCGTCATCGTTCTGCTCGAAGACCATGATTTCTTGTCCCCAAGGCATTTCAACCTGGTACTGGGTCGATACTCCAATGTATGAAACATCCACAATATGGCCGCCCTTGAATACATTGCCAGGACGAATATGGCCATCGGTGTCGATGCGCAACTTTTCAGGTCGGATTGCATAGAGAACTGAACTGGTTTTGGAGTGAGTACGGCTCTTCAAGACTTTTACTTTTTGGCCGTGCAAATCCACAACGTGATAATCGCCATCGCTGTCAACAATAGATCCTTGGATCAAGTTGGATTGACCTAAGAAGTTAGCAACAAATGCGGTTTTTGGATTGTCGTAAAGTTCGGCAGGAGTACCCATTTGCTCGATACGGCCCTCGTTCATCACTGCAATCGTGTCAGCCATTGTCATGGCTTCTTCTTGATCGTGCGTGACGTGAACGAATGTTAAACCGACTTCAGTTTGGATCCATTTCAATTCAATCTGCATTTGGCGGCGAAGTTTCAAATCAAGTGCGCCGAGTGGCTCATCAAGAAGAAGCAACGCTGGGCGATTAACAATTGCGCGAGCAACTGCGATGCGCTGCTGCTGGCCGCCTGAAAGTTGGGTTGGTTTACGATCTGCCAAATGAGGAAGTTCTACAAGATTAAGAACTTTATCTACCTGAGCTTTTACATCTTTGATTCCACGTCGGCGCAATCCGAAAGCAATATTTTCAAAGATTGTTAAGTGAGGAAAAAGCGCATAGTTTTGGAAGACAGTATTCACTGGACGTTGGTATGGACGCTTATCCGTGATATCCGTCGAACCAATTGAAATCTTGCCCGATGTTGGATCTTCTAAGCCCGCAATCATGCGAAGCGTCGTTGTCTTGCCACAACCAGAAGGTCCAAGTAGTGCAAAGAACGAACCTTCGGGAATGGTGAGCGTTAAGTCGTCGACAGCCTTAAATTCACCAAAACTTTTGGTGAGATTTACAAGCTTGAGATCGCCTTTTGCAGAGGTTGAAGCGTCAGGCATTAACCGTTACCGATTGCCTTCTGGAAAGACTTCGCATATTTAGCTGTATCCGCCGGATTGAGCTCACGGAATACCTTGAGGTTCTTCCACATTGCATCGGTAGGGAAAATCAAAGGATTATTTACCTGCTTTGGATTTACTTTTGCCATAGCTTCTTGGGCGCCAGCAACTGGGCAGATGTAAGTAATGTAATTCGCAACCTTTGCAGCCACGAGTGGATCGTAGTAATAGTTGATGAGCGCTTCTGCCGCAGCTTTATTTGGCGAAGTCGAAGGAATCATCAGGTTATCGGTTGAGAATGTTCCACCAGACTCTGGAACTGCGAATCCAAAGCGATTGCCATTTTGAAGGTTAAGCTGATTGATATCGCCTGACCAACCAATTACTGCAATGGCATCTCCGCTGATGAGATCTTCTGCGTAGCTCTGACCCTTTACTTGGCGAATGTAGCCATCTTTGATTTTCTTTTGAAGGAAATCAACTGCTTTTTGGAATTGAGTTTCGGTAAATGGCTTTGAAATATCAACACCCTGCCAGAGCATGATGAGCCCAATGGTGTCGCGCATTTCAGAGAGAACTTCAATGCGACCTTTATTTGCTGGAGCAAAAAGATCATCAAGAGTTTTCAAGCCTTTAGGGAGCGCCTTCTTAGACCAAGCAATACCCGCGATGATTCCAGCCCATGGAAGTGAATAGTGACGACCCTTATCAAAGGGACGATTCAATAGTGAAGCTTGGACATTTTTCTTATTTGGAACTGCCGCGTCATCAAACTTCTGAACAAATCCGCTTGCAACCCATTGGGCAGCTTTCCATTCGGTCATTGTGACAACGTCATAACCAATATCTTTTTTGATTCGAAGTTGAGGTGAAACTTTTGCGGTAAATGTGTCATTGTCATCAATGGCTTCTTGATATGTCGCCTTGATTCCCGTCTTCTTAATAAAGGCCTCAAGCGTTGGATACTTCTTTGTCTTGTTATCAAAATCTAGATACAGACCCCAGTTTGCCCAACGAACGGTTCCGCCCGCTGCTTGCGCTGTCTGTGAACCCTCAAGTCCAATCATCGATGCTGCGGCAGCTCCGCCGGCTCCAGCTAAAAGTGCCCTACGAGAAAGGAAAGCCTTAGACGCATTTTCAAGTTGTCCAAGCAGATCGTTTTCTCCTGCGGGAATTTCGCGGTTCATTTTCGACACTGTACGAGCCTCTCTACGAGCATTCAATCAGACTATGAATGGGGGTTACTGATAGGAAATACTAGACCGAAAAGATTAAATTTCGGTTACAGATTGAGGTTTGTCATGACGTGCTTTATGCGGGTGTAATCCTCAAAGCCGTAATTTGAGAGGTCCTTCCCGTATCCGGAGTGCTTGAATCCGCCATGAGGCATCTCAGCAACAATTGGGATGTGGGTATTAATCCAAACACAGCCAAAATCAAATGCTTTAGCCAGTCTCATGGCCCTTCCATGGTTGCTAGTCCAGACGCTAGACGCCAAACCGTAGGCAACTCCGTTTGCATAACTTATCGCTTGGGCCTCATCCGCGAACTTTTGAACAGTGATAACTGGCCCAAAAATCTCATTTTGAATCATCTCATCGTCCTGCTTGAGGTCGGCGACCACCGTTGGATTCCAGAAATAGCCAGCTCGATCAACCTTTGTACCGCCAGCAACAATGCGTGAGTGCGATGGAGCCCGCTCAATGAATCCCTGAAGTCGGGCCAATTGACTCGCATTGTTTACAGGACCGTATAGAACATCCTCGGTTGGAGCACCTGTTGAAATATTTTCATTTGCTTGTTTTGCCAGCAGGGCTACGAAATCATCGTAGACACTTGCCTCAACAAGAACTCGAGTAGCTGCAGTGCAATCTTGACCAGCGTTGAAATAACCAGCAATTGCAATTGCTTCTGCGGCTGCTTCCAAATTTGCATCTGCAAAAACTACGACAGGGGCTTTGCCGCCGAGTTCAAGGTGAACTTTTTTCAAATCACTTGATGCGCTCTTCGCAACTTCCATACCGGCGCGAACAGATCCGGTGATTGAAACCATTTGCGGGATCTTGTGTTCGACAAGAGCGCGTCCTGTATCGCGATCTCCTGTAACAACGTTAAAAACACCTTCTGGAAGAAATTCTGACATTACTTCTGCCATCCACACAGTTGAGGCTGGAGTTGTATCACTTGGCTTTAGAACTACGGTATTTCCAGCTGCAATCGCTGGGGCCCATTTCCATACAGCCATCATCATTGGATAATTCCAAGGCGTCACTTGTGCACATACGCCAATAGGTTCGCGGCGAATAAAGGAAGTCATGCCACGCATATATTCTCCAGCGGAGCGGCCTTCTAGATTTCTTGCAGCACCGGCAAAAAATCGGATCTGATCAATCATCGGTGGAGCTTCTTCTGAAGTAGTGAGCGCGATTGGCTTACCTGTATTTTCAGATTCAATAGCAATTAATTCATCGGCGCGTGATTCAAATGCATCTGCAATTTTGAGTAGGGCGCGTTGTCTTTCAGAAGGAGTGGAATCTCGCCATCCTTCGAATGCTTTCGCTGCGGCGTTAACGGCTTGGTCTACATCGGCTGCGTTCGAAACAGGGGCCGTTGTATATGGAGTTCCCGTTACTGGATCAATAATCTCTGATGTTTGGCCGCTAGTCGATGCTTGCTTCTTGCCATTGATGAAATTGTTCAGTGTTTTCATGAGGGAGAGGTTATCTCGGCGGCGGCCAGTTGACCACAGGCACCGTCAATTTCCCTGCCTCGAGTATCGCGTACCGTGACTGGAACCCCATATGTTTCAAGGATTCTGACAAATTCTGCCTCGTCTTGGTGACGAGAGGCTGTCCACTTAGAGCC
Organism: Actinomycetota bacterium; assembly: GCA_947377725.1. GTDB lineage: Bacteria > Actinomycetota > Actinomycetes > Nanopelagicales > Nanopelagicaceae > PALSA-747. The sequence goes on from CANCGX010000008.1 coordinate 30,156, forward strand.
CGGAGTTGGGTTGAGCGGAATTAAGTTCACGTGAGCATTTCGATTCTTCAAAAGACGTCCCAAGAGATCTGAACGCCAAGCTTGATCGTTGATATCGCGGATGAGTGCATATTCGATTGAATATCTGCGGCCAGTCTTATCAGAGTAGCGATCAGCAGCATCGAGAACTTCCTTGACCTTCCAGCGAGAATTGATTGGGACGAGTGAATCTCGAAGTTCATCATCTGGAGTGTGAAGAGAAACGGCCAATGTAACTGGAATTCCTTCATCGCGAAGTTTGTCGATTCCATTTACCAGACCGACTGTTGAGACCGTGACAGATCTTGCTCCGATACCAAGCCCGTCGGGCTGAGGAGCTGTAATGTTTCTTACCGAACGAATCATCGCGTTGTAGTTAGCCATCGGTTCGCCCATGCCCATAAAAACAACGTTCGACAACCGAGTCTCTCCCCCTGGCAATTCACCAGATGCACATGTTCTCGCTGCGGCAACGACCTGTGCAGTGATTTCTCCAGCTGTTAAATTGCGAGTCAAACCTGCTTGTCCTGTTGCGCAAAATGGACAGTTCATTCCACAACCTGCTTGCGATGAAATACAAACAGTTGTGCGGTCGGAATAACGCATAAGGACGCTCTCGACAAGAACTCCGTCGTGCAATCTCCAAAGGTCTTTTCGTGTTTTGCCGTTATCTGCCGTGACGGTACGTACAAGCGTGATGAGCTTTGGCGTGAATTTTTCGGTTACAACCGAACGTAAGTCCTTCGGTATATCGGTCCATGTCTCAGGATCATCGTTATAGTGAACGAAAAAATGCGTAGCAATTTGCTTAGCGCGAAATGCTGGCAAGCCAATTTCCTCAGCAAGCGCTTTTCGGCCTTCTGGGTCTAAATCCGCAAAGTGTTTCGGTGGTTTTACTCTTTGTTTTGGTTCATCGAATACTAATTTCAGCTCATCTGACATGGTGGCTACAACTTCCAATGTTTGATTAGTTCAAGCACAAACCAGACGGCAGGGCCAGTAAAAAGTACAGAATCGATACGGTCTAAAACTCCGCCGTGACCGGGAAGTAGTGAGCCCATATCTTTAATATTCAAATCCCGCTTGATCGCAGATTCAATCAAATCCCCTGCTGTTGCTGTTGCAACTCCCATTAAACCAATCAGAACTCCAAGCCACCAATGTTTGTGGGCAACAAAGTGGAAAATAAGTGAAGCGCCAACTGTTGTTGCGATGAGAGAGCCAATTAAGCCTTCCCATGTTTTCTTTGGGCTGATGTGTGGCGCCAATGGATGGCGACCAAAAAGGACCCCTGATATGTATGCGAAAGTATCGTTACAAGCGACGAGAACAACCAAAGTCAGAATTCGTGCTGGACCGTCATCATCATGAGCAAGAAGGACGATGAACCCGGCGAGAAAAGGTATATAAAAAACCGCGAGACTCGCGGCTGAAATTCGCTTAATAAAATCGATAGGAGAAAGCGCCAACAAGAAAACGCAGAGATTAGGTAGTGCGATTGCTACAGCAACAGACAATCCCGATACGCGACCCAAATAGGCAGCTGCAACTACGCCAACGGAAGCAACCTGGAGAAAATAATCCGGAATCATAATTCCTGCGATTTTGAATCCATGATTTAGTTCACGAATCGCAAGAATTACAGCAATCAAGATTAGACCCGTGAAAAGGATTGGGTGGATGTGCAGTGTTCCAAAAACGACTGCAAGAATTACTAGAGAAACGATTATTGAAGGAAGAAGTTTTCTTCCTGCACGCTTATTTATCGCTTCGTTGAGCGAATGAATATCATCCATGGCTACGTTCGAGATTTAAACCTCGAGAAGCTCGGCTTCCTTATGCTTAAGCAGATCATCGATTTTTGCGACGTGATCACTCGTAGTTTTCTCTAAATCTTTTTCAGCACGGGCAACATCGTCCTTGCCTGCATCTCCATCTTTTTCCATCTTTTCCATCGCTTCTTTAGCTGTGCGACGAATGTTACGGATGGATATGCGGGAATCTTCAGCCTTATTGCGGGCTACTTTGATGTAATCCTTGCGGCGTTCTTCTGTGAGTTGTGGGAAATTAACGCGAATAACGCCACCATCTGTTTGAGGATTAACGCCGAGATCTGATTCACGAATTGCCTTCTCGACGAGAGCTATAGCGCCTTTATCAAAAGGGCTTACAAGAGCCATGCGGTTTTCCGGAACTTGAATCGTTGCTAATGACGCAAGCGGGGTGAACGAACCGTAGTAATCGACCATGATTTTTGCGAACATGGAAGGGTGAGCGCGTCCGGTGCGAATCGCACCAAAATCATCCTTGGCAACTTCAATTGCTTTCGTCATCTTCGTATTGGCATCAGCCAATAGTGCGTTGAGATCAGACATTTCGCTTGGTTTCCCCTTTATCGATCTATTAATTGCCGGAAACGAGTGTTCCGATTTGATCGCCCTTAACAGCTCGAGCGATATTGCCTTTGTTCTTTAAGTCAAAAATAATAATTGGGAGGTTATTCTCGCGGCAGAGACTAAACGCAGCAGCATCTGCAACGGCGAGCGACTTTGAGAGGACATCGTCATAACTGACGGAATCATATTTTGTGGCAGTTGGATCCTTCTTAGGATCTGCGGTGTAAACACCATCAACACCACTCTTTGCGAGAAGCAAACATTCGGCTCCGATTTCAAGCGCACGTTGAGCGGCAACAGTGTCTGTCGTAAAGAAAGGCATGCCCGCGCCTGCACCAAAAATAACAACGCGACCTTTTTCCAAGTGGCGAATCGAGCGGCGTGGGATATATGGCTCGGCAACTTGACCCATTGTTATCGCGGTTTGTACTCGGGTATCGATATTTTCTTTCTCTAGGAAATCTTGAAGTGCCAAACAGTTCATGACTGTTCCGAGCATTCCCATATAGTCGGCGCGAGCGCGATCCATTCCACGCTGTTGGAGCTCTGCTCCGCGGAAGTAATTTCCTCCGCCAACAACTATCGCTACCTGTGTTCCACTTCGTACTACATCTGCGATTTGCGAAGCTATGTCATGAACAACATCAGGATCAACACCGATGCCTTTTGCTCCACCAAATACTTCTCCAGAAAGCTTAAGGAGCACTCTCTTGTAACCTTTACGGGCCATGAGAAGTGCTCCTTTCGCTTTAATTCCAGCTAATTGCTAGTTCTACTGGATGAGATTACTGCCCAACCTTAAAACGGTGAAACGCCGACACAGCGGTCTTTGCCTCATCGAGGATTTGTTGGACTGTCTTCTTCGCATCCTTAGCAAAAGATTGCTCTAGAAGGCTGATTTCCTTGACGAAACCAGTAACGCGGCCTTCGACAATCTTGGTGAGAGAAGCTTCTGGCTTTCCTTCAGCACGAGCTGTCTCTTCAGCAATATGACGTTCTGCCTCAATCTGATCTGCAGGAATATCTTCGCGGCGAACGAATTGAGGAGCAAATGCTGCAATGTGTTGTGCAACATCTTTGCCTGCCTCAACAGCGTCAGCTGTGAGTTGGACCAAAACACCAAGTTGTGGTGGAAGGTCTGGATTCGTGCGGTGCAAGTAGAGGGAAACTGGTGAACCTTCGAGAACTGCAATACGACGGATTTCAATCTTTTCGCCGAGAGTTGCATTTCCCTCATCTACGCGAGCTTGAACTGTCTGGCCGCTTGGAAGTGTTGATGCCAAGAAAGCTGGAAGGTCGTTGATGCTCGATGTTGAGAGGTGGTTCAAGAGTTCATTTGCAAGCTCTTGGAAGCGATCGCCCTTAGCTACGAAATCTGTTTCGCAGTTAAGTTCGAGCATCACTCCGCGAGTGCCTTCTGCCTTTGCAATAACCAATCCATTAGAGGTTGAGCGGCCTTCACGCTTGGTGACGCCTTTCAAACCCTTAACGCGAATGATTTCAACAGCCTTGTCGAAGTCGCCATCGGCTTCATCGAGTGCCTTTTTGCAATCAAGCATTCCTGCTGCGGTTAATTCGCGCAGTTTCTTTACATCTTCAGCTGTGTAAGCCATAACTAGTTCACTTACTCCTTAACTTCGGTAACAACGGCCTCTGTTGCAGCAGGCGCAGCAGTTTCAACAACTGGTGCAGCAGCAAGAATCTCTTCTGCCAACTTATCTGCATCTGTTGAAGCAGCAGCTGGTGCCTTATCTGGGTTTGATGCAGCGTTAGCTGAGCGAGCAGCAAGACCAGCAGCTGCAGCATCAGCGATAACGCGAGTTAGCAAACCGATTGAACGGATTGCATCATCGTTACCAGGAATCTTGAAATCAACTTCATCTGGATCGCAGTTTGTATCCAAGATTGCGACAACTGGAATTCCTAGCTTGTGTGCTTCTGCAACAGCAAGGTGTTCCTTCTTTGTGTCGACTACCCAAATTGCTGAAGGCAACTTGGTCATGTTGCGGATACCTTCAAGGTTCTTTGTAAGCTTTTCGCGCTCACGACGAAGAACTAGAAGTTCCTTCTTTGTAAGAACTTGATCGTTCTTCTCTTCTAGAAGTTCCAACTCCTTCAAGCGTTGAATACGCTTGTAGACGGTTGGGAAATTTGTAAGCATTCCACCAAGCCAGCGCTCTGTAACGTAAGGCATGCCTACGCGAGCTGACTGTTCCTTGATAGGTGCATGTGCTTGCTTCTTGGTGCCAACGAAAAGTACGTGGCCACCCTTTGCAACTGTGTTCTTAATGAACTCGTATGCACTGTCGATAAGAGCAAGAGATTGCTGAATATCGATGATGTAAATGCCATTGCGCTCTGTGAAAATGTAGCGCTTCATTTTTGGATTCCATCGACGAGTTTGGTGTCCGAAGTGGACTCCGCTGTCGAGGAGTTCTCTCATTGTTACAACCGCCATGGCGGCACGCTCCTTTATTGCATACTCCAGCGCAAAGCTGAAATACGCACTCGGTTAACGATCCAACAATTTGTTGAATCTCTAACGTCTTGTCACCGACCAGAGTTTTATCTCTGGACCGAAGTGGTTCCTATCGAAATAGGTAAGACGTATGAAGTCAGGAAAGTTGCCTTTCCTGCTGGGTGAATCTTATTGGGCTCCTCCGTGAGGACAAAATCAAGGCCGATCAAGTTCCATCAGGCACGAGGGTGAGCTTGCTCGTACGCCTTTTGGAGTCTTTCTGGCGATACATGCGTATAAATCTGGGTGGTCGACAGCGATGAATGACCCAAAATCTCTTGAACGGTTCGAAGGTCAGCCCCACCTTCAAGAAGATGGGTGGCAGCAGTGTGGCGAAGGCCATGAGGCCCCATCGTCGATCCAATTGCCTCCATTGCGTCATACACAGCATCGCGCGCAGTCCGTTGGTCGATACGTTTACCTCTCGACCCTAGAAAAACCGCGCTTCCGGATTTTTCATTAACCACTTTTGGGCGAGCAAGCTGAAGGTAATTCTGAAGAGCTTCCATGGCAGGAATTCCAATAGGAACAACTCGCTCTTTATTTCCTTTTCCAATTACCCGCAAAGTATTTCGAGATGTGTCGATTGAAAGAATATCTAACCCGCATAGTTCTGAAATACGAATTCCTGAGGCATACAAGACTTCAACCATTGCAAGATTTCGCAGGTTCACAGGAGAAGGATCTTCGCCGGCTTTCAACTGAAGGGCCGCCAGAACAATTTCTGTATCTTCAATATCTAGAACTTCAGGAAGATGCGGTTGTGGTTTTGGAATGGCAAGTGCAGCGCCATAATCAGATTTGATCCACCCGTTGCTTGCTGCCCAGTATGTAAAAGCCCTCATCGAAACGATTCTGCGAGCCAATGTAGAACGAGTTGCGCCGTTGGCTTGCAAAGAAGCTAACCACGAACGAATATGTGAAAGATCTAAATCT
>CANCGX010000009.1 GCA_947377725.1 Actinomycetota bacterium
CCAGAGTAAGTATGTCTTCCTGTTCCCCAAACATTTACGTAAACATAATTAAAGAGAAAAGTTGAGCCAGCAAATAGGCAGAGCCATGCGGCTCTGCGGCCACGCCAGCCAATAGTTACGCGGGCATGGAGATATGCAGCGTAAGCAATCCATGTGATGAAAGCCCAAGTTTCTTTTGGATCCCATCCCCAATATCGGCCCCATGCAGATTCTGCCCAAATAGCGCCTGCGATAACCGCAAATGTCCACAATGGAAAAACAAATGCAACAAGTCGATATGAAAGTTGATCTAGGTATTCAAGGCTCGGAAGTTTCTTAGCCCATTCGTTACGTCCGCCACGAGATTCCATGCGATCGAGAATTAAATAAGTTGCCGCAATTGCATTTGCAAGAAGAAAGACGCCTCCGGAAGCAATTGCTGCCGAAACATGGATGATCAACCATGTCGATTTAAGAGCAGGAACCAATGGGGCGCTTGGACGGTAGAGAAGAGTTACTGCGGTGCCAAGTGTTAAAAGAACGGCAATTGAAACGGGAAGCCCGAGCCAACGCAATTTATATTTGATGAGCGCAAAGAGGTACGCCCCAGAAAACGCCATTGCTCCCGTGATAGAAAATTCATACATGTTTCCCCACGGAGCACGATGTGCGGAAAGACCGCGGATGATTACACCGGCTGTCAGAAAAATTTGCGCAAGAATCATCATGGCAGTACCGATACGACCGGCTTTATCGGTCTTAGCAAAATCAAATTTTGTACTCTCTTCAGCATGACGAACTGAGAATGCAACTTCTACCGCATGTGAAAAGAATGCAACTGTATAAAGAAACATCGCAGAATAAATCGAGTAGTTCGATAGGAAAGCTAACTGCCTAGAGCTCATCTTCCATCCACTTCTTTAGTTGCGAAAGTTCTTCAATTAAACCTGGAGCACTGTTCTTTGCCAAGCCTGCTATTTCTACCTGATTCGATCGTTTCACCCAAATTCTTCGTTGGCGAGTGAAGAGCGAAAGCAATAGTCCGAAGATAGCCAAAATTGCACCGAGAAGAGCGTAAAGCTTCCCTGGATCATCAACAATTTGTAGGTTCACCCATGATCTCCAACCATCAAATGTGATGGAACCGTCACCGAAATTCAGGGTCTGTCCAAGAGTTAATTGTTTGAGAGCAATTCTCTCCATTTTAGAAGTATCCAAGCGATAAACCGATTGCGGGATTCCTGCATCCAGACCAAGATTTCCCTTCCAAACTGATAATAAAAGACGGGGATCTAAGACCTCAGGGAAGACAGAAAAGGCGCCTCTTTTTGAAGTGCGATCGTAAGTGGGAACAAATGAACCTACAAAACCAATTTGAGGATTCATATCGGGAACTTTTATTGCACCAATTGATGTGAGGTTTCCATCTTGCGGCAAGAATGTAACTGGGCCGTGAAATGTAATAGTTCCACTCTTATCTCGGACTGTGACTACTGGTGAATAACCATTGGCTTGCAAATAAATCTTGGTATTTCCATAAGTAAGCGGACTATTCACTTTAATGACTATTTTCTTTTCAGGCGAGCCAATAGGTTTTGCAGCGGCAACAGTAAGGGTGTAATCCTGCGGAGCATTTGTTGCTGGATCGTATTTTGCGGAAAAATCCGTAACTCGAAGTGAAAAGGACTGCATGGACTGATCGGATTGAAATTTTCCAAAAGCCAAACTGTCATAGGACGTTGGAGTGTTGATAAATCTCTCTCCAACATTCACTATTGCTTCGCCTTTAGATCCAAAGAGAGAACCCACTCCGACTGCAACGAGAATGAGAATCAGGGAAAGGTGGAAAAGCAGATTTCCAGTTTCGCGCGAATAACCCTTTTCTGCAGAAATAGAGTCTTCATCTCGACGAATTCGGAAATGCTTTTTTCGTAGCCAGGCTTCTGCTCTATCAAGATCACCAGAACTGAGAATCTCATGGCCTTCCATGCGATCTAAGTTGCGAGGGGTGAGAGGAGGTTGCTTCCCGATAGCTCGGAGATGCTCAAGGGTACGAGGCAGAACGCAGCCAATGAGTGAAATAAATAGCAACAAATAAATAGCACTGAACCAAGGCGAGCTATAAACGTCAAAGAAGTGGAATCGATCTAGCCACGTTCCGAGCGAACCATGTGAAGCTAAATACTCTCGGACTTTCATTGGGTTTTGAGTTCTCTGAGGAAAGAGAGAGCCAGGAATTGAACCAATCCCCAAAAGCATTAATAAAAGAAGTGCGGTACGCATGCTTGTGAGCTGTCGCCACATCCATCTTAAAAGCGGGATTCCTCCCAGCGGAATTTCTGTCATTTTCTCGCTCATCAAATCACCGGTATAAAACCAGAAATAAGGCTTCGTAAAGTATTCATGATTGAATCCCAAGCCCCCGAAACTTGCAGAATGCCAATGATGATGAGGAAGACTCCACCAATTTTTGTGATGAGGTCACCTCGACGAGAAAGAAGTCGTCGAAGTTTTGTGGATTGATCAAAGAAAATGCCAACAAAAATAAAGGGCAACCCGATACCAAGACAGTAAGCAACAGAGAGAATCGCACCTCGAAGCGCACTAGAACTTTGGAATGAAAGTGCCTGTACAGCGCCGAGCGTTGGTCCAATACAAGGCGTCCAACCGACACCAAATAGAAAACCAAGCAATGGGGCACCAGCTAGACCTGCTTTGGATTTCCACGTTGGTTTGAAAGATTTGTAGAAACGTTGACTGGAGATGAAAACTACGCCCATCATTATCGTGAGCAGCCCAAGTATTACTGAAATAGTTCTTGAGTTTGATGAGATATGTGAGCCGAGGGAACCAAAAAGTGCTCCATAAGAAATAAATAAAAGAGAGAAACCAAGGACAAATAAAACAGCGCCAAGAGCAACTCGACTTCGATTCTTTACATCTGTCATGCCCGCTGCATACGACAAATATCCTGGCACAAGAGGAAGGACGCAAGGTGAGAAGAAGGAAATTAAACCTGCGATGAAAGCGACAATGAGAGCAATCAAAACATTGCCACTAAATACTTGATTTACAAAGAAGTCATGCATTTTGCACAACCTTTTTAATCATGTTATCAAGCAACGCATAAGTGACTTGGCCGCTTATTCTGGCTGCCACCCGATTCTCTTTATCAATGATAATTGTTGTTGGAATCGCATTTGGAACAAGGGAACCTCTAAATGCGGCAAGCAGTGAATCATCTGTAAGTGTTGGATAAGTGATTTTAAAGCGATTTACAAAGCTTTGAGCTGATGTGAAATTATCTCGAGTCAAAATACCCACGAATTGGATATCTCTTTCTTTGGTTGCAAAATCTTCCAATAACGGTGCTTCTGCTCGACAAGGCGAACACCATGATGCCCAAACATTAACAACCGTTACTTTTCTTTCAGCAACAAACTTTTGGCCAGACAGCGTTTCTCCATTTAGAGAGGGTGCCGGCTTGCGATCCGCGGGTTGAACGTAGATGGCGACGCCATCACCGGAAACGAAAGCATTTTCATTGGGCGAAGAAGTTCCACCGCCGGCACAACCGCTTAATAAAAGAGTCGAAGTGAGAGATAGAAGAACAATTAGTCTCTTCATTTCTTTGGTAGAAGTGCTTTCGCAGGCTCTGAATAAGTGACGTCACTAATCATTCCATCGTCATCAAAGTGAAGACTTGTAACAGATGCCAAAGTGCATTCGCGTTTACGTGGATCGTGCAACAAACGTTTTCCTTCAACTGCTGAACGTAATATCCAGATTGGAAGTTGGTGAGAGACGCAGATAGCATCTTTATTTGCTCCAACTTTTTCTGCTGCATCACGCGCCGCAAAAACTGCAGCCAGCATTCGAGTTATTTGTTTCTCATACGGTTCGCCCCATGATGGAATCCAGGGACGTGTTAAATGTCGCCATGAACTTGGATGCTTGAGAACTCCGCTACCCAATTCAAATTTCTTTCCCTCAAAAATATTCGTTGCTTCAATTAATCGATCATCCGTAGTGATATCTAAACCATGAATCCGAGCAACGGGAGTTGCAGTCTCTTGTGCTCGTTGCAGAGGCGAAGCATGGACGACGCCAATATCAAATTGTTTTGACCATTCTGCGACAACACCTGCCATTTGATGGCCGCGGTCAGAAAGATGCCAACCTGGTTGTAAACCGTAAAGGATTTTTTCGGGGTTAAATACCTCACCATGACGCATGACATGAACTGTTGACCCCATGAGAGAAGCATAAAGGAGGGCAAAGGCCGTTAATTTCCACTGGTAATCGCTAGGCTTACGAGTATGGCTCTCCAGACCAAGCGAGCGGCCTTTTTTGATATCGACAATACTTTGGTTAGAGGGTCTTCTCTCTACTTCATAAGTAAAGGCATGTATCAGAGAGGCTTCTTTAATAAACGAGATATAGCTGCATTCGTGCTGGCCAATCTTCGTTATCAACTCGTGGGCGAGCGAAATCAAGAAGAAGTCGATCGTATTCAAACTGCTGCGCTTCGAGTAGTTAAGGGCCACAACGTCGAAGAGTTACTTGAGATGGGTAATGACGTTTATGACCGATACGTCTCTCCCGCGCTTTGGCAAGGAACGCTTGAGATCGCGCAAGAGCATTTGCAGCGAGGTGAAGATGTTTGGCTAGTAACAGCTAGCCCAGTTGAATTTGCGAATCTCATTGCTACGCGCCTTGGATTTACAGGTGCGTTGGGTACCTGCGCCGAAGAAATCGACGGCGAATACACAGGAAAAATTAATGGAAAGCTTTTGCATGGAAGTGAGAAAGCTCGGGCTATAAAAGCTCTGTCTATCGAAAAAAATATTGACCTCTCACTTTCATATGGTTACTCAGATAGCCACAATGACATCCCTCTTCTTGAAGCTGTTGGAAAACCATGCGTTATAAATCCAGATACGCTGTTGAGAATTCGTGCCGCAAAGGATTCTTGGCCGATTTATGATTTTCGCCGTGGACGTTGGTTTAAGACAATCATCGCCCCTGTCATCAATCGGGCAGCGGCAATCGCAGGAGGTTTGCACCCTGCTTTTAGGCGTCGCAAAGCCAAGTAGCAAGGGGGTATTGTTGGCAGGTTATGTCGAGCCCATCCTTTGCTGAAGAACTTCGCGGTCGCGATGATAAGTCCCTGGCCGAACTCTTTTCGGCACGCCCAGATTTACTCTCGCCAGTTCCTTCGGACCTTAGTGCGCTTGCCGCAAGAGCAAATTCAACTCCAAGCTTGCTTCGCGCAAGAGATGTTTTGACCCAATGGCAATTTGATGTACTGACCGCCATGGTGATCCTTGAAGAACCATTTAGTGAAATTGAAGTTCTTCAACTTGTTGGTAAGGAAGCGATTAAAACGATTGAGCTTCTGTGGAAGCGCGGATTTGCATATAAAGATGGTGAAAAATACAGAATCCCATCGAATGTAAGAACGGTTCTGGGCGAATTCCCTGCTGGACTTGGCCCAATCACTCCCGGAAAAGTTTCTGTTAAAGAATTAAAAAACGCCCCCGAAGGTGCGCTACAGATATTGGAAAGAATGGCTTGGGGTCCTCCTCGAGGACAAGTTGCTGACATAAAGAAAGCTAATGCAAATATTAAGTGGCTTCTAGAAAATAAATTCCTTATAGCCGTCGATTCACAAAATGTACTTCTTCCTCGTCAAGTCGGATTACATCTTCGAGGCGGGAAAATTTTTAAGGAATTAAAACCAACCCAACCTTTGATCAACGGTTCAAAGCGAATTCAGAAGAACGTTGATCAAGCCGCAATCGCCAATATTTCCACACTCATTCGATGGGTTGAGGAGCTTGCACACTTTTGGTCAGACGAACCTCCAACAGCCCTTCGCTCAGGAGGACTTGGCGTCCGTGATTTGAAGTCAGCTGCAGAACATCTTGGCGTCACCGAAGAATGCGCAGGATTTGTTGGGGAGATTCTCTACTTAGCCGGACTCATAGTCATTGATACCGACGATCAAATACTTCCGACAATTGCTTTTGATGCATGGTTAAGTCGCGAACCTGAAGATCGTTGGCACAATTTAGTCACCTTGTGGCTGCAAACCTCACGCGTTGCTGGGCTTATTGGAAAAGCTGATGGGAAAAACGTCGCAGCACTTGGGCCAGAGATAGATCGATCAACTATTGCTGCTCTTAAGAAATTAACGTTAGAAGTCCTTTCGGAGAATTTAGAGCTAGATCCAGATATCGACTCACTCGTCGAATTGCTGAAATGGAAAACACCAACACGAGCAAATGCCGAATACACGCAATGGATTTTGCGCGAAGCAGAGTGGTTAGGTATTACAGGCCAAGGTGCTCTCTCAACATTTGGAAGTGCGTTGCTTGCAGGCAATGATCTCGGAGTTAAATTGGCTCTTCCTGAACCGGTAGATCACATACTTATTCAAAGTGATAACAGCGCAATTGCTCCCGGTCCCCTAACAGTCGAACTAGCTAATGCAATTGGAACAATCGCTGATATTGAAAGCCGCGGCGGAGCTACTGTTTATAGATTTAGCGAAGGTTCCATTAGAAGAGGACTTGACCACGGGCAAACCGGTGAACAAATTAAAGATTTCTTAAAGAAAGTTTCCAGAACCCCAGTTCCGCAGCCACTTGAGTATTTGATTAACGATGTCTCCAAACGTCATGGCCGTTTGCGCGTTGGAGTGGGTAGTTCTTATATTCGCTGTGAGGATGAAGGTCTGATCCAACAAATTGTTCACGATAAAAAATTAGAAGATATTCATATTCGTAAACTTGCTCCACAAGTATTGATATCTGAAACAGACTTGCACGATCTTGTAAATGCTCTTCGGGATGCTGGATATTTGCCGGCTCTTGAAAACGAAACTGGAATTTTGGTTTCGGCCCCTGCAATACGTCGTTCAAAGTCACGACCTAAGCCTCCGCGCATCATTGGCGATCCAGCAACACCTTCTGCGGCACTTATTACTTCGGCTGTTAAAGCACTTCGTGCTGGAGATAAAGCCACATCTAACAAACCAAAGATTGTTCCGAGAACAACGGCGAATGAGACTTTGGATATTTTGAATCAATATATTGAAGAGCAAGCGAGTGTGACTATCGGGTATGCCGATAACAATGGCGGGGTCACCCAGAAGCTGATTGACCCGATATCGATCTCGCTCGGAACGCTTGTAGCAAGAGACCACGGCACCGGTGAAGTCGCTTACTTCAGAATTCCTCGTATAACTGGCGTCGCGCCAGCCGAAAGATAGGGCAGACTTACGCCATGACATTTCTTGCTGAACTTAGAGAACTCGTCGAATGCCAATCCCCAACCGAAGATTTAGAAGCCTGCACCAAAGTTATTAATCTTGCAAAAGAGATAGTGGATCGCAATTGCGAAATCCCGGCGAAAATTCTGATCGAAAATGGTCGTCCGGTCTTGTGGTGGGGTAGCGAAAATCCACGCGTTGTTCTTCTAACTCACCTTGATACCGTTTGGCCGATTGACTCCTATCTCCCTTTGTGGAGAGTTGATGGTGACAAGGTTTTTGGACCAGGAACCTTTGATATGAAGGCAGGTTTCTTGCAGGCAGTTCACGCACTTCGCGGAATCGTTGGTGCGGAAAAATCTGTGGCTCTCATTGCAACGACCGATGAGGAAGTTGGTAGCCAGACTTCCCGAAATCTTATTGAGCGAGTTTCAAAAAGTGCTGCGGCAGTTCTTGTTTTCGAAGCTTCTCTCGACGGAAAAGTGAAAGTTGGCCGCAAAGGAACCTCGATGTATCAAATCAAAGTTCATGGACGTGCCTCGCATGCTGGATTAGAGCCTGAAAAGGGAGTAAATGCGACGGTTGAAGTTGCAAAAATTATTAACCAGGTAGTTGCTCTTGAAAATGCAGAATTTGGCACGACGGTAGTTCCAACAACACTTCATTCAGGAACAGTTACAAATACGGTGCCTGCCCTTGCCACTCTAGATATCGACTCGCGCTCGTTTACGATGGCGGAGCTTGCGAGAATAGATTCTGCTATCAAAGGGTTACAGCCCTCTCACCCTGAGGCTCGGATTGAAGTAACAGGCGGAATAAATCGACCACCTTTGGAGTTATCTTCAACAGCTGCTCTATATGAGCGACTTGAACACGTGGCACGTGAAATTGGCCTTCCAGAGATTGGTTCCGCCTCAGTTGGTGGTGCAAGTGATGGAAATCTTGCAGCTGCTACTGGAGTTGAAGTATTGGATGGACTCGGCGCAGTCGGAAGTGGAGCTCACGCCCCACATGAACACATCCTCGCTTCATCAATTCCTTCTCGAATTCAATTAACCGAAAGCTTTATTAAGGAACTTATCCGTGACTGATGGACCTCTGATTGTTCAGAGCGATAAGACACTTCTATTGGATGTAGATCATCTACTTTCTGATGAGTGTCGTCGCGAGATTGCTCCTTTTGCTGAGCTAGAAAAATCCCCCGAGCATATTCATACATATCGCCTGACTTCTCTTGGCTTATGGAATGCGCGCGCTTCTGGTCATGATGCAGAAGCAGTTATAAATACTTTACTTAAATATTCGCGCTTTGCAGTTCCGCACGCACTTCTTGTCGATGTCGCCGAAACCATGTCGCGCTACGGTCGTTTAAGACTAGAGGCTCATCCCGTGCATGGGCTTGTGCTCGTTTCCAACGATCCTGCAGTGCTTAAAGAAGTCACGCGTGGCAAGAAGATTGCACCAATGTTGGGTCTGCCTTTGGACGATGAAACAATCATTGTTCATCCTGGACAACGAGGATTTCTTAAACAAGCCCTTCTTAAACTTGGATGGCCAGCTGAAGATTTTGCGGGATATGTTGATGGTGAAGCTCACGATATTTCACTCAATCAAGATGGCTGGACTATCAGGCGATATCAAGAGCTAGCTGCCGAAGGATTTTGGCATGGCGGTTCTGGTGTTGTCGTTCTCCCCTGTGGAGCCGGAAAAACGATTGTTGGAGCAGCCGCCATGGCTCATGCCAAAGCCACGACTCTTATTCTGGTTACAAATACTGTTGCTGCTAGACAATGGCGAGATGAGCTATTGAAACGCACATCCCTTCACGAAGATGACATTGGTGAATATTCCGGAGCGAAAAAGGAAATTCGTCCAGTAACTATTGCAACATATCAAGTCATGACAACTCGCAAGCAAGGAATTTATGCTCACCTTGATTTATTTGATGCAATCGACTGGGGCTTAATCATTTACGATGAAGTCCATCTTCTTCCAGCACCGATTTTTAGATTTACTGCTGACATTCAATCTCGTCGACGTCTTGGGCTAACTGCCACTTTGGTTCGCGAAGATGGAATGGAGGGGGAAGTATTTTCTCTGATTGGACCAAAGAGATATGACGTGCCCTGGAGAGAGATTGAAGCTCAGGGTTATATCGCTCCTGCGGATTGCGTTGAGGTTCGAATTAATTTAACTGAAACCGAACGTATGAGTTACGCAACAGCAGAACAAGAAGATCGATATCGTTTTTGTTCAACCACCAAGACCAAGCATGATGTTGCTGTGGCGCTAGCAAAAAAACACGTTGATGAACATGTCCTTGTTATCGGACAATATTTAGATCAGTTGGATGCGCTTGGAGAAAGTTTAAATGCGCCAGTAATTAAGGGTGAGACTCCTGTTAAAGAACGTGAGCGACTTTTCGATTTGTATCGAAAGGGAGAGATCAAATGTTTAGTGGTATCTAAAGTTGCTAACTTCTCTATTGATCTTCCGGATGCAACCATTGCGATTCAGGTATCTGGAACTTTCGGTTCTAGACAAGAAGAGGCGCAACGTTTAGGACGAATTCTTCGCCCGAAAGCCGATGGTCGTGGTGCGCGTTTTTACTCTTTGGTCGCGCGCGATACCGTCGATCAAGATTTTGCTCAAAATCGTCAACGTTTTCTTGCAGAGCAGGGTTACGCATACAGAATTATCGATGCTGAAGAAGTGCTTTCTTAAACCTTTCAGGATCGACTTTCCAGAAGTCGTGTGGAGTGCCGTTGATATACGTGACCGGAACTTGCTCGCCAAATTGGCGTTCCAGCTCGGGATTCCCATCGATAAGCAGCAGTTGAATATCAAAAGGCACCTGGTCTTTTAACTCATTCTGCAGGTTTTCTAAGGTTTCTAAGGCAACATCGCACAGGTGACAGCCAGAACGAGAATAGAGGACAACCTGGGCCATGCATAAAGCCTATAAGATTTTGACTATGCGCTTATCAACCAGATTGGTGACACCACTCGGGGTTGTCGGCATTCTCATCGCTTCAACTCTTTCCTCAATTGCATCTGCCGAAGCGCTCACGTACGAATCTATTCCAGCCGGTTGGGCGTATACATATGCTGCGCCACAGAATCAGAAAGCAATAACTCACAAGCCATTATTGAATGAGAAACGTGCAACCGCAAAAAGCAAATTCCTTGTCACATACACCGGTGTGCCTGAAATTGAAATGCCCGCTATTCAAGCAGCCCTAGATGCGTGGTCAAGCGATTATTCGTCGGCGGTACCTATACATGTTGAAGCAAGTTTCACTCGCCAAGGTTTTGGCGGAATTCTTGCATCTGCAACACCAGCCAAATATTTTCATGGTTTTAAGGGAGCACCTGATCCTGATCTTTGGTACCCATCGGCAATGGCAAATGCGCTAGCGGGCAAGGACTTGGACCCAGTAAATCCAGAAATAATTATTCATATCAATTCATCTATGTCTAGCCAGTTCTATATCGGAACTGATGGCGCTTGTCCTGCAGATCAATATGATCTCGAGTCAATACTTTTGCATGAAGTCGGACACGGATTGGGTTTTCTTTCAAACGATTCTTATGACACGACGTATGGTCGAGGTGCAATCGATCAACCAACACCATTTGATGCATACACTCAAATTCCTGATGGCCGCCGATTGATGGATTTGCCTTCACCTTCAGTCGAGCTTGGAACCGCCCTCGTTAATACTTTGGTCTGGTCTGGCAAGAATGGCGTTGCAGCAAATAATGGAGTTAAGCCGAAACTATTTACACCATCTCCTTACCAGCAAGGATCCTCAGTAAGCCACCTCGATGAAAATACATTTTCATCGAGTGCCGATGATTCAGTTATGACGCCAAATCTAGGCGCCGGTGAAGTTTTTCATGCTCCTGGTCCATTGGCACTTGCCATGATGGCGGATATGTTTCTAAAGCCAGATCCGGGAGTTCCGACAGGAATCCCTACCGTTGTCCGAAATGTTAAAGCTCTCGTTGGTGATAAAGGGGCTTTAGTTACTTTCGATCCGCCAACCAACTATCGTGCTTCGCAGGTGACTTCATACTCGGTGAAAATCAATCAAACCGGCGCCGTTATCAAATCTTCTTCAAGTCCAATTTCAGTTAGTGGGTTGAAGAATGGCAGTAATTATTCGTTCACCGTAACTGCGTCCAATGCTTTAGGGACTTCAGAACCAGCCACGACTAATGCAATCATGCCTCGAGCCACATGGGTATCCTCTGTGATTGATGCGGCAGATTCTCGCCATATTCAAAGTGGATTACTCCTTGGCAAGCAATATATTGCATATAGCGATTCCAAAACTGGTGATTTAAAAATTGCAATTTACAATGGGAAAACTTGGACAAAATCTATTGTCGACGGAAATCTCGCTTCCGGGGGAAAAACTCGCGATGATGTCTCGGGATACATTTCATCATGCATCCAAAAAAGTGGGAAAAATGAATTTTTACATCTTTTTTATGGCGACATCACTGAAAAAGATTTGCGCCATGCAACTTTCAATGGGAAAACATGGAGTTATGAAACAGTAGATGGCAACGGTTCTGCAATCAATGACTACAAAGATCCCGTGCGCGTCCGTACTTCGAGCGATGTAAGTGTTTCGAGTGCTTGCGTGAATACAGCTTCAGGATTGCAAGTTTTTTATCGTGATGAAACTCAAGGAATTCTCCTTGGGGCATCTTTCGTCAGTAACAAATGGAATTATGAATTAGTAGATGGTGACAAAGCCACTGCAGGCCGAACAACGGGTGACGTTGGTTTCCACGTATCAGCGGTTGGTATTGGAAATACTGTCTATTTAACCTATGACTCTGTTCTTTCAATGAATCAAGACCGATCCGCTATTCTCGGAGAAGTTCGACAAGCAACCCGATCTTCCATTTATCCTGAAGATTGGAAATACTCAACGATTCAAGCAAGCGCAAATGGTGTTGCTGTTGCGGGATTTGATATTTCATCTGCAGTTATCTCTGGAAAAGTAGTAAATGCTTGGATGGCGGCAAGCGCTGTTGCGATTCCAAACGCGGATCAGATTCAATGGAATTCCACCTCTGGCCAAATTCAGAGCGTAACTTCTGATGTTTACGGAATTCCATCATCTCCTCTGGCAACAAACGTTTCATCCATCCTCTTTGGGTGTAGCAATCGTCTTTGTTCTCTCAACACTTCGGATCAGACAATTTCGCTCGTCTCCACCGGAGACTTCTCGAACGCTGCTCAAGTCGCGTGGATAACTCTTGCCGGAAAGAAATATGCGCTTGCTGGAGTTGCTGGAAAATTAACGTTATTTAAGAGCGTTTAATTTACTTAATAATTGCAAGTTGATAGCCGGCCGGCGACGAGAGTAGGGCGGCGAGACCCAAACTCTTCTCCCACGCTAGATCTAATATCTCATTCGAAGTTGTGTAGGCAGCCATAACAGCTTTAGTTTTTAAATCGTAGCGAACTAAAACCTGCGAATTCTTCTTGGGTTTCCAACTTGGAATTCCTTTGATGGAAGTAGAAGTCATGAATGATTTCCATGTTGATAAAGTGGTTTTCACTTCTTTGTTAGCTGAGACGCTTGGCACACGCGTGGAGGTCACTCTCATCGTAGAGAAAACTCCGGTTAAATCCACTGAAGTAGAAAAGCGCGAAGGTGACTGAGCTGAAATGACTCCTCCCACCGTTATTTTTCCGCCAACCAATTGGAGCGAATCTGGAAGAATCACTCCTGGAGCTTCTTGACTAAATGTCCCAAGAAGTTGTCCCTGTGGATTTATTTTCCATATATTTAACTTTGTAAGTGCAGGCAGCGCCGTTGTTGTCTCTGGGATAACCCCCGATGGGTTAATAGCATCCGTTGGTAAGGTAATTGGAGTAGGCGGAGTTGGTATTTGTGAACTAGCACCTGCAACCCAAATATTTCCCAAAGAATCTCGTATTCCTATGGTTGCGATGGATTCACTTGACTCTGGGCTATCTAATTTGAGGCTCCAAAGTTGTACCAGTCCCGTGCGATCAAAAGATTGAATAATTCCATGTCCCACTGAAGTTCCGACCAAAACGATTGAAGAAGAGCTAACCACGAGCGAAGATATTTGATCGGAGGGATCTTGCGAAAGTGAAATATTCAACGAAGGCTTTAAAACAACCATTTTGACTGTTGTTGCTGCACTCGCTGAAAAAGAGAAGAGCGAAAAAATAGTCGCTATAGCTATTAAAGGTGTACTTCTCTTCACGCTAATTCCTGAGAGCGCTTTGCAGATGCCTCCATCGCGGATTCAACCATCTGCCCTAATCCCATTTCGTAGAATTTTGTCAGTGCAGCAAATGTTGTTCCGTTTGGACTCGTTACATTTTCGCGAAGTTCTGTCGCAGATTTATCAGAGCTTGCCAACATTCCCGCAGCGCCAACAATAGTTTGGATTACAAGCTCTGTTGCCACATTTTCATCTAAACCTAATTTCTTCGCACCATCAATCATTGCCTCTACAAATGCAAAAAAGTAAGCCGGGCCAGAGCCGCTAGTTGCTGTAATTGCTGCTTGAAGGGATTCGGGAACTTCTACAACGATTCCACTTGCTTCAAATATTTTCTTGACGAAGCTCAATTGGGCAGCGGTAACACCCTCGCCCTGCGACAATCCTGCTGCGCCTTTTCCGATGAAGCTTGGCGTGTTTGGCATTACACGAATTACTGCCTTGTCGGCTCCAACTATCTCTTGAATACCTTGGATGGTCTTGCCCGCGGCAACGGAGACAATCACACCATCGGAACGGAGATCACTCTTAATCTCTTCGCAGATTGAAGAAATATCCTTCGGCTTAACAGCCACAATAACTACTTCACAACCAGCCACTTCCGCGAGAGGCTTGCGAAGAATGCCATATTTCTGTGTGATGTATTCAGCTCTAGCATCGGAGCGTTGAGCAAACACGACATCAGAAGTTAGAGTGCCATCCCGAAGCAGGCCGGCAAGCAAAGCTTCACCCATATTTCCAACTCCGATAATGCCTACTTTTGTCATGGGGCCACTCTACCGAATGTGCTTTATTTTCGATTTAGCCCTACCCTTCAACTCTATGTCTGAGGTTAATCCACACTTTGCGCGCGATTGGGTTGAGTTTTCCAACCCAGAACAGCCAGAAGATATTTTTCGCTGCGACCTTACCTGGCTCACTTCGTATTGGAACTGCATTTACGGAAATGGCTGTTGCGGAATTGATGAGGATAAACCAGACGCTGGATGTTGTTCTGATGGTGCTTATTACTCTGACAGTGAAGACGAAGCTCGCACTCTCAAAGTTGCTGAACGTTTAACGCCAGAGATGTGGCAATTCTTTGATGAAGCTAGACCTAAGAAAAAGGGCGGAGCGCTCCAAGTTTCAGAAGTGGGACTTGATAAAGATCGTAAAACTCGGATGGTGGAAGCTTCATGCATTTTCTTAAATCGCATGGGTTATGAGGCTCCTGGATTTACAGGAAGCTTTGGATGTGTACTGCACCATCTTGCGCAGAAAGAAAACGTCCACTTTGTTGAGACTAAGCCAGATGTTTGCTGGCAACTTCCAATCCGTAGAAGTTTTGAAACTCGTGAATTTGGTGAGCGAGAAATTCACGTCACGGTTATTGGCGAGTACGAACGCCTTGCGTGGGGCGATGGTGGCGCAGATTTCAATTGGTACTGCACAGGTAACACCGAAGCGCATAATGGAGCAGAGCCAGTTTATGTCTCTAACAAAACTGAGTTATTAGCCATGATGGGTGAAGCAGGTTACGACGTCCTGGTTAAACATTGCGACAACCGGATGGAAATTATGAACTCATTCAAAGCTAAATCACTTCCTCTACTGGCAATTCACCCCGCAACCCTTGAGGGTAAGCGGTAAGTCAGTCCTCTCCATTAAGGTTCTGATATGGCAAAAGGCGCTCCTGCAAAAGATCCATTCCGATGTGTGGAATGTGGTTGGACTTCGACCAAATGGGTTGGTCGCTGCGGTGAATGCCAAGCGTGGGGTAGCGTTGAAGAAGTAGCTGCGCCAAAAAAACTTTCGCTCGTCGCGGGAACTGTAACCTCACCGGCACGTCCTATCGGTGAAGTAAGTTTAGAGAAAGCCACAGCTCGATCTTCAGGTGTAAGTGAACTCGATCGCGTTTTAGGCGGAGGGCTTGTTCCCGGCGCAGCGATTTTGCTTGCAGGTGAGCCAGGAGTTGGTAAATCTACGCTCCTACTTTCAGTAGCTTCTGAAAGCGCGCGCGCAGGAATTACAGCTCTATATATATCCGGTGAAGAATCCGCTTCCCAAGTAAGACTTCGCGCACAAAGACTCAATGCGATTGATGACAATCTTTGGCTGGCTGCAGAGAACGACCTCGGTTCAGTAATCGCACATATCGATCAGGTAAAACCTGAACTCCTCATTATTGATTCGATCCAAACAATTGGAAGCTCAACTGTGGAAGGTGCTCCTGGAGGAGTAACTCAAGTTCGTGAAATCGCCGCCGCTCTTATCAGAATTGCAAAAGAAAGAAATATAACTGTAGTTCTCGTTGGGCACGTAACAAAAGATGGATCAATCGCAGGACCTCGAATTCTTGAACACCTTGTTGACGTTGTTTTAAATTTTGAGGGAGAACGTCATTCGCGACTTCGCTTAATTCGAGCAATCAAAAATCGTTTCGGCGCATCTGATGAAGTCGGATGTTTTGATATGAACGAACAAGGCATCACCAGTCTTACAGATCCAACTGGATTATTTACGACCAGGCATAGCGAACCGGTTCCAGGAACTTGTGTAACAGTAGCCCTTGAGGGAAGACGCCCTTTGCTTGCCGAAATTCAAGCACTCGTCGGCGTCCCCGCTTCAGAATTTGGAAATGCAAGACGCGTAACATCCGGCTTAGATAATGCTCGCACTGCAATGACTTTGGCGGTATTAGAACTTCGAGCTGGTGTCCGACTATCTGGTAGAGAAATTTATGTCGCAACGGTTGGTGGAATGAAAATGAATGAGCCGTCTGCAGATTTGGCAGTAGCGCTTTCTGTTGCATCCGCCGCAAAGGGCCTCGCTCTCCCATCCGATTTGGTCGCAATCGGTGAGGTTGGGCTAGCTGGTGAAATCCGCAAAGTGAATGGCGCGCTCCAACGCATTCAAGAAGCTGCGCGACTTGGATTCAAGAGAGCACTCGTTCCCATTGGTTCAGATATCAAAATTCCTGGAATTGAAATTATGGAAGTTGGGCGAATCGAGCAAGCAATTAGCCGCGTAAAAATTGGCTAAATTGGCGAATGTATGAAGCAATCACTCATTCTTGATTGGTTCGACCAGAATCAACGCGATCTGCCTTGGCGTAAAACTGATGCATGGGGTGTGATGGTGAGCGAATTTATGCTCCAACAAACACCAGTCAATCGAGTCCTTCCTAAATGGCATGAGTGGATGGAGCGTTGGCCAGATCCTGCAGCTCTTGCTGAAGCCAAGAAATCAGATGTTATTTCCGCATGGGGAAGACTCGGATACCCACGCCGAGCGCTGCGACTTTACGAATCTGCAAAATTAATTTCGTCAGAACACGGCAATAGAGTTCCGCGGGAAGTAGAAGTGCTGCTCTCTCTGCCAGGCGTCGGTGATTACACCGCGGCAGCCATTGCAGCTTTCGCTTACGGTGATTCCACGCTTGTGCTCGATGTAAATATTCGAAGATTCTTTGCACGGATGTATGACGGAGTTGAAAATCCCACTGCTTCGCTCTCTCGGTACGAACGAAAAATTAGAGCAGAATTGATTCCGCAAGATGGCCCGAAGTGGGCTGCCGCAACGATGGAATTTGGGGCACTTGTCTGTACCGCGCGTTCACCACTCTGTAATCAATGTCCAGTGAAGGTATCGTGTGCTTGGGCAAAAGCAGGGTTCCCGAGAGAAGAAGTGAAAAGTAAGACGCAGGCATGGCATGGAACTGATCGCAAATGCAGAGGTACGGTCGTTCAAGCTCTACGAGAAAATTTGAAACTAACACCAAGCGCTCTTAAGAAACTTTGGGACGATGATGCACAAGTTGAAAAGGCTTTGAAAACACTACTTGCCGATGGTCTCATTGAGGCCACCGGCAAGAGTTACAAACTTAGTGATTAATTAGTTGCTGGTTCTCCAGCAAGATCTCCTGGTGTATCAGGAGCTTGTGTCTTTGGTACTCCTTTGAATGTGAAAGTTTCTTTCTCATCCTCAAGAAGAACATCAACTAGTGTAATTTCTCCAGGCTTTACATCTCCGAAGAGAATCTTCTCTGAGAGAACATCTTCGATTTCACGTTGAATTGTTCGACGAAGAGGTCTAGCACCGAGCAATGGGTCATACCCACGTTTAGCCAAGAGTGCTTTTGCTGCTGGAGTAAGTTCAATACCCATGTCCTTAGCCTTCAAACGATCATCAAGGTTATGAATCATGAGATCAACAATCTGGATGATTTCAGCTTCGGACAATTGATGGAAGACCACAATATCGTCGATGCGGTTTAGGAATTCTGGGCGGAAATGAGTCTTAAGTTCATCGCTGACCTTAGCCTTCATGCGCTCGTAGTTACCCATCACATCGGATGAATTATGGAATCCAAGACCTAAACTCTTTGAGATATCTCGAGTTCCAAGGTTTGTAGTCATAATGATAATTGTGTTCTTAAAATCAACAACACGGCCTTGTGAATCAGTCAATCGACCATCTTCAAGTACCTGCAATAGTGAGTTGAAAATATCTGGGTGAGCTTTTTCAACTTCATCAAAGAGAACGACAGAGAACGGCTTGCGACGAACTTTCTCCGTTAGCTGTCCACCCTCGTCATAACCAACATAACCTGGAGGTGCACCGAAGAGGCGAGAAGCTGTGTGCTTCTCTGAGTACTCAGACATATCAAGTTGGATTAACGCATCATCACTTCCGAAGAGGAATTGTGCGAGCGTGCGTGAAAGTTCTGTTTTTCCAACACCCGAAGGACCAGCAAAGATGAAAGAACCACCGGGGCGCTTTGGATCTTTGAGTCCAGCACGGGTACGTCGAATCGCTTGAGAAAGAGCTTTGATAGCTTGATCCTGCCCAATGACACGGCGATGAAGTTCATCTTCCATGCGAAGCAATCGAGCAGTTTCTTCTTCAGTCAACTTAAATACTGGAATTCCAGTTGCTGTTGAAAGTACTTCGGCAATTAACTCCTCGTCAACGACCGCAGCAACGTCTAGATCGCCATCCTTCCAATTCTTTTCACGATCTGCTTTCTCTGCGATGAGATTCTTCTCTTTGTCGCGGAGTGAAGCGGCCCGTTCGAAATCTTGGCCATCGATTGCTGACTCTTTTTCCTTACGTGCATCAGCGATTCGATCATCGTATTCACGAAGCTCTGGTGGAGCTGTCATGCGGCGAATGCGTAAACGAGATCCAGCTTCGTCAATCAAGTCGATTGCCTTATCTGGAAGGAATCGATCTGAAACATAGCGATCAGCAAGAGTTGCAGCAGCAACAATGGCATCATCTGTAATCGATACTTTGTGATGTGTTTCGTAACGGTCACGAAGACCTTTTAGAATTTCAATGGCATGAGCAAGTGATGGTTCTGCAACTTGGATTGGTTGGAAACGACGCTCAAGTGCCGCATCTTTCTCTAAGTGCTTACGGTATTCATCCAATGTTGTTGCGCCAATTGTCTGAAGTTCGCCTCTAGCCAACATTGGCTTCAAAATACTTGCAGCGTCAATTGCACCTTCAGCAGCTCCAGCACCCACAAGGGTATGAATCTCGTCAATGAAGAGGACGATATCTCCGCGCGTACGAATCTCTTTCAAAACTTTCTTAAGGCGCTCTTCGAAATCTCCGCGGTAACGACTTCCCGCTACAAGAGCTCCAAGGTCAAGTGAATAAACTTGCTTGTCTCTCAAAGTTTCAGGGATGTCGCCTTTCACGATTGCTTGAGCTAAACCTTCGACAATTGCGGTTTTGCCAACGCCGGGTTCACCAATCAATACTGGATTATTCTTTGTACGACGCGAGAGAACTTGCATCACGCGTTCGATTTCTTTCTCGCGACCAATTACTGGATCGAGCTTTCCCTCTCGTGCAGCTTGAGTTAGGTTGCGACCGAATTGATCTAGCACCAATGAAGTAGACGGTGTGCCTTCGGCTGGGCCGCTAGATGTTGCAGCTTCCTTGCCTTGATACCCCGAAAGAAGTTGGATGACTTGTTGGCGAACACGATTTAAGTCAGCACCAAGTTTTACTAAGACTTGAGCGGCTACGCCTTCGCCTTCGCGAATCAATCCAAGCAAAATGTGTTCGGTACCGATGTAGTTATGTCCGAGTTGAAGTGCTTCACGTAGTGAAAGTTCAAGTACTTTCTTTGCGCGCGGAGTGAAAGGAATATGTCCGGAAGGAGCTTGTTGTCCCTGGCCAATAATTTCTTCAACTTGTGCGCGAACACCTTCAAGGGAAATGTTGAGTGCTTCGAGAGCCTTGGCTGCGACGCCTTCACCTTCGTGAATGAGTCCGAGCAGAATATGCTCTGTGCCAATGTAATTGTGGTTAAGCATGCGGGCTTCTTCTTGAGCCAGCACAACAACGCGACGGGCTCGATCGGTAAAGCGCTCGAACATCTAGCCACCTCTTTCTTCGATTTCAGGGTAAGCCTACCCAACACTTACTCCAACCCGCCAAGGGGGTCAGTTATGCCCGAAAATGGGCAAAAACGAGAAAAATCTAGAGAATTTTAAGCATTCTGGTGTTCCCGAGGGTTATGGGCTTCACACTTTCAAGATCCAAGAACTCGGCGACACCTGCGTCGTAAGAGCGCAAGAGTTGTTGATAGACATCTGGCTCAACAGGAGTGCCTTCAATTACTTCAAAACCATGTTTGCCAAAAAATTCTGTTTGAAAGGTGAGACAGAAAATTCGCTGAACTCCAACTTTCTTTGCTTTTTCAATTATCGCTTCCATAATCTGATGACCCACTCCGCCTTTATGGCGATTTTCGATCACAGCTACAGAGCGGACTTCAGCGAGGTCTTCCCAGAGAACGTGGAGAGCTCCACAACCAATAACCTCATCGCCATCCACTGCTACAACAAATTCTTGGACACTTTCAAAAAGAGTAACTGTTTCCTTTTCGAGCATGCGACCAGGCGCGGCGTATGAATCAATTATCTTTCGAATCTGCTTCACATCATCAGTTCGTGCAGGACGAATTATTACTGACATTAATTCCTGCCTTAATTCTCTTCAGGCTTAACAAGTGGGAAGAGAATTGTCTCGCGAATGCCAAGGCCAGTTAATGCCATCAACAGACGGTCAACGCCCATTCCCATTCCACCCATAGGTGGCATGGCATATTCCATTGCACGCAAGAAATCTTCATCTAAGTTCATGGCTTCTAAATCACCTTTGGCGCCAAGTGATGCTTGTTCAACTAAACGCTCTCGTTGAATGACTGGATCAATTAACTCGGAATAGCCTGTTGCAAGTTCGAAACCTTGCACATATAAATCCCACTTTTCGACAAGTCCAGGGACCTCACGATGCCCTCGAACGAGCGGAGACGTATCAACTGGAAACCCTCGAACAAAGATCGGTTCTATTAATTGACCTTCTGTTACGTGCTCAAAGATTTCTTCAGCTAATTTTCCGGTAATCCATTTTGGATCAATTTTCATACCCAATTTTGTTGCAATTCTCTTTAATTCTTCGAGCGAAGTTTGAGCTGTTACAACTTCTCCAACACCTTCAGAGATTAAGTCGAACAAATTCGCCTCTCTCCATTTCCCACCCAAGTCAAAAACGGTTCCATCATGATGGGTCACCTGATGCGTCCCATAAACAGCCATTGCTGCTTCCTGCACTAGGCCACGTGTTAAATCAGCCATCGTGTCCCAATCGCCATAAGCTTGGTAACTTTCAATCATTGCAAATTCTGGTGAGTGACTTGAATCTGCACCTTCATTACGGAAATTTCTATTTATTTCGAATACTCGCTCAATTCCACCAACTACGCACCTTTTGAGAAAAAGTTCTGGCGCAATACGGAGGAAAAGATCCATGTCATATGCGTTGCTATACGTCTTAAATGGTCGCGCTGCAGCTCCCCCGTGCATTACCTGGAGCATTGGAGTTTCAACTTCTATGTATTCGCGAGAATTAAAAGATTCGCGTAATTGGCGCATGACGGCGGGGCGGAGTCGAGCATTTGTGCGCGCTTCAGGGCGAACAATCAAATCCACGTATCTCATACGTACGCGAGTCTCTTCCGACAACGGTTTATGTTCTACGGGTAATGGTCGAAGTGATTTCGCAGCGAGTTGGTATGAGTGTGCAAGTATTGAAAGCTCGCCACGTTTTGAAGTAATAACCTCACCAGTTACTGAAACTATGTCTCCCAAATCAATTTCGGATTTCCAAAGATCTAAATTATCTTGTCCAACTTTATCCAGTGAAAGCATTGCTTGAAGTTCGGTTCCATCGCCTTCGCGAAGTGTTGCAAAGCAAAGTTTCCCAGTATCTCTCTTAAAAATTACTCGGCCAGAGACGCTTTCGACAACACCTGTAGCGACATCTACTTCTAAACCTTGGTGGCGACTACGAATATCTGAAAGCGAAGCAGTGCGTGGAACCGCAACTGGGTATGCCTCACCCCCGCGAGCAACAATCGCAGCGCGTTTTTCACGGCGAATTCGAAGTTGTTCGGGCAGGTCGTCTTCAGGAATTTGGCTCATAGTGGCGCGATTCTACCTGCTAGTTATTACGCTCGTGAATTAAACGTAGACCGATCAACGTCAAATCAGGCTCCTGGAAATCGATGGTTTCTGCCACTCCCAATACAAGCGGAGCTAAACCTCCTGTCGCAATGACACTCACTTCACCAGAATCTGGATAAAGGAGTTCGAGTTCATCAATTATCCGATTTACCAGTCCATCGACTTGGCCAGCAAAGCCAAAAATGGTTCCCGATTGAAGGGCTTCAACAGTATTTTTCCCGATTACAGATTTGGGCTTAATTAACTCGACTTTGCGCAATTGTGCAGCTCTAGCAGCAAGTGCTTCGACCGAAATTTCGATTCCAGGAGCAAGAGCACCACCCAAGAACTCTCCTTTAGGAGATACAACATCTAAATTAGTTGATGTACCAAAATCTACAACTATGCATGGACCATCTTCACCAAAAAGTGTATGAGCTGCCAACGTATTCACAATACGATCGGCACCAATCTCTTTCGGATTATCGACGAGGAGCGGAACGCCAGTCTTAACACCAGGTTCGATAATTGTTGTGGGTATGTCGGCAAAATACTTTGAAACCATCACGCGAATTTCTCGAAGTGATGAAGGCACCGTGGAGCAAATGGAGAGACCTGTAACTTCAAAACCCTCGATCAGTGAGCGATACTGCAACCAAAGTTCGTCAGCGGTGTCTCTAGGATCAGTCTTAACGCGCCATGAATGCGCCAAAGTATCTTCATCAAAAATACCTAGAACAGTATTTGTATTACCAACATCTATCGCTAATAACATTTTTAACCTCTCCTAGATGTGAAATCAAGACCAATATCCATTACTGGTGCGGAGTGCGTAAGAGCACCGACCGCTAAATAATCAACGCCCGTTGATGCATAAGCTTTGGCATTTTCAATAGTCAACCCACCAGAGGATTCAAGCTTTGTTCGCCCTGCAGCAATTTCGACCGCTGCTCTTGTTTGTTCGAGTGACATATTGTCGAGAAGAATCAAATCTGCGCCAGCAATAATTACTTCTTTAAGTTGTTCGAGAGTATCAACCTCAACTTCCACAATCGCGTGAGGATATTTCGTTCGAACTGATTGAAAAGCTTGGGAGATTCCTCCCGCAGCGGCTATGTGATTATCTTTAATAAGAGCTGCATCGGCCAGCGACATTCGGTGATTCACTCCGCCACCCATCCGAACTGCAAATTTTTCTAATTCGCGAAGAAGTGGTGTCGTCTTTCTCGTATCACGAATTTTGGTGATGGTAGAGGAAACTTCAGTCACCCAACGATGTGTAAGCGATGCGATACCAGAAAGTCGGCCCAAGAAATTTAGCGCTGTTCTCTCTGCAAGAAGCAATTTTTGCGTGTTTCCAGTGGCCTTGAGAATCACCTGACCTTCTTCAACTCGGTGTCCATCGGCGACAAGAATTGAATAATCCGTAATTCCACATACTTCGAGCACTGCGGCTGCGACAACGACACCCGCCACATATCCGGACTTGCGGGCGCGAAATTCGCCCACACTTGTTTGATCTTTCGGAATTGTTGAATCGGAAGTTAAATCAACTCCCCCATCTAAATCCTCATCGATTGTTCGACGGGCTAAATCTTCGACTGATTGTGGGTCCAAACCGCACTCAATCAATGCACCTGTTAATTGTTCGCTCAACATCAGCTATTCACCTCGATTTTACTTGTCTTCCAATTTCCATCTACTCCAAAATTTTGAACGATTCGCTTATGCCAATCATCAGAAGTTTCTGGAAAATCACTTCTCCAATGCGATCCACGGCTCTCTTCGCGTTCAAGCGCACTTCGGACTATTGCTACGGCAAGAAGATAAAGATTGCTGACTTCCCAAGCTTCAATGCAAGGTTCGGTGGATCGACGTCCACCGAGCTGCTCAAGTTGTTTTAGGGTTTCACGCAATGATTTTTCGGAACGAAGCACTCCCGCACCTTCTGTCATTGAAAGCTGTAGAGATAAACGAATTGCGGGATCAAAAAGTAAGGTCTCTTCGCTTCTTGGTACTGGAACTCCTTGTTTTGGTAAGTTCTTCGAAATATCTTCGGCGATAGCTGCGCCAAAAACTAAACCTTCTAGAAGAGAGTTCGATGCAAGCCGGTTTGCACCATGCGCACCAGTACATGCTGTTTCTCCACAAGCATAAAGTCCTGGAACTGATGTTTGACCAACTAGATCTACCAGAACTCCACCAGAGGCATAATGCGACGCTGGTGCAACGGGGATTAGTTGAACTCTTGGATCAATTCCATTTTCATTACAAGACTGAAAAATAGTTGGAAATCTCTCTGGGAAATCATGTACGTGCGTAGCGTCTAACCAAACATGAGGAACGTTCGCAGATTTCATTTGATTGAAAATTTCTTTTGCAACAATATCTCTCGGTGCAAGTTCAGCAAGCTCATGTTTTCCAACCATGAATCTTTCGCCCTTGTGATTGAGAAGTAGCGCACCTTCTCCACGTACTGCTTCACTTATAAGAGGTTGTTGGCCTTCCTGGCCTTGCGGATTATCACGCCACAAAACCGTGGGATGAAATTGAATGAATTCAACGTCCGCCACTGCAGCACCTGCTCTTAAAGCCATCGCTACGCCATCTCCTGTTGAAACGGAAGGATTAGTAGTTTGTGAATAAACCTGGCCTAGGCCACCTGTGGCAATGACTACCGCACGCGACAGAGCTTGCCCAACCCCATCCCGGCTTCCTTCTCCAATAACGTGAACCGAAACTCCGCAAACTCTTCCCGAAGCGTCTTGTAGAGCATCAATCACGAGTGCATGTTCGATAACTTCAATGCCGTGATCATCATTTACGGCTGCAAGTAGCGCGCGCGATACCTCCGCACCGGTCGCATCCCCACCAGCGTGGAGAATTCGATTTCTATGGTGGCCTCCCTCGCGGGTTAAATCAATTTCACCAGAAGAAGATTTATCGAATACAGCACCACGTGCGATCAATTTACGAACAGCATCTGGACCTTTTGTCACCAGAATGTTGACAGCATCGGCATCGCAAAGTCCTGCACCTGCAATCAAGGTATCCAACTTGTGTTGTTCAGGTGAATCTCCAGGTCCAAGTGCTGCCGCAATTCCACCTTGAGCCCATTTTGTTGAGCCTTCATCAATATTTGCTTTTGTAACAAGTAGAACCGAAAGATTTGCAGCACGAAGATTAAGAGCAGTTGTTAATCCGGCTACCCCAGAGCCGATAACGATTACATCAGCTTCAACTGTCCAACCAGGTTTCGGCGCAAGAAGTTTCATGGTGCAACCACTGTTGGAAAAGTTGGCACAGACATCTGCATATTATCGAGCAAGCGAACACCGTTTACCCAACCAGCAACTAGCGCGCGAGCTTTTCTGGCGCTTGTGGCTGGTTCAAAATTATCTTCATTAATGATTTCGGCGTAGTCGAGCTCAAAGCTTGGTTCAGATGCAAGCACATCGTGTAAACGATCCCGCGCACTCTCAACCGATCTCTCGTGCGTGGCCTGCCTTAGGGCGCGTGAAATAATCAGCGCATATTTTCTATCCTCAGCACTTAATCGAGTATTTCTAGATGAGAGCGCCAATCCGTCTACATCGCGAATAATCGGAGCTGAAATAATTTCAATTGGGCTTTCACTTTTCCTAACCCATTTTTTTATGATAAATAATTGTTGGAAATCCTTCTCTCCGAAAATCGCATGAGTCGGCTGTACATGTTTAAAAAGCCGATCAACCACGGTCAGAACTCCATCAAAATGCCCCTCACGGCCCGCTCCTTCGTACTTCTTGCCGATGGCTCCTGCGTCGATGAGTTGAACTTCATCGGGATAAATATCTTTCTCCGTTGGAGCCCAAATTTCTGAAGCACCGGCGCCTAAGGCGCGTTCGCTATCGGACTCTAGAGTTCGAGGATATTTTGCTAGGTCGTCTGGGTCTTCGAATTGAAGAGGATTCACAAAAATACTTACAACTACATCCGAAGAATATTGCTTTGCAATGTCAATGAGCGACAAATGACCAGCATGAAGCGCTCCCATGGTTGGGACGAATGCTCTGGTGTGTGTCATTTATTGCTCCAGTCCTTTCAGGTACCGGGCCATGCCTAACAAGAATTGAATATTACTCCTGCTGGGCTAGTGATTACAAAAGGGATGACAAAAGGGATGAGATGGGACCTTTGCCGATTATGTGAGCGGCAGGATCAATCTCGGCCCATGGTGCAAGTACAAATGCTCGTTCGTGAGCCCTGGGGTGAGGCAATGTAAGAAACTCACTCTCTAACTGGACATCTTCAGCGATGATGATGTCTAAGTCGAGCGTCCGTGCACCCCAACGCACTTCCCGTGTTCGGCCTGCACTATTTTCAATTTTTTGGAGCTTCAAGAGGAGATCAGTTGGTGTCATTTCTCCAGCGACGATTGCAACTGCATTTAGATAATCTGGTTGATCTGGGCCGCCAACTGGGGCTGTTTCATAAAACTTTGAAACGGAAAGCAACTCTGCAATTTTAGAAATCTCTATTAGCGCAGCAGAGAGATTTTCATGTCGATCACCTAAATTCGAACCTAGCGCGATGACATATTGCACTAACGCCTACGTTCAATTTCCACAGCAATATCGCTGAGTGCCAATCCAACAGGCGCATCGGGCTTATGAAGTTTTACTTTGATACTTTGAACAGATTCAAAATCTTTCAACACTCTAGTGGCTATGCGTTCAGCAACGGCTTCTATTAAGTTGCACGGCTCACCTACAAGTTCCTCATGGGCGGCGATGGCAATTTTCGAATAATCGACAGAATCTTTCAATTCATCGCTAATCCCTGCAGGATACAAATCCACTTCGGCAACAAGATCAACAACAAACTTTTGACCTTCTTGGCGTTCATTTTCATAGACCCCATGAAATGCGAAACCAGAAATTCCCGTCAGGTATATACGATCCATTTAGCGCCCCAATTCGTTAGCAACCAAAATAGCATCTTTATGTGCTTTCACGGCATGAGTTCGTACTGCCCACACCTTGCGCTTGGCTAACTCAGTCGTCAATGCAATGGTTGCACTTTCCCTTTCATCAGGTGATTCACTCCCGATGAGTTCACCTAGGAAGCGTTTACGGGAAACTCCTACCAATAACGGATAACCGAGTAACTGCAACCGATCGATATTGCGGAGTAGCTCCCAATTATGAGCAGATGTCTTTGCAAATCCAATACCTGGGTCAAGAATTATTTGTTCTGGATCAACGCCGGCTTTTAGTAAAGAAGTTGCTCGCTCCTCAAGTTCGTCTCTTACCTCGCGTACAACATCCTTGTAGGTCGCAAGAGATTGCATCTCTCGAGAATGGCCCCTCCAATGCATTGCAACATATTGAACGGAAGGGTTTGCAGCAATTAATTTCGCCATTTTCTCATCCGCAAGTCCACCGCTTACATCATTGATGATGCTCGCTCCAGCCGTGATGGCAGCTTGGGCAACTTCAGACCGCATAGTGTCGATACTTATTGTCACACCTGTTGAATTTGTTAAAACAAGATTCTTTATTTCGCTGATGACAGGTATAACTCTTGCTAGTTCTTCATCAATAGTTATTCGTTCCGCACCAGGCCTTGTAGATTCGCCGCCAACATCAATGATGTCGACGCTTTCTGCTGCCATTTCATTGGCTCGATTGCGAGCTGATTCAATATTGAAATGTCGGCCGCCATCAGCAAAAGAGTCTGGGGTGACATTAAGTATCCCCATGACTAGGGTGGATTGATCGTCCATAGCTACTTTTGAAGAGAAGTAATAAGAGCCATCGCTTCGGCACGCGTAGCCGGGTTACGGAGATGACCTCTCACTGCGGATGTCGTTGTTCGGGCTGAAGACTTTCTCACGCCGCGCATTGACATACACAGATGCTCGCAATCAATAACAACAATTACACCACTTGGTTCAAGCACTTCAACAATTGCATCTGCAATTTGTGTTGTGAGCCGCTCTTGTACTTGTGGGCGGCGCGCATACATATCGACGAGTCGCGCAAGTTTTGATAAGCCTGTGATTCGCCCACTTTGTCCAGGAATGTAACCAATATGGGCTACTCCGTGAAAGGGAGTTAAGTGATGCTCACAATGCGAAAAAATTTCAATATTTCTTACGATGACAAGCTCTGAATGACCAAGATCAAATGTTGTGGTCAAAACATCTTGGGGACTTTGCCATAACCCTTGGAAATTTTCGTGCATCGCTCGTGCAACACGTTTTGGAGTATCACGAAGTCCATCGCGCTCGGGATCTTCTCCAAGTGCAAGCAAAAGTTCCGTTACAGCTCGCTCTGCTCGTTCTGCATCAAACGGAGCTCTCGCGCGACCTTCATGCGGACCCATTGCAACTTCATTTATTTCGTGATCATTCACTTGAAGGCGCTGCCTTTTTACGTGGCTTACGAACTGGCTTTTCAACAGGCGCAACGCTTTTTGCTTTAGCAGCAACAGGCGGCTTTGCCGAAGGTATGCGCAGTGAAGATCCCGTCCATGGTGGGCGTGATTCAACTTTAATTACCTTGGCAAATAGAAGGTCAATCTCATCCTTGAGAAGGGTTTCTTTCTCTAGCAAGGCAAGAACGAGCTCATCCAAAATATCTCTATTCGCGACAAGCACGTCGTATGCCTCTTGATGGGCATTTTGAATCATCTTGCGAATTTCGTCATCCACAATGCCAGCGACTTCTTCAGAATAATCACGCTGATGACCGTAGTCGCGGCCAAGGAATGGCTCCGAACTACTTGCACCCAACTTGATGGCGCCAAGTTTCTCAGTCATTCCGTACTGAGTAACCATAGCTCTCGCCAAGTTTGTTGCTTTCTCAATATCGTTTCCTGCACCAGTAGTTGGATCATGGAAGATCAATTCTTCTGCTGCCCGACCACCAAGTGAATATGCAAGTTGATCTAACATTTCATTTCGCGTTGTTGCATATCTATCTTCATCTGGAAGAACCATAGTGTAACCAAGGGCTCTACCTCGAGGCATGATTGTGATTTTATGGACTGGATCTGCATGCGGAAGTGCATGTGCGACCAGCGCATGACCACCTTCGTGATACGCGGTAATGAGGCGTTCTTCTTCTGTCATCAAACGACTCTTGCGTTGCGGTCCAGCCATAACACGATCAATGGCTTCGTCTAAAGCTTCTGTCGTAATAATTTTTGCATTTTCTCTAGCTGTTAGCAAAGCCGCTTCATTTAAAACGTTTGCTAAATCCGCACCAGTGAATCCAGGTGTTCGCTTTGCAAAGTTTTCCAAATTGACAGCTTTCGCCAATGGTTTACCTTTTGCATGAACTTGCAGAATTGCAGTTCTGCCCTTGAGATCAGGACGATCGACAGGAATTTGACGATCAAATCTTCCTGGACGAAGTAGAGCAGGATCTAAAACATCTGGGCGGTTTGTAGCTGCAATCAGAATAACCTGACCATTCGCTTCAAAACCATCCATCTCAACCAAGAGTTGATTAAGAGTTTGTTCGCGTTCATCGTGCCCGCCACCAAGTCCGGCGCCACGCTGACGTCCTACCGCATCGATTTCATCAACGAAAATAATTGCAGGTGCGTTTGCTTTCGCCTGATTAAAGAGGTCACGCACTCGGGCAGCTCCAACACCAACAAACATTTCGACAAATTCAGAGCCAGAGATTGAATAAAAAGGAACATTCGCTTCACCGGCTACAGCGCGCGCGAGAAGAGTTTTTCCTGTTCCTGGAGGGCCGTAGAGAAGAATTCCTTTTGGAATCTTTGCTCCCATATCCTGATATTTCTGAGGTTCTTTGAGGAAGTCTTTGATCTCCTCGAGTTCGGCCACTGCCTCATCTGCCCCTGCTACATCGGCAAATGTGTTCTTTGGAAGCTCTTTGTTATGTATTTTCGCCCGAGATTTTCCGAAGCTAAATACCTTATTTCCGCCACCAGCATTTCCCATCATGAGAACTAGCAAGAAACCAATCAATAAGAAAGGTCCGAAGCTGTACAAAAGGGAGACTAGAAGAGATGTCGTTGGAATTTTTACATTCCAACTCTTTGTTGGTGGGTTACTTGTTAAAAGTTCGACAATGAGCGGTTCTTGATTTGCTACATAACTCGCCTCAATACGTGAGGACCCTTTGACGTAGTTGCCCGGCAGAAGAACTACTTGAATCTTTTGCTGATGATCAATCAGAAGAGCTGACTCGACTTTATTTGCGGAAATGTCAGCAAGAATTGTTGAGGTGTCTACCTTTACGAATGTTGCTCCGGAATTAGATAAACGCCCAAAGAATGTTACGACTACAAGTCCAATAACAATCCAAAACAGTGGACCGCGCATCCATTTGCGGAGTCTAGTTTTCGGAGCTTTCAATTTGTTAAGAGGAGGTAGTTGGCTCATGAATACACGTGCTTTGCTAAGACTCCAATGAAATCCAAATTGCGATACTTTTCGTTGTAATCCAAACCGTAGCCCACAACAAAATCAGTTGGGATATCAAATCCGACATACTTAACATCAACCTCTACTTTTGCTGCTTCTGGCTTACGCAACATGGTGAGAATTTCAACCGACTTGGTTCCGCGGGATTCTAAATTCGACTTCAACCACGCAAGGGTTAATCCTGTATCAACAATGTCTTCGATGATAAGTACATCTTTACCCAAAATATCTCGGTCGAGGTCTTTAAGAATTCTTACAACACCACTTGATTTTGTTCCAGAACCGTAAGAGGAAACAGCCATCCAGTCGGTTTCAATGTGTCGGTTAAGTGATCGCGCAAAATCCGCCATCGTCATTACAGCACCTTTGAGAATTCCAATGAGTAGAACTTCTCGACCCTCGTAATCTTTTTCAACTTGGAGCGCTAATTCCGCAAGACGATTGTGAATTTGTTCTTGTGTAACGATGACGCGCTCGATGTCGCTGCCTGCTGATGCCAAATCCACGGAACTCCCTCTAACTCTTTAAGCCTGCTGTGAGAGCGAAAGTCTGCCCGAAATTCGCTCCACCTTCACACCACCTGGCAAAGATGTGGCACCTTGTCCGCTCCACGCTGTGACCAGGGCCTCAATTGGGGCAATATGGTCGAAGGTCAGACTGCCTTGGGGGGCTCCCGCTGAGTAAATCAGAGTCCGAAGCACTCGGGCTCGAATCGCCCTGGGAAGAGCGGCAAGCTCCTCGGTGGAATAGGGGTCATGGCTCTCAATAAAATTTTGGGCTAACTCATCTAACGCATCTGCATCCTCACGAAGAATTCGAGATGAACGTGCAAGTGCTTGAGTAATTCCTGGACCAAGATCGCGTTCCAAAATTGGCAAAATATTCTTTCGGACCCTTACCCGTGCAAATTGATTATCTGAATTATGTGGATCAACCCATGGATCAAGGCTATTTTCTTTACACACTTCTTCCGTCACATCTCTAGTAATTTGCAGAAATGGTCGAACATAAACTCCATTAACTTCTGCAATTCCTGAAAGTGATCTCGTGCCTGAACCGCGAGCTAAACCAAGTAACACACTTTCTGCTAAATCATTTTCGGTATGCCCTAAGAAAAAAATGGTACTCGAGTGCTTCTCCAAAATTTCTTGAAAAGCTTCATAGCGTGCTCGACGCGCTGAAGCTTCAAGGCCATCATGCATCTCAACATGAACGCGGATAACTTCTACTTCGTCAAAACCAATATTCTCTAAGATCAATTTAGTTGCTTGCACTACAGCAGCGGAGTTCTCTTGTAGTGAATGATCAACAATTACAGGAATAACCAATCGATTCTTTGCTTCATGGAAGAGAGCAATGGAAAGTGCAAGTGAATCTGCACCTCCAGAAACCCCCACCAAAATTGTTCCCGAAGAATTTTCTACCCATGGGCGCACCGCTTGCCGCGCCCTGAGTGTCGACTTCATACTGCAATCCTAATTGTTAAACCCGGCCTCCAGAAGGCATTAGTCCTTTAATACTGTACATATCGGAAAACTTTAAGCCTGTTTTAGTTGAGTTTGCTTCCCACATTTTTCCATTTCCTGCATAAATCGTGATGTGGTGAATGTTTTGAACTGATCCATCGTACGAGTAGAAAAGTAAATCTCCTGGAACCAACTGAGTTAATGGCACGCGCTGAGTGGCTACAAAGTAAAGCGCAGCATTGAGTCTTCCCCAGTTCGGATATCCAAGTCCAGCAGCTTTATATGCAGCGTAAACCAATCCCGAACAGTCAAAACTATTTGGTCCTTGTGCGCCCCACACATATGGCTTGTGTGCCAAAACTTGCTTTGATGCGTAAGCCACGGCCGCTGCTCTAATTGCATCGGTAGAACGAATTGTTGTGCGTCCCTTAAATGTTCCGCCCCACACTCGATATTGATTAGGCGTTACTGCAGCTTTGGCTGCGCTTGCTTCTTCAAGAAGTGCAAGCTGGCGCTGCTGTTCTAGTGTTACACGTATATTTCTTGCGCTTGCCAATTCTTTTGCAAGTTGATTTTGTACAGAACGTAAGTGATCAACTTCCTTCTGTTGAATTGCTTTCGATTCGTCAGCAATTTTCTTTGCAGAGGCAACTCTTTCAGTTGCAGCAGCTTGAGCGGCTTTCGTGCGCTCAGCTTCAACTTTTGCTGCTTGAGCAACCACGGATGCAGCCTTGAAGCGTGAAAGTGCCGCAGAGTTATTTGAACCCAACGAATCAAGAGTTGAGAGTCGATCCATCAAATCTTGAGGACCAGTTGCATGAAGAACAGATTCTAAATCTGTAAAACCAGTGCCCATGATGTAGGCGTTCTGAGCCATTCGGCCAATTGTCTTATTGGCTTGATTTACAGATGCTTGTGCAATTGC
>CANCGX010000010.1 GCA_947377725.1 Actinomycetota bacterium
TCAGAACCGATTGATGTGTATCCAGAAGATGCTCCATCCACAGCTCTTTTTGAATTGGATACTGACGACATTTAATTCCTGCACCCTTTGGGTATGGGAGAAATTTTGGAACTTTTATTTCCGCGTGAAGATAATCTAGAAGTAATAACTTGGAATAAAAGTATTCGCAATTCGATAGAGGGAGTCCCTCTGTTCTCCTCAGCTTATTATTCACTTTCGCATATGAAAGTAATTCTTCGAGCTAAAGAAAATAATGATCTTCAAGCAAGAAAAATTCTTGCCAAAGCGATTGCAATACATATTGATTGCCCAAGCATCCTCATCCCAATCCCCTCGAGCTCAGCATCAATACGTCGACGCGGATATGACCACTCTCATTTGCTAGCCCTGGAGGTAGCAAAAATGAGTAAAAGCACCGCAACGGCTGCACTTCGAGTGAACCGAAGGGTGAAGGATCAGACAAAACTCAATCACCGAGAAAGATTTACAAACATTCGTGGTTCATATTCCCTCCTAACCGGGAATCTAAATGGCAATTCCATTGTTCTCATCGATGACCTTGTCACCACGGGAGCATCGGTTCTCGAGGCTCTAAGAGTGCTGAGGGGAGCAGAATTAACGCCTATACGGGCAATTTCCGCCTGTATAGCCACCCACCACTTACCCAATACGATTAGCCCCTAACTTTGAGTTCAATTAAGAAAGAGGAACTGTGTCCGTTTTAGACAAGATTCTTCGCGCAGGCGAAGGTCGTGCCATCAAGGCCCTTGAAAAAATTGCTGCAGAGGTCAATACCTTTGAACCCAAGATTTCTGCTCTGAGCGATGAAGAACTCAAAGGGCAGACGGAACGTTTTCGCGCTCGTTTAGCCAATGGTGAAGATTTGGATGGCCTCTTGGCCGAAGCTTTTGCGACTGTCCGCGAAGCAGCTAAGCGCACTCTTGGACAACGTCATTACGATGTTCAGCTTATGGGTGGAGCTGCGCTTCACAAGGGAAATATCGCAGAAATGCGCACCGGTGAAGGTAAGACTCTTGTTTCAACACTGCCTGCATATCTCAATGCACTCACGGGCAAAGGTGTTCACATTGTTACCACAAATGATTACCTTGCTGAACGTGATAGCGAA
Source organism: Actinomycetota bacterium (assembly GCA_947377725.1). Lineage (GTDB taxonomy): Bacteria > Actinomycetota > Actinomycetes > Nanopelagicales > Nanopelagicaceae > PALSA-747. Next base: position 1,130 of record CANCGX010000010.1, read on the forward strand.
TGGATGGGACGTATCCACCGATTCCTTGGACTCAAAGTTGGCGTAATTCTCTCCAACATGTCTCCTTCGGAACGTCGCGAACAATACGCAGCTGATATTACTTATGGCACAAACAACGAATTTGGTTTTGACTATCTTCGCGACAACATGGCATGGTCCTTGGAAGATTGTGTGCAACGAGTCCACAACTTCGCGATCGTCGATGAAGTTGACTCCATTCTGATTGACGAAGCAAGAACGCCTTTAATTATTAGTGGACCCGCTGATAAGGCTACGAAGTGGTATCAAGAATTTGCGATCATTGCCGAAAAATTAGTTCGTGATGTTCATTATGAAATTGATGAAAAGAAGCGCACGATTGGTATTCACGAAGAGGGCGTCACAAAGGTCGAAGAACTTCTTGGAATTGAAAACTTGTACGAATCTGTAAATACGCCAATGATTGGATTCCTCAACAATTCAGTACGAGCGAAAGAATTGTTTAAGAAGGATAAAGATTATGTGGTTATGAGCGGAGAGCTCTTAATCGTTGACGAACATACTGGCCGCGTACTTTCAGGTCGCCGCTATTCTGAAGGACTTCATCAAGCCTTAGAAGCTAAAGAACGTATCGAAATTAAAGACGAAAACCAGACTTTGGCGACAATTACATTGCAGAACTACTTCCGCCTCTACAAGAAGCTTGGCGGTATGACCGGTACGGCAATGACAGAAGCATCTGAATTTATGCAGATTTACAAGCTTGGCGTGATTCCAATTCCTACAAATAGAGAATCGCAACGATCTGATGAGTCAGATCTCATCTACAAGACCGAACTTGGCAAATTTGAAGCTGTAGCAAACGATATAGCCGAGCGTCATAGAAAAGGTCAGCCAGTTCTTATAGGAACCGTATCGGTTGAGAAGTCTGAAGAACTTTCTGCACTTCTTAAGCGTCGCGGAATTCCTCATGAGGTTTTGAATGCAAAACATCATGAACGCGAAGCTTCGATTATTGCTCGCGCAGGAACACTTGGCGCCGTGACTGTTTCTACGAATATGGCTGGTCGAGGAACTGACATCATGCTTGGTGGAAATCCTGAGTTTATGGCGGACTTTGAAATTCAAAAGCGCGGATACAGTCCCGTTGACAACCCAACTGAATACGAAGCAAGCTGGGCACCTGAACTTGCAAAACAAAAAGAGGCTGTTAAGAAACAGCACGAAGAAGTAATTGCCCTCGGTGGACTTTACGTTCTTGGTACTGAACGTCATGAATCTCGCCGTATTGATAACCAGCTTCGCGGTCGTTCTGGACGTCAAGGTGATCCAGGAGAATCTCGTTTCTATCTTTCTCTTCAAGATGATTTGATGCGCCGATTTAATTCAGGGCTTGTGGAACGCTTCTTGAGCGCAGCAGGACTTCCTGAAGATATGCCTATCGAATCCAAGATGGTTTCCAATGCAATTAGATCGGCGCAAACTCAAGTTGAATCACTCAATTTTGAAATGCGTAAGAATGTCTTGAAATATGACGACGTTATGAATCGCCAACGCGAAGTTATTTACAGCGAACGCCGCGAAGTTCTTGAAGGTCGCGACATTAAGGACCAAGTTCAAGAATTTATGGTTGAAACCCTTAGTGCCTATGTCACTGGTGCTACGAATGATGGATATGCAGAGGATTGGGATCTCGATACTTTGTACACAGCCCTCAAGGCGTTGTACCCAATCTCATTTACATTTGATCAGCTCGTCGAAGAAGTACACGGAAAAGCCGGCTTGGATCATGATTTCATTTTGAATCGCGTGATTGACGATGCACGTGGCGCCTACGCGGCTCGTGAGGAATCCCTTGGAGCGGAAGTTATGCGAGAACTCGAACGTAAAGTCTTGCTACAAGTGCTTGATCGCAAATGGCGTGAACATTTGTATGAAATGGACTATCTACAAGAGGGGATTGGACTGCGAGCTATGGCTCAAAGAGATCCTCTCGTTGAGTATCAACGCGAAGGTTATGACTTATTCGCAGCAATGATGGATTCCATCGCTGAAGAGATGATTGGATTCTTGTTCCACGTAGAGGTCAGCATTGAAAATGATGCGATAGAGGCCAAAGGACTTGTGACCCCTCCAAAGCAGGAACAACAATTGCGATACACGGCCGCGGATGTTGATGGCTCTGCAATGGAATCTGGCGGCACATCTCGAAATGCTCCATGTCCTTGCGGTTCAGGTCGCAAGTACAAACGCTGTCATGGTGCCGCTTAACTTCTACAGAAGTTGAAGTTTGGTACATAGCCAGCGTTTATCGACACCTTCAAAACGTAAAACGAGTGACCGTATTCTTTGATCAAATTTCAAAGTTGCGGTCACTTCGGCTATTCCTTCAAGAGGTTGCGAAATATAAATTTTCCGAATTTTGGGCAATGGCACCCATTTGCCCACATCTTTGATTAAAGCGTTATATACGAGTCGATGACTCCATCTAGATAATTGTTGGATCGGTCTCTTTCCCCCACACGATTCGATAACGCTTACGATGTAAATACCGACCCAGTCGTCCAATTTCGGCAGATCAGAGAGTGGGGAAGCTTGACGACCAATTTCGCCATCTAGCTCTTCTCCTTCCAGGAAATCTGGAGTAGGTACAAGATAAAGTTTTGGAATTTTAGGAACCATAGGTGGAAAAGCGAGTGGCCTTGAATATAAATCAAGGAGTGGCTCATGCCAGTCAGAGTGGAACCGGGGTTGCGATTCACTGCCGTCATGAAAAGTCACATGACGTGCGATTGATGTACTTAAGGATGTTTCATTCTTCATGCGGCAATCTTGGATTTGAAAGAAGCCAAACTCATCAACCAAAAGGATGAGATTTCTGGGGTATTGACGCTGAGTCTATTTTCTATGTTAGATGTGGAGAGAGAGCCTCCTCGATTCAAAATCTACGTTAATCATCTCCTATGAATGAACTCACAAATTTAATTCAACGGTATTCAAGACGAATTCTTGCCGTAGGAATCATCCTCATCTCCCTAACGGCCGCCGCTGGGCTGGTGAGTCAAGCAGATAAGTCAGTTTCAATGTGGGGAGCAAAAAACTCTCTTATTGCCGGGCAAAAAATTAAGGTAGGTGATCTTGAGATTGTGAAAGTATCTTTAGGAAGCCAAGCTCCTAAGTATTTTTCAAACGAGGCACGTCTCGTTGGCAACTTTCTTACGAAGGCAATTACGCAAGGAGAACTTATACCGGTTAGCGGAGTAAGCAAGAACGGCCTCGGCGTAAGTCAAAAAGAGATCCCTATTGGAATAGCCAAGAATGATCTGCCAAGCACGATAAGAGTGGGCGATATTGTTGATCTGTATTCAATTCCCATTAAAGATGCTCAAGCAAAATCGTCGCTAGTTGTATCAAAAATTCAGGTTGGTGCAATTGATACACGAACCCAAAATATGGGTGGATCTATCGATGTCCTCTTCAATGTTAACCCAGCGAATATCCTTCAAATAACAGATGCAGTGCAAGCCGGAAGAATAGTGGTGGTCCGAAATGCGCTCTGAAATTCCGCAGATACACGTGGTGACAGCAATTGCTGACACAGATCTAGAAGACTATGTATCACAGCTTTTGTATTCACAGGGTTGGAGCATCATATTTCGAGCCTTTGACTGGATATCGCTTCTCGAATTTTTGAATGAGAGATCAACGGAATTGCGCACGATTGTTGTATTTACATCAGACACTCCTGGGTTTACCTCTGATTCGATAATGAAGATTGCAAGTACGACGATGAGTTTTGTAGCCCTCGACGAAGTACCAAAATCCGCTCATGAAATAATGCAGAGAATCCGTGGCCAATTGAGACTACCTTTAGTGCAAACAGATATAAAAGCTGTTGCCGCATCCAGAATATCCCCGGAAATAGTAGAGAGTCCAAGAAAACTGATATTAGTTACAGGAAGTGCTGGGGCACCTGGAAAGACGTCGGTCGCTGCAGCTATTGCGGAGCACCTCAGCCAACAGCGGAAAGTCACACTGCTGGATGCCGACTTCAGATCGGCACGTTTTCAAGAATATGTTGAGGCGGATTCCTATAGTGTCGTAACGCTAGACCCTTCAGAAAAACCAAAATCAGTTCCTATCTTTGATAAAAAAGAGATTGTGATCGCAGATGTAGGGGTTTTGCCACCCCTTCACGAAGTCGTAGAAGATCGACGCTGGCTGGCCATATTGCTCAATTCGATATTGGAAGAGTCGACCCATCTGGTTTATGTTGCTAAATCTCTGAAACAAAGTCTGCTGCAGCTCAATCAGTTCCAAAGAGAGATTTCACAATTAACAAAGAAAGTTCCCGTCACGTACATCTGTATCAGCGATGGGCAGACTAAGGAAAGTCGAAAAGCAGAGGCAGCGTTTACTCAATTAGTGAGCCAAGAGAGAAACTTCATTCTTCCCCGTGCGCAATTACGCTCGCAATTACGTTTGGAAGGTTCTGGATTTTTAGAGAACTTTCTGACGTCGAACAAAAAGAAGGAGATTGGTACTATCGCCACCTCACTTATGTGACATTAAAGCCTGCGGAAAGTTTGAGCGAGAAAGGTAAAGCACATGTCATCACCTCGTCTCGACGCCGCTTACGCGCAAACTGCGCTTACGGAAGCCGACAAAGAAAGACTTTCCGAACTCATCGCTGAATGGCAACTTTTATCCGACCTCTCTTTTGCAGATTTAATTCTCTGGGTTCCTAAACGCAAGGACTACCAAAGTTGGCCAGAAGGTTTCATTGCGACGGCTCATATACGGCCAACAACCGCACCAACAGTTTTCGCGCATGACGTAATCGGGGATGAGCTTAATTGGGGAGATAACCCTCGACTTGATCAAGCGCTTTCACAAGGGGACATAGTTAGAGACTCAGAACCTGAACAGGTTGGAGAGCTTCTCATTAAAGAAGAGACAGTTCCCGTGCTTTACGAAGGGCACATTATCGCTGTCATATCTCGTCACAGAGATGCAGTACAAATGCGTTCTGCTTCTAGGCTTGAGATAAATTATCGAGAAGTAGCGCACAAAATTTATCGGATGATTTCCGAAGGCACATTCCCGATTCAAAATAGTATTTACCGTGCAGAATCAGCACCGCGAGTAGGCGATGGTCTTATCCGCATAGATTCAAATGCTTCGGTTGTGTATGCAAGCCCTAATGCGCGCTCCGCATTGAGTCGTGCAGGTTGGGATGTAGAACTCGAGGATCAAGTTTTTGGAACGGTGCTGGAATCAATTGCCTCAAGCACTGGGGAAGCTACCGACGAAACCTGGTCTGCGATATTCAGCGGAAAGAATTTGCGTCGAACAGATTTGGATAATGGACGAGCAATTCTTGATTTACTCATCATTCCGTTGGTGGAAGCAGGAGATCGAATTGGCGCCATTGTTTTGGTGCGTGACGTCACTGAACTTCGCAGGAGAGATCGAGCACTACTCACTAAGGATGCGACCATTCGCGAAATTCACCACCGTGTAAAAAATAATTTACAGACAGTTTCAGCGCTTCTACGATTGCAATCTAGACGAGTTGAAGATCCAGAAGCGTCACAAGCACTTGCTGAAGCAGTGAGGCGCGTGGCATCCATTGCGATTGTCCATGAAACCCTCTCAACGAGTTCAGCCGAAACTGTACTTTTTGACGAGGTCTATGATCGGATTATTCGTAATGCAATCGAACTGAGCGAGCGTCCCGTTCAACATATGAAAACGGGAAATTTTGGAATATTTGGTGCCCAGCAGGCGACTCCGCTTGCATTGGTTATTACTGAATTAATTCATAACTCTCTCGAGCACGGTCTAGCAACTACTGGAGATCTCTTACGCGTAGAAGTATCTGTAGCAGACTCAAACGTAGTCGTAAAAGTAATTGATAACGGAGTAGGTCTACCCGAGGGATTCAATTACAAAGGTTCAGCAAATCTTGGACTTCAAATTGTCCGAACACTTACAGAGAATGAGCTAAAAGGAAATATTGAACTGGTTCGAATCGATGGGGAAACTCAAGCAATTCTGACTTTCCCCGTTAAAAAAGATTCCCTATAAAGTAAAAGGTGGGTACTCGTCGCTAACAAGAGCGACTGAATAACCGAGTACGCGATTCCAATACTTGAGTGTGCCTAAAACCGTATTTGCTGCCCACTCTGGATATGTTCCGCTGACGGCAGTTGAGATCCATGCAAAGATTGTGAGGACGGCTGAGAGCAAGAGATAAATTGCTCCAACAATATAAAGTGGAATTGCAAAGAACCATTTAATCAAAGGCAATCCACGACTTAGTTTCTTGCCACCTTCTACGTCTGGAAAAATCACAGAAATATTAGGATTGCGTTCAATTGATGGAAATTCATCAGTGAGTAACAAAGCGTAGGCAGCAACACGTGTAGATAGCTCCATCAATGCATGATTAAAAGAAAGCGCATAACTTGGATAAACGCCACGGAAGAGAAGAGCTACAGCCACTGGCGCTGTCAAGAGAACAGAACTAAAACCCCAATGTGCTAATTGCGCAAAGAGAGAAACAAAAACAACTACTGGTGCAACGATGATCCAGCGAAAGAAAACCGTTTGACGATTTCTATTTTCAAAAGATACGGCGATATTAGTTTCAATGTGTGTGCTCATGTGACGAGTCTAAAGGCTTACCTGCCCAAGTGCCTCCAAAATATCGGTGGCTACCACTGGATTATTTCGCTTTCTTGCTAACTTTCCTGCTGCTGAATGCATTTGCACCGCCTTAAAGACAACTTTCTGTGCCTCTGCGATGCTCTTCGGTTTCCAACTCGCCAGCATCGATCCAATCAATCCTGCTAAGAGATCTCCGGATCCGGCCGTGGAAAGCTCGACCCCACCTAATTCATCAATCAAGGGAGAAAGGTTCGGGGCAGCCACAATTGATGCCTCGCCTTTGAGAACTAATATTGCTCCAAGCTCATTCGCAATCCTTTGAGCAGTCTCATTCCGACTCTTCAAGGTGTATCCCAGATACTTCAACTCTCCCTCATGTGGAGTCAATACTGTTATTGGGTTTCTCTTTACGTCAACAAAAGCAATAGAGGAGCTATCTAGAACCAAAGGAATTTCAGTTGGAATATCAATTGGCTTTGGATTTCCAGGACCCACAACAATCGCATCAATTTTTTGGTCATGAAAATCATCGATTGTCACAACATCAGGAAAGTTATTTGTGACCAATTTTGAAAGAGATTTAGATCCCGCAAAAAATTTAACATATCCCGCTCCACCACGACGGGCACCACCAACACAAAGGACTGCGGCTCCGGGAAATTTTTCACTGCCAGCGCAGACTCCTACGACGCCCCTCGTGTATTTGTTTGCATTTGATGGAACTACTGCAAGATATTTTGATTTGGTAAACATGTATACATTCTAATAAGCAAGCATCACGAGGGCTACCACTTATAAACCTTCAATGTGCGCAGTAGCACTCCTTGTTTAGCTAACTTTCAACTTTTGGCTTTATCTAGCAGTAATACTATGAACTGTGTTTCAAATCCGAATCCACGGACGAGGTGGGCAGGGTGTAGTCACCGCCGCCGAGTTATTGAGTGTTGCCGCATTTCAAGATAAACAACATGCCCAAGCATTTCCAAGCTTTGGCTCTGAACGAACCGGCGCCCCGGTTGTTTCATTTTGCCGGATAAGCGTTGATCCAATTCGACTTCGAGAACCGGTATTGGAACCAGATGCAATATTAATTCAGGACCCAACCCTTCTTCATTCCATCGATGTTTTTGCCGGTGCAAAAAGTGATGGGTATATGTTGATTAACACGACGAAGTCATTTGCGGATTTAGGGATAGAAGAATTCGTTGCGAATCGCCCTAAAGAAAGAAACCTAATTGTTCCGGCATCAGATATTGCAATGAAACATGTTGGCCGGCCTATGCCAAACGCTGCCCTCCTTGGAGGTTTTGCTGCAGCAACTCAGAAAGTAACTCTTGAAAGTGTTGTTGCAGCCATCGAAGAACGGTTCCCGGCAAAAATTGCCGCAGGAAATGTTGCGGCTGCAATAGAGGCGTATGAATTCGTGATGGAAGAACTTAAAGAGGTAAGCCATGTTGCAACAAATTGAAGGTTCTAAAGCGGTAGCTGAAACTATTGCTGCGTGTATGCCAGATGTAGTTTGTGCATACCCAATCTCTCCGCAGACGCATATTGTGGAAGCACTCGATGAGTTAACTCGCTTGGGGAAAATTGGCAATTGCCAATTTGTAAACGTGGAGTCTGAATTTTCCGCAATGTCGGTTGCTATAGGAGCATCAGCTACGGGGGCACGTACGTACACGGCCACTGCCAGCCAAGGGCTCTTGTTCATGGTGGAGCCGGTCTACAACGCTTCTGGTCTCGGATTGCCAATCGTAATGACTGTTGCCAATCGAGCAATTGGCTCACCAATAAATATTTGGAATGATCAAAGTGATTCTATGAGTCAACGAGATTCTGGTTGGATTCAACTTTACGCACAGGACAACCAATCTGCAGCTGATTTACATATTCTTGCATTCCGGTTAGCGGAGGAGCTCTCACTTCCCGTTATGGTCTGTATGGATGGCTTCATTTTGACTCATGCGATGGAAGAAATTGATGTTGCTGAAAAAGAATTGGTAACTAAATACTTACCAAAGTTCACTCCTAGGCAAGTTCTAGATCCAGTAGATCCTGTCTCAATTGGCGCAATGGTCGGACCTGAAGCATTTACTGAAGTTAAATATCTGGGCCACTTTAAACAATTAAAGGCGCTTGAAATTATTCCTGAGCTTTCATCGGAATTTGAAGAAGTTTTTGGGAGACCAGCTGCAGGCCCAGATAATTACAAAGGTCTTGTGACGAAATATCATCTCGAGGATGCCGAAGTTGTTCTTGTCGCTCTCGGTTCTGTCCTTGGAACTATAAAGGATGCAGTCGATAACCATCGGAAAAATGGAGTCAAAGTAGGGGCGATGGGCATTACTTCCTTCAGGCCCTTTCCTTTAGACGAGGTTCGCAAATCTCTAAAGCATGCGCAGAAGATTGTTGTCGTAGAAAGAGCCTTCGCTCCAGGAATAGGTGGAATCGTTTCATCAAATATACGTACGGCCCTAAGTGGAATTGATATCAAAATCAACACCGTGGTCGCAGGTCTTGGCGGACGACCAATTACTTTGAAATCCATTAGTGAATTAGTTGATAGGGCTCTCTACGGAACGCTGCCTGATTTTTCGTTCATGGATTTAGATGTAGAGCTAGTTGAGCGTGAACTTGAACGCAATCTTTTGACTAGACGATCTGGACCTATGGCGGAAAATCTCTTGAAAGATTTGGGGACACGATGAGTACTCCACTTAAGTTCTATCAGGTTGGATCATTTGCAGTTGGAAATCGTTTGCTTGGCGATGAACAACTTTCGGTTCAGTCTCGATCAGATCGCACCAATTCTCTAACCTCTGGTCACCGCGCTTGTCAGGGATGCGGAGAAGCACTGGGTGCTAGGTATGTGATGGATGCTGCGATGGCAGCAACAGATGGCAAGGTTATTGCCGTTAATGCCACTGGTTGTCTTGAAGTTTTCTCAACACCGTACCCAGAGACTTCGTGGCGCTTGCCGTGGATGCATTCTCTCTTTGGCAACGCTGCTCCGGTGGCAACGGGCGTGGCTTTTGCACTCAAGGCTCAAGGTCGATCCGATATCCGAGTGGTTGCTCAAGGCGGAGATGGTGGAACAGTCGATATTGGATTCGGTCCGCTCTCTGGAATGTTTGAACGAAACGACGATGTTCTCTACGTTTGCTATGACAACGAGGCTTACATGAATACAGGTGTTCAGCGCTCGGGCGCGACACCTCCAGCAGCAAGAACTAATACGACCCATGCTGTTGGTGAAAATCCCGGTGCATCATTCACGCAAGGAAAGAACCTTCCAAAGATTGCGATGGCGCATGGCATTCCATATGTTGCAACAGCTTCTGTTTCAGATTTACACGACTTAGAAGAAAAAGTTACAAAAGCGATGAGTATGCATGGTGCCCGATATCTGCACGTCTTGGTTCCTTGCCCTCTTGGATGGGGAACGAAAAGTGAAGAGACAATTAAATTGGCTCGATTGGCAACGGAGTCTGGTCTCTTTCCAATATACGAAGCAGAGAATGGCGTTATTACAGAAACTAAGAAAATTCGTAAGCAAGTTCCTGTTGATGAATATCTCCAGATTCAAAAGCGCTTTGCTCATTTATTTGGTCCAAAAGGAAATCCCGAGATTGTTAAGGCAATACAAGCTATTGCCGATAGAAATATTGCGGAGTATGAATTACTAGGAGAGCGTCAATGAGTAAACCATTTGCAATCACGTTAAATATTGGATCTTCACTCGCCAATCACACGGGTTCATGGCGTACCGATAGGCCGGTCTATGTAAATCGGATGCCTCCTTGTAATAACGCTTGTCCAGCAGGCGAAGATGTTCAGGGTTGGCTTTACGAAGGTGAATCAGGAAATTACGAGCAATCGTGGAGAAATCTTGTACGCGACAACCCTTTCCCAGCAATCATGGGCCGCATTTGTTATCACCCTTGCCAGACTGCTTGCAACCGAGCCGATGTGGACGAAGCCGTAGGAATTAATTCTGTAGAACGTTTCCTTGGGGATCAAGCCATTGATAAAGGTTGGCAATTTGTTGCTCCAATCGAAAAGAGCGGCCGTCGAATTTTGGTCGTTGGTTCAGGGCCATCGGGCCTATCAGCTGCGTATCACATGGCTATGAAGGGCCATGAGGTGGTGATTCGCGAGAGCGCTGCCGAACCTGGCGGAATGATGAGATATGGAATTCCCGCATACCGACTTCCACGGGAAGTGCTCGACGCTGAAATTTCTCGCTTAGTAAATATTGGAATACGTATCGAATGTAATACCAAAGTAGAAAATCCAGAAAGTGCCATGAAGGAGGGATTCGACGCTGTATTTCTTGCGATAGGCGCACACCTTGGAAAGCGTGCATATATTCCGGCGGGGGACACCGTGAGAATTCTCGATGCAGTTTCAGTTCTGCATATGACGGCCGAAGGTGAACCACCGCTATTAGGGCGCAGAGTTGTTGTGTACGGTGGCGGAAATACCGCGCTGGATGCTGCAAGAACTGCAAAACGTCTTGGAGCGTATGAGGCAATCGTGGTCTATCGCCGAACAAAAGAGAAAATGCCAGCCCATGAAAGTGAATTAAAAGAAGCACTTGATGAGGGAATCATCATGCGTTGGTTATCTACAATTGCTTGGGTAAATTCTGGCGAAGTGACCATTGAAAAAATGGAACTTGACGGCGACGGAAAACCACAGCCAACCGGCGTCTTTGAATCTCTGCAAGCAGACTCAGTGATTTTGGCACTCGGTCAAGATGTTGATCTAAGCATTGTCGAAGGAATTGACGGCATCACGATAAATGACGGCGTGATTGAAGTTAACGAATTTCTTATGACTGGGCGAGACGGAATATTTGCAGGTGGAGACGCAGTTCCCGGAGAGCGAACTGCAACCAATGCAATCGGTCACGGTAAGCATGCGGCTCGGGCAATTAATTCTTGGCTTGATGGCCAAACTTTTGTGCATGCGCCACGTCCGGAGCTTGCAAGTTTTGATCGCCTCAATACGTGGTACTACTCGGATGCTCCAAAGAAAGTTCGAAGCAAATTAGATGCTGCAAGACGTGCTGAAACTTTTGCGGAAGTTGTGCAAGGACTTGATGAAGCGACTGCACTATTTGAGGCAAGGCGATGCCTTTCATGTGGCAATTGCTTTGGTTGCGATAACTGTTTTGGAGTATGTCCCGATAATGCTGTAATCAAGCTTGAGAATGGCAAATACGAGATAAACCTGGACTACTGCAAGGGCTGTGGCATCTGCGCCAACGAATGTCCCTGCGGCGCCATAGATATGGTGCCCGAACGGTCGTAGCCACCTGAGTTTCATCTCACTTATGAGTGCTAGTACTCGTGGGTAGGCTCTTTGTGGGTCAGAATTACGCCCATGACAAAGCCTTTGCCTCAGTTAATTCAAGGCGGCATGGGCGTTGCAGTTTCAAACTGGGAGCTGGCTAAAGCTGTTTCCAAGCATGGGGGCATGGGCGTCGTTTCAGGAACCGCGATTGATGCCGTTCTGATTCGTCGATTAGAAAGTGGCGACAAGAATGGTGATGTCCGCCGCGCTCTGGCTGCATTTCCCAACCAAGAAACAGCTCAACACATTATTGAAAAATATTTTATTGAAGGTGGGAAAGCTGCAGATGCTTCCTACTCAAATGCTCCAAAGCTTCTTATCAACGCTTCCCGACATTCAAATGATCTACTGATTCTTGGAGCGTTCGTTGAAGTGTGGCTTGCAAAAGAAGGTCATGACGGATCTGTCGGAATCAATTTTCTTGAAAAGATTCAAATGGGTACAGCCGCCGGAATCCTTGGAGCGATGCTGGCAAATGTAGATTTCGTAATAATGGGTGCTGGAATTCCAAGAGAAATTCCGAGATTCATCACGGAGATTTCTCAAAAGAAATCTAGTTATATAACCATTGACATTATCAACGGAGAATCCCAACGAATCACTATCGATCCAGCGGATTTTGTTGATATGTCGAAAATTAATTTTGTACGACCAATGTTTTTGGCAATTATTATCAACGATGTTCTCGCTGCGTATCTGGCACGAGATGAATCCAGTCGACCTGATGGTTTTATTATTGAAGGACCTTCCGCAGGAGGACACAATGCGCCACCTCGTGGAAAAATTGAATTTGATGAAGAGAACGAACCTGTTTATGGACCTAGAGATTTAGCTAATCTAGAAAAGATGGTTAAGTATGGATACCCATTCTGGTTAGCCGGTGGGTTCGGAGCACGTGGAAAACTTAAAGATGCTTTGGCACTCGGGGCCGTTGGCGTCCAAGTCGGAACCATGTTTGCGCTCTCGAAGGAATCTGGATTCACTGATCAAATCCGAAACCAGATCCTCGGAACTCTTGTAGACGGTACTTTTGAAATTCACACAGACATGAAAGCTTCTCCTACTGGTTTTCCTATCAAAATTGTGAGTCTTCCTGGAACAACAGCTTTGCCTGAAGTATTTGCTGCACGTCCAAAGCTTTGCGATATGGGCTACCTTCGCGAACCAATCATGCTTAAGAGTGGTCGAGTTGATTTCCGTTGTCCAAGCGAACCAGAGAAACCGTATTTGAAAAAAGACGGAACAATGGAAGAGACTGAAGGCCGAAAGTGTCTTTGTAATGGGCTATTTTCAAATATCGGGTTAGGCCAACATCGCCGCGATGGCTACGACGAAGCACCAATTGTTACGCTCGGATCTGATGTCGATGGCTGCAAAGAACTTATTAAGGATTTCCCGAACGGTTGGAGCGCTGCACAAGCAATGGACTTCATCGCCGGCTAATTTTGCGATCGAAAACTGCTTTACTTCTCTGGTGAGAAAAGATATTCAGGCCCTTCGGGGTTTTTCAATTCTCGTTGTTCTTCTATATCACGCTCAATTTGGTTGGCTTAGAGGTGGATTCCTCGGTGTAGATATTTTCTTTGTAATCTCTGGTTTCGTTATCACCTCCAAATTAATGGAGGGTGAAGGTAGCTTCGGGAAGCAAATCAAAGAGTTCTATGTAAGACGTGCAAAGCGAATTCTCCCTGCGAGCTTGACCGTCACATTACTAACGTCAATTTTTGCCAATTGGTTTCTGCCAGCTATTTCCCGGAGTCGATTCTCGATCGAAGCACTGTCTTCTTCGCTCTTCTCTGCAAATCTGAATTTTGCACGTGTGGGAAATGATTACTTAAATCAATCGCTTGATCCTTCACCTTTTCTCCACTACTGGTCACTTGGAGTTGAGGAGCAGTTTTATCTTCTCTGGCCAATACTCTTTTTGCTCATTTATAAAGCAAAGAGAAAGTTGGTCATCCCAACTCTTCTTTTATCTGGAGTATTTGGTATTTGGTATACCCAAGTCAGTCCCGTCAATTCTTTCTATCTTCCATTTTCAAGATTTTGGGAATTTTTCGCCGGAATATTACTGGCCATGTATCCAAAATTTGCACTCGCGCCGAAAGCTCAGAAAATAACCGCCCTTTTGGGATGGTTGACCCTTCTTTTCTCTGTGACCTGGGTGACCGTTTCGGATGCAACGCCAGGAGTCACGACCGTTATTGCCGTCTTTGGTGCAATGGTAGTTCTAGCAGCGCGAGTAGAAGTAAAACCTGCAACGCTTCTTCCGTCTCTCGGGGACTATTCATTTTCACTTTATTTAGTTCACTGGCCCATTGTTGTGTACTTCTTAGATAGAAATAACCGACTCTCATCTTTGAACAAAGCGGAAATTATCGTCTTCTCGCTTATTCTTTCGTTTGTGTTGACGCAATTCGTTGAGAAGCCTTTCAGGTTTAATAAGAAGTGGTCGCTTTCGCTTCAAAAATGGGGCGTGGCAATTCTGGCTGGCAGCGTCTTAAGTTACGGAGCTTTGGCTGCAAGTGCTTCCACAACGACGCATATAGACAAGTCACTTCCGATTACATATGCAGATGGTTGTCACCTTAATTTCGGGACGCCTTGGCCGCTGAAAGATTGCGCATTTGGAGATATAACAAGTAGCAAGGAGATTATTCTTGCGGGGGACTCTCATGCTGCGCAGTGGTTTCCTGCGCTTGAAAAAATTGCACGAGATCGAAAACTTAAGCTAGTGAACTTAACAAAGTCATCGTGTCCAGCCTCAATTTTGGAGACGACCAGAAACGGCAAATTCGATTATTCATGCGCTATTTTCCAAATTAAACTCATTACACGAATTAATCACGATAAACCTTTATTTGTTTTCCTCTCAAATTTCACGGAATACAAATATCCACTGCGAAATCGCGGAGATTACGACAGCGCTTGGGTGACGGGAGAGAGAAAGTTTCTCTCACAGATAATCGCGCCTGTTATATTCTTGGGAGACACTCCAAAGCCAACGAATGCTGTTGGGAAGTTTCAAGCGGCCCGCTCAAGTACAACAATCAAAACCGAGAAACTCGTTAAGGAACTAGGAATCACTTACGTGCATACGGCCGCTTGGCTCTGTTCCACCACCTGTCCATCCATCTTTAATGGCGTAAATACTTACAGAGATTCATCACATATAAGCGTTTCCACTTCACTTAATCTTGCAAGCAAGTTAAGTTCGGAACTGCCATGAAGATTCAAAGTAATTACGATGCCATAGTTATTGGAGCGGGAATCGTTGGAGCGTCATGCGCTCTTGCACTTACGAATGCAGGGTTGAAAGTTCTGGTTGTTGATCGCGGTCCAGTGGCTAGCGGGACGACCGGCGCTGGCGAAGGCAACATCCTTGTTTCAGATAAAGAACCAGGGTCCGAGCTAACGCTCGCTCTCAAATCAAGAGATTTATGGTTTGAAATGCGCGAGGACGTCGGAGATACCTTTGAATTAGAGGCTAAAGGTGGAGTTGTTGTCTCTCGCGGAGATGATCGACTTTTACGTGAATATGCCGGTAGACAACACAGCGCTGGGGTTGAAGTTAAGGAAGTCGGAGATCAGGAACTTCATGAACTTGAGCCGCATCTCACGCCTGAAATTCGCTCAGGAATTCTCTATCCGCAGGATTCTCAATGCCAACCAATGCTTGCTGCAGCCCAAGCTTTGCGTGTCGTACGGGCTCGAGGTGGAGAAGTAATTACAGGCGCCACAGTAATAAAAATTAATTCTCGGTTAGGAAAAATTGCGGGCGTAGAAACAACAAAAGGAAACTTCCAGGCACCTGTTGTTGTAAATGCAACGGGGACATGGGCTGGTGAAATTGCCAAGCTAGCTGGTTCGAATTTACCAATTGCACCTCGAAAAGGATTTATTCTGGTTACTGCCCCGATGCCTCAATTGATATTTCACAAGGTGTATGACTCTGATTATGTTGCAAACGTTGCAAGCGGAGATGCCGATTTGCAAACGTCAACTGTCGTAGAAGGAACACGTTCCGGAACAATCTTGATTGGCGCAAGTCGCGAGAGAATTGGTTTCGATAAGCGCATGAACGTTGAAGTTTTACGAAAGCTCGCCGCACAGGCAACGTCACTCTTTCCAATCTTGCGTGATGTCCAACTTCTCCGCGCCTATAGCGGCTTCCGTCCTTATGCCCCCGATCACCTTCCCGTCATCGGCGAGGATTCCATTGTTTCTGGGCTGTGGCATTCGGCAGGGCATGAAGGTGCTGGAATTGGCCTTGCGCCAGGTAGCGCACGTTTGATTGCCGATCAGATAATCGGCGCCACTCCTTTCATGGATCCAGCTCCATTTTCGCCAAGTCGATTTCAAGAAGGTGTCGCATGAGTAGACCACAACCGGACATTTCTTTTACTTTTAACGGCGCAGCAATTCAAGCAATAACAGGCCAGACAATAGCGGCGGCTCTCTTGGACAATGACGTTCGCGAATTTAGGAAAACCCGATTTGAAGGCGAACCTCGTTCGATTTTCTGTGGAATTGGAGTTTGTTGGGATTGCGTCGTCACGGTTAATGGCGTTGCAAACCAACGTTCCTGCCTGATCGAAGCTGTTAATGGAATGGCGGTTACATCATGATTGCAGTGATTGGTGCTGGTCCTGCCGGACTTTCTGCGGCTGTAACCGCGGCAAAGCACGGAGAATCAGTAATCCTTATCGACTCATCTTCACGTCTTGGCGGGCAGTACTGGCGACATCTGCCACGTGCTTGGAATGATGAGAACAAATATCACTATAACTTCCAGAAGGCGCAAGAGCTTTTTAACGAAGTCCTAGAAAACTCACTTATTACTTGGTACTCCAACGCGCATGTGTGGCAAGGAGAGAAGCGAGATAAGACTTTTCACCTCTTCGTAATTCGTAATGGGGTTGAAGAAGTTGTCCTTGCGGAGAAAGTAATTCTCGCAACAGGTGCGTACGATCGCGCACTTCCTTTCCTTGGATGGACGAATCCTGGAGTAATGACTCCCGGTGGCGCACAATCAATGTTGAAATCTCACGGTGTCGTTGTAGGAAACCGAGTTGTCATCGCTGGCACTGGACCATTTCTGTTGCCTGTCGCGGCCGGACTCATTGATGCCGGAGCGAAAGTTGTTGGGTTGTTTGAAGCAAACAAACCCTGGAGATGGATTTTGAATCTTCACGGATTGCTTCTTAATCCTGCAAAAATTGGCGAAGCCATTTATTATTTTGGGAAGCTGCGTCGCGCACAAGTAAAACTTGAATATGGAAAGAGAGTGGAGTCGGCTGAAGCAGGATTTGTTACAGTGGATGGGAATCGCATCGCGTGCGATGCTGTTGCGGTTGGCTGGGGATTTGTTCCAGATCTTTCACTTGCCGGAATTTTTGGTGCAAAATTAAAAGTAGCTAAAGATGGAACAACGGTCGTTGATGTCGATACACATCAAGAGACAAGCGTTGAAGGCCTCTTTGCTGCAGGTGAATCAACTGGAATAGGTGGCTCATCGTTATCAATCATCGAAGGTCGAATTGCTGCTTCAGGAAAAGGAAAATTCGCACGTTTTCGGGCACAAGTTTTTGCGCGAGGTCTCCAACGTGTTTATCCAGTTTCTGATGCATGGCAATCTCTGGTTAAGCCAGAGACAATCCTCTGTCGATGCGAAGAGGTATCTCTTGACGATGTGATTTCAGCCGTAGAAGATTTAGGGGCAGAGGATGCTCGTACCGCCAAACTCTTTACCCGTGCTGGAATGGGGCTCTGTCAGGGGCGAATGTGCGCCCGAAACGTAGGGGAAATAGTCGCCTGTCACCTCTCCTTAGAAGTTACAGATTCTGAGCGAATCAATTATTCGCAACGCCCACTAGCTGGCCCCATCTCATTAGGTGAACTAGGAGATGGAATAGGCAAGGAGTTCTAGTTATTGTTTGGGAATGACAAATCCTTGGAATGGCATCCTTACTGCCACAGCGACACCTTTTAAGAGCGATCTATCAATCGATTTCGATAAGTATGCAGAGCATGTTCAATGGCTTGCAGCTAATGGAACTCATGGAGTAATTCCTAACGGTTCTCTTGGCGAATACCAAGTACTCGCAGCCGAAGAACGCGCTCGCATGGTTGAGGTTGCAGTAGAAGCTGCACCAAAAGGATTTCACGTTGTTCCAGGAGTTGGCGCATACGGTGCTGGAGAATCTGTCCGTTGGACCGAGCAAGCAGCTGAGAATGGCGCAGCAGCAGTGATGTTGCTTCCACCAAATGCCTACCGTGCAAACAATGATGAAGTTGTGGCACATTACAAAGAAGTTGCAAAAGTTGGAATCCCAATCATTGCTTACAACAATCCTTTTGATACGAAAGTTGATTTAACTCCTGCTCTTGTAGGACGAATCGCTGATGAAGTTCCAGGCGTTGTTGCAATCAAGGAATTTTCTGGCGATGTGCGTCGTATCTGGCAAATCAAAAAAGCAGCACCACGCATCGATGTAATTGTCGGAGCAGATGATGTTCTACTAGAACTATCAACTGCCGGAATCAGTGGCTGGATTGCAGGTTTCCCAAATGCACTCCCAGCAGAATCAGCTGCGTTGTATAACGCCGCAATTGCTGGTGACTACAAGACTGCGGCTCCAATGTACGCAGCCCTTCATGATCTCTTCCATTGGGATTCTCAAAAGGAATTCATCCAAGCTATTAAATTAGCGATGGACTTACTAGGACGTTACGGCGGACCTACACGTCTACCTCGATTGGCGCTTCCTGCTGCAGATCAAGAGAAGATCAAGCGCGAAGTAGCTGCCGTTAAGGAATACTTCGGCAAATGATTGATAGCTTGAGGACTGTCACCACAGTAGAAACCCACACGGAGGGGATGCCGACTCGCGTGGTTACTTCTGGTGTTGGTGACATTCCAGGCAAGACGATGTTCGAAAAACGTCTCTATTTCATGAAGAATTTGGATTATCTGCGTGAATGGCTGATGTTTGAGCCTCGCGGGCATAGCGCCATGAGCGGTGCAATTCTTCAAAAGCCAACTCGTCCAGATGCTGATTGGGGAGTTGTTTATATTGAAGTTTCAGGGTGTTTGCCTATGTGCGGACACGGAACAATTGGTGTTGCAACAGCACTCGTTGAGAAGCAGATGGTTGAAGTTGTCGAACCTATTACGACCATTCGCTTAGATACCCCTGCAGGGTTAGTCGTAGTCGATGTTAAAGTTAAAGACGGCAAAGCTGAGAATGTCACCATCATAAATGTTCCATCATTTTCATACGCTTTGGATCAAGTAGTAAATGTGCCGGGACTTGGCGAGCTGAAATACGACATGGCTTATGGTGGAAATTTTTATGCGATTGTTCCCATCGAGAGAGTAGGAATTGAATTCAAACGTGAGAATGGACAGAAGCTGCTTGATCTAGGGCTTCAGATTTCTGATGCAATCAACGAACAAAATCGCCCCGTTCATCCGGAAAATCCAGAGATCGCTATTTGTCATCACATTGATTTCATTTCTCGTGGAGGCGATTCTCTTCACTGGAAGAATGCGATGGCTATCCACCCTGGATGGTTTGATCGTTCGCCGTGCGGAACAGGAACTAGCGCACGTCTTGCACAGATGGTTGCGCGAGGCGAGTTTAAAGAGGGCGATGTTTTAATCAACGAATCGTGGATTGGCTCTCACTTCGAAGGTCGATTCAAGGAGCGCACCAAAGTTGGAGATTTTGATGCGATCATTCCAATGATTACTGGACGAGCATGGGTTATGGGCGAAGCAACATGGTTGCTAGATCCATCAGATCCATTTCCAAATGGATTTATTGTTTAGTTCGAACTCCGTTTACCAACCGCTCCAAACCGAGTGGATTTGAATCCTTAAGTGCATCTGGAAGCAACGACTGTGGCATGCCTTGATATGAAACAGGACGCATAAAACGATACAGAGCGTCGGTTCCAACAGAAGTTGTGTGTGAAGAAGATGAAGGCCATTGACCACCATGTTGCATTGCGGCTGTGACTGAAACACCCGTAGGGAAAGCATTCCAAATTACTCTGCCAGCCTTTTCGGCCAATACGGCCAAAAGCCCTTCCACAGAGTCTTTATCAGTGCCCTGAATAGTGGCAGTTAATTGGCCCTCTAGTGCTGTTGCTACACCTTCGTATTGCGTTTCTTCTGCAATAGCAATAACCGTTGTAGGTCCGAAATGTTCTTCCAAAAGCTCTGCGTTAGATTCAACGGTCGCCCAATCTGCAATAAAGAAGGTAGGTGTCGCTGAAATTCCAGCAACTCCAGGATTCCCCATAATCGCTTTTACTGAACCCAAAGAGGCAAGGCTAGAAATTGAAGTGGAATAACGATCTGCAATTCCTTTATTAAGAAGCGGGCCAACAGAAAGAGTTGAAAGATACTTTTCAACTTCCGCTACAAAAATATCCGCATGAGATTTTGGAATGACAAATAATCCAGGCTTGGTGCAGAACTGCCCAGAACCCATAAGGGCAGAATCAACAGCACCTTTAACGAGCGCTTCGTTTCGTTCAGCGATTGCTAAAGATGTCACAAAGACGGGATTGATTGCTCCCATTTCAGCAAAGACTGGAATCGGAACTTCGCGCTTTGCTGCAAGGTCCATAAGAAGTTTGCCAACGGCGCCTGAACCAGTGAATCCAATTGCAGAAATCTTTGGATGCGTGGCTAACCAATGAGTTATTTGTGGATCATTTCCTTCAACAAGTGAAAAGATTTCTTTTGGTTGCCCGGAAGCTGCTATTCCCTTTTGAATTGCTTCGAAAACAGCACGGGATGTATTTGGGTGAGATGGATGAGCTTTCAGTACTACAGAACAACCTGCGGCTAGCGCGCTAGCGGAATCTCCTCCAGCAGTCGAAAATGCAAGAGGAAAGTTGGAAGCTGCAAAGATTGCAACGGTTCCAAGAGGTTGATTCATCTTACGAAGATCTGGGCGAGGCCCCATTCCATAGTTTGCATCTGCGTGATCAATTTTTGCATCGATGTGTGAACCAGTTGCCAGAAGCTGCGCAAAAGTACTGATTTGAAAAACAGTTCTAGTGAGTTCGCCATTGATGCGCGCCTCTGGAAGACCCGACTCTTGCATCGCAAGGGGAACAATTGTGGAACGGTCAGCATCGATTGCAGAGGCGATATTGGAAAGTAGCGCTGAGCGATCGGCAGGGGATAGAAGTGGCGCGTTACTAGCCTCGATGATTGCTGAAACCTGGGCTTGGGTCAGGTTTTGAATCTCTGGTCCGAATTCTTCACCTGATTGAGGATTGATTGCGCGAAATGAGTTCATGCGCAGAATCTAACAGGTCAGGCGTTTGTGATAGTCGAAGTCCTGACATCCGTTGCCGCCACTATCACTGAAATAGTATCCGTGATTGTGTTGGTGGCCCCCGAGTATTGGCAGCGAGCTTGAATGACACCGTTGGCAGCGAGGTTAACAGTGAAACTCGTTGCCAATGAGGAACCAGCAGGCGAATTACTTCCTGTCGCGGTGTTCAAATTTACTTTGGTGCTTCCAGCTGGGCAGGCGTTTCCTGACCAAGCAACAGAAGCTGAGGTTGTATTGCTTCTGCAATAATCAATTGTCACGGTGTTTGCGGCAACTCCACCAGTTGTCACCTGCTTCACAGTTAATGACTTAAGTGCAAGTGTTCCCGTATTCGTTATATTGAAATTGGTACCAGATGTACTTTTCAATACGGGGCTAATGCTCGTCAAAGAAGGCACTCCTTTCCATGATCCAGAAACAATAGATTGAGGAGTGACATTTGTGGCAGTTCCAATATTTGCGGCATTTGCTAAAGCGAGGCCACAGCAGTTGAGTATTACGACTACAACTGCTGCCCCCCTTTTAGTTCCTCTAGACATTATTGCTCGATTGATTAGCCGTTAGTTACCGAAGCATTACGTTGAGTTGTGCGAATCTTCCAGTTAATGCTTGCTGTCAATCCTTGGATTGTTCCCCCAGGGAGGGTTCCATTTGTAACGGTTTCAGCTATCGATGAAGGTAGTGTCAAAGTGAATTTTAGATACGTAGTGGTAGATGCGGGGACCGAACCGGTAAACATCGTGAGTTCCGCGCCACCACCCGTTGTTGTGTTTATGGATGAGACAGTGGTGTTGAGAGCAGTAGTTGCAGTAGTTGTTCCCGAGCACGTTCCTGCAGGCATTGCCCAGGCAACAGAACACTGAACAACGGTGACCGTAAGTCCCTTGGTTGCACTAGTAGTTAACAACGTTGAGGCCGTTGCTGTGTCGTTAATTGAAAGATAGAAATTTTGAGCTGCCATCGTGCCAGTTGTCACACCGACGGCATAATTGAGCGTATCTCCCGGTGCCATTGAAGATACAGTCGAAGTGAATCCCGAAGATCCCGCATTCGCAGCGGTTATCAACGAAAGAGTTCCTGACTGAATGGTCTGCGGGGTTGTGTTAGTTGCCACCGCATCTAAGTTCGCAGATGCAGCCGTTGATGCCACAGTTACTCCAACGGTTCCGGCCATGGCGACAATGGCAACTTGAGCCACTGTTCTTGTGACGAGATTTGTGGAGGTCATGAGTCCCTTAAGCATTTTCTCTCTTTTCTGCTTCATAAGTGTGGTGGGCAGTTTCATTTTTCTTTTTATCTTCTTTACGGCGCTTAACAAGTACATTTGAAACAATAATTACATTGAAAATAATCAAAAGTAGAAAACTAATCGTTTTTCCACGAGTTGAACTCAAGCCACTGACGACGTATCCAAATTTAGGTATTGTCTGGACTACTTTTCGAACTGGTGAATTGAGACCAATATCGACTGGTTTATCTGCAACGGGGTTGCTGTCACCTTTAGTTGTGATTGTGAGTGCAGTACTTGTTGAGCTTAAAGATTGAATTCTGTGCGACTGAAGTGACCAATTTTCTGGATTCACTAACATAACAACATCGTTGACACGAAGATTTGAGGCAGTTACAACTTTTGCGACAATCATGTCCCCGGGATTAATTGCTGGTCGCATGCTGCCTGTTGTAACAGTGTGAAGCGAAATTCCAAAATACGAAGACATCACGGCTGGTCCGACAAGTGCAATCGAGGTTGTAACTACAAATGCAATGTTGAGAACCCTCGACCATTTCTGACGAGCAAGGGTGCCATTGTCACGTCGATCTGCAATCGTGCCTTCGCGTTGACGACGTTCAACAAATTCATTTGTTTCCGAATCGACGGGTCGCTGGTGTTTCATTCAGCAAAGGTAAGCCCTGACCTCATGCACGACACACGACTACTTGGGGGCATGCCCCCTAGGAAAATCGATGAGTGCTAATACTTTTAGATGAAAGACATGGCGCGAAGATATTTCATCGCTGCAGTAACTCTTCGATTCGTTAATTCTGATGCGGGTTCCACGTCAAGCAAACCTGACGCTGCGGCGATTGTGCGCTCCACTGCTTTCGCAGAAATTCCGCAGGCCTTACCGATTGCCGCATTGCTCATGCCCGCTGCCATCAGACGCATTACGCGATGTTGTTGTGGGGATAGCAGACCTTGGTAATTGGATTCTGTGAGTGCTTCTTCAAGGAGTGATGAATCAAGCTGTGCTTTACCTTTAAAAACATCCTCAAGCTCAGCGAGCACCAACTGTGGTGATCGGCATGGCTTATTTAGCCAATAACAATTGTTAAATAGTGCAGCTACAAGACCCTCCTTGGTTAGGACAGGGTTCTCACGCTCAGACATAAAAATGACGGGGATCTGCGGGAATGTTTTACGCAATTCGAGGGCGGAGACAAGCGCATCGGTTCGGCGAAGAGAATCCATGTCAATCAGAATCAGTTCAGCTTCAAATTTCTCTGCCTTTTCAATGTAGTTATCTGTTGCAACTACCATCGCGCTTACATCAAAACCTGGAGCAGACTCAAAACCTTTGGCTATGAACGCACCCATGCCAGCGCGAAATTGGTTTTCAAGGATCAGAATCTTTGTCAACATGTTCTCACCCATTCTTTAGATCTCACGCATCCTTTCTATCATCCCGTGAAAGCCTGAGGTATTCAAGCACCACAAGCATCCTGAGACTCTTTTCATTGGAATGGGGTTCAATATTCATCGCTTTTGCAATCAAGGAGATATGACGCTCGATGGCCTTAACCGAAAGTTCACATCTTGTTGCAATCGCCTTGTTGCTAAGTCCATCGGCTAAGAATTGAACAATTTTGCGTTGGACTACGTTGAGGCCGCCGAAAGATTCTTCTAACCCTTGGAGGTCATGAATTACTTCATGGGGAAAAGCCACGCTTCCTCGAATCGTGCGATTAACACTTTCTAGGAACGTATCTCCATCGTGAACCGTTGGATTGAGCCAAAATGCAGAACTTGCGATAGGTGTTAAGCGATTTGCAAAACTAAAGTGCGGCAAGTTCTTTTTTGCGGTGAGAATAAAAGGAAGAAGGGGTGCAATCTGTCTCAAGTTATTGCGGATATCAAGCGCGTGACTTGGTTTTACAGAATCTATGTCAACAATGACTGCCTGGGGCCAAAGAAGTTGGTAAGCCTGAACCGCATCATCTTCCGGGGCAAATCGCAAAGCTGGGCGATCTCGAATATCCGGAGCGAAATCTAGCAATAAGCTTTCTGCGTAAGCGGGTGTTAATGGATTGGCGATGACAAGCAATGAATTGGGCTGCACTCTTTCCTCCACATAACTCTTAATAATTTCTCAGAGGAAATGGTTGACTAAACCCTCATGCAAAGGGAGTCTTCATAGGGGGTGAATCCCCCTAGTGTTTCTAGCTCTCCGTTAAGAGGGCGTTAGTGTTGTTGAATTCGCGGACCCAACTCCAAAAATTAACCTCAGGAAGTGGGGGAGAATAGAAATAGCCCTGAACCCGCGTGATGCCAGACTCGACTAAGAACTTTTCAACTTCAGCACTTTCAACACCTTCAGCCACAACTCGTAATTTCAAATTATCCGCGAGTTGTTTGATATCTAGAACAAGTTGGCGATCCATCGTCTTCCCAGCACCCGGAATCAGAAAAGACTTATCAATTTTCAATACGCTAATTGGAAGGCTGTTGACCTGGGAGAGATTGGAATACCCCGTACCAAAATCATCAATAGCAATAACGAAATTGCGAGACTTCAATTTTTGAAGCTGCTGAAGTGCAATGTCTCCATCGGTCAAGGCATGTTCCGTGACCTCCACGGAAACGTCGGATGGGCTGATATTGAGCCTTTGGATTGACTCGATGAGTTTGTCCGCGAAATCAGGACGTCTCAGTTGGGACGCCTCGACATTGATTCCTACTCGGAAACTCTCCAGCCGGAGTTCTTCCTGGAAGAGCCTTGCGTTAACGCGAAACCGCAGAGCGCTTTCGATAATCCAATCTCCGAGCTCTATTTCAAGATCATGATCACGCACTTTAGATAGGAATTCTTCAGGTCCGAGTACGCCATAGCCAGGTCGATTCCAACGAATTAAAGCTTCGCCACCGATGACTGTTTTAGTCGAGAGTTCGATAACTGGCTGATAATAAAGTTCGAATTCGTTGAGCTTAATCGCCTGTCGTATAGCGAATTCCTCCGCGAGAGATTCCACATACTCTTGCCCTTGATCTTCAGAAAACGTTGCAAATCCTGCACGAATTTGTCTATTTGCGATGTTTAAAGCCAAAGCACCATGGTGAAGTAGATCTGAAGCTATTACCTGTGCTGGTCTAAAAAGTACTAAGCCAACAGTAAAAGTTAAGTTGAGCTCAATTTGATTGTGACTTGTTGAAAATTGAAGTTCGGATTGAAGCGCTAATGCTTTTTCTTTTCCTTCAATTTCGTTTTTAACCGGAGTAATGAGAACAAATTCATCTGAATTTAAGCGAACAATATGTTCAGGAAAAATGCTTAGGCTAGCCATTCGCACACTAATCTCCCGCATCACAGCGTCACCGTATTCAAATCCCATCGAGTCATTGATTCGGTGGAATCTGTCGACATCTATAAATATCGCGGCAAAAACCTCTGAATTTTCCCAAACGTGGTACTCCAGTAATCCCGTCAAACCACGTTCATTCAAAAAGCCAGTTAACAAATCATGCGTTGAACGGTATTCGGCTTCCGTGTAAAGCCTGAATCGAGAGTCATTCTGTTTCATTGCGTCAGCAAAGCGAATCTGCAGCAAGCTCAGGGTGCTTGGATCGATTTCAGAATCATCCACTTTCTTAAGTCTCAGTGTTGTGTCAAAAGCTTCTATCTCAAGTCGTGGAGTCAGAATTTCTTCTTGAAGTATCGCTTGGAAAGTGCTTCGGAAATCTTCTTCCTGGAAAGTGTTGAAATTAAGCTCAGCAAGTCTTATTTGGAACCTATCCATACCACGGGACAAATCGAGCATTTGTGTGGCTAAATCAAGCTTTTCTTGTTCATCTTGAAGGATTGTTTGTGCCCGACGAAAGGCAGCAGCAAGATCGCGGATAATCCAGATTAGAAAAATTAAACCAATACCGATCACAAAGAGAAGCATTCCACTTTGATAAAGCTCGGCTCTACTTCTATTTTTTACTACCTTATTTACCTGCCTGAGGCTCTCTTCTTGTATCGCTTTGCTTAGTCGACGAGTTTCGGTTAAGAAGAGATTGTAGGTGTCTCTAACATTTTCAAATTCTTTTGCTCGGTCCTGAAGTTTCGTATCTTTGTTACTAATAATGAATGCATCAATGGAGCTTAGAATCTTCTTATATTGATGCGTCATGACGTCGTAGGTTGCACTTCCATTGACTAATTTCACTTGAAGGCGTTGACCCAAAAGTGCTCGAGAGATTTCAACTTCTCGGATATCAACCTCACCCCGAACCCAATCCTCGATTATTAATGCCAGGTTAAAGCTTTCGCGCTGCGAGTACGCAAGAGACGCAGCATCGTTAGATTCAGACAGGATGGATAATTTTTCAACTTGATGAGGTGTTGAAGAGTAGACAGTCCAGCCAGCAAGCGATCCAATTCCCATCGCCGCTAATATCAGAAGAACAACTTGACCAGTCTTTATCTTAAAGAAGAATCCGCTCCTGAAAATTCGAACTTTCTGGAACTTGAACATGGCTTATACGATCTCGATTGATCGTAAGCTCCAATTCCAGGCGTCCACGTTTGAAAACCATTTACTATTTTTATCAAAAACAATTCTTATAGGTCCGCCTGCATCCATTGGGATCGGTTTGCCATTTCGAGAAATGGCAAGAAATGCGCTGTTGCCGAAGAAGTCTTTAGCAGGTGCCTTAAATGCATAATCGTTTAGCGCAACGGTATTTAAGCTCGAAGAATTCGTTGGTTCCTCATCTGCAAAGAGCGACTTCAGCGAAATAACACCAAAGGTTTGAATAGTTTTGACGAAAGGCTCTTTTATCGTGATGCTGGAAGAAGCCATGTCACGCAATTGCTTCATAGTGAAGTCTATGCTTTTTGATCCTTTGATTGTAAGAACGACGTCAGTATCTGCAGGCGGGGAGACCGCAAAGCCACTTCCATAAGGGTTTGAGGAAGCACTTGCAGACGGTGTCGCAGTTGGCTGAGACTTAGTCCCACCGCAGGCGGCCAAAAGGAAAACACTTAAAAGAATAGGGATCAATCGAATTTTCACTTTAGTTTCCCATTTCGGCTTGGATGTAGAGGACATTTGGAAATTTAGAAAGGTATCTTCCGTATTTATTTGAATAAGAAACGGGCAGAATCGCAGTAATCCCCAATTCGGCTACCACGGCCAGAGAAGTTCGATCGCTCAAAGGAGGCATGTCCGCATCATCCCAGCCTTCTTTTGGGCTAGATCTTATAAAAAATGCGGGATTCAATTCCTCGAGATGTTGGAGATCAAAAGGTTTATCAAATACATTTCCAAGGGCAATAACAGAACCTCCGTGTTCAACTATTTCCCTCGCAATATAATTATTGTCAAGAATTTTCGAGTCGAGGTTAATTACGCTGGCAACGG
>CANCGX010000011.1 GCA_947377725.1 Actinomycetota bacterium
GGAAATAATTAGGAAGGTATACCTAACGACTATGACAAAACTCAATCGTTTTGTGAGCGTTGTTGCTGCTGCAGGACTCGCAGCAACTGCTCTCGTGGCTGGAACCATCACATCTGCTGATGCAGCTACAAAGACACTCGTAATTTCAAGCGACTTGCCTCTTCAAGGTTCAGCATTTGATTCAAATGACTCAACAAACAAGGCAATCGAACTGTACCTAAAGTCAATCAAGTACAAGGCTGGCAAGTACACCGTTTCATTCAAGAAGTATGACAATGCAACAGCTGCTGCTGGTTCATGGGATGCTGCTAAGTGTGCTGCAAACGCACAAGCTCACGTAGCTAACAAGAACGAAGTTGCTGTAATGGGAACATACAACTCAGGTTGCGCAAAGATCATCGTTCCAGTTTTGAACCAGGATCCAAAGGGCCCAATGCTCATGGTTTCTGATGCAAACACAAACCCTGGTCTTACAAAGGCTTGGAACCCAGGCGAGCCAGATGTTTACTACCCAAATGGCGTACGTAACTATGCTCGTGTATGTACAACAGATGACAACCAAGGCTCAGCAGCTGCACAGTTCGCTAAGTCAATTGGCATCAAGAATGTTTACGTCTTGAACGACACACAGACCTACGGTCAAGGTGTTGCACAAGCTTTCACAACAGAAGCTAAGAAGATCGGTCTTAACGTTCTTTCTTCAGGCGCAACTGGCGAAGGTTGGGATGCTAAGCAATCTGACTACACAGCTCTCTTCACAAAGATCGCAGCTCTTAACCCTGACATGGTCTACGTTGGCGGAATCTTCGACAACAATGGTGGACAACTTGTTAAGGATAAGGTCAAGGTTCTTGGCGATAACACAAAGGTAAAGATGATGGGTCCTGATGGATTCACCGGTTACCCAGATCTCAACAAGATGCCAGAAGCGCAAGGTATGTACCTCAGCTTCGCAGGTCTTTCAACCGACCTACTTCTTGCTAACGATCCAAAGGGTGCTGGAGCAACCTTTGTTAAGGCATACAAGAAGGCATACGGTAAGGATCCAGTTGGTTCATACCCAATTTACGGCGTAGCTGCAGTTCAAGTTATCTTGGCTGCTATTGCTAAGTCTGATGGAACACGTAAGGGTGTTAACAACGCTGTCTTCTCTGGCTCAGGAATCTCAATTCCAGCTAAGCAGTCAGTACTTGGAAAAGAGCTGAAGATCAGCACACTTTCAGGCGACACACTTGCTAAGGACATCACAATCGAAGTAATCAAGAACAACGACGAGACAACCTTGAAGGCTTGGACCGTTAAGTAATCGCTTGATTGAGAGAAATCTCAAGATGAGTGGGGCTTGCACACGCAGGCCCCATTTATCTGTTTAAGGAATTTGTTTTAAACCTAGATATTTAGAAATTTTTGGACACCTATAGAAGAGGTCTTCGTGGCTAACATAAGTTACAAAGCCAGACAGGCTCGTCGAGTTATTATCGAGCGGACTTTTGGTCTCGCGATTCTCGCGCTCATGTCATTCTGGCTCATCGCAAACCTATTTAAAGCGCCATCACAATTTGCTGAAGTTGCGCTCATTGGTCTCTCCAATGGAATTCTCTATGCTCTGATTGCCCTCGGTTACACCCTGGTGTACGGCATCATCGAGCTTATTAATTTTGCTCACGGTGATTTATTTATGTTGGGCGGACTTTTCTCTGCACACTTCATATCTCTCTGGTTTCATCAAACAAAATCAAGTCCCATGGGATGGCTCGTCTTCTTCCTTGCTTTGATTTCGGTTATGGCGTTCTGCGCAGGTGTTAACGTATTCATCGAGCGTTTTGCTTATCGCCGTCTACGTCGCGCACCAAAGCTCGCCCCGCTTATCACAGCTGTTGGCGTCTCATTCATGATTCAATTCGTTGGACTTCGCTGGAATGGATCTGGTCAGAAAACGTGGAACAGCGTTCTTCCTTCTGGTCGCGTCCTACTTGGTTCAATTAAGCTTCCATATACAACTTTGATTTCCTTCGCAGTCACTATCCCAATCTTGGCCGCTTTAACATTTATCGTTACTAAGACTCGTCAAGGTAAAGCAATGCGTGCTACCGCACAGGATCAGGATGCTTCCCGCCTTATGGGAATTAACGTTAACCGCACGATTGCATTTACCTTTGGATTAGGTGGCGCACTTGCAGGTGTAGCTGGGCTTCTTTTCCAGCAAACACGTGGACTGACTTCTTACAACCTCGGCTACCAACTTGGATTGATTGCATTCACTTCCGCCGTTCTTGGTGGAATTGGGAATCTTCAAGGAGCCGTGTTAGGCGCAATTTTGATTGGTTTGATTCAAGGGCTAAACGATGGATTGCCAATTGGCTTGGGCCAACAATGGTCTCAAACAGTCGTTTTCTCAATTCTGATTCTTCTTATGGTCTTCAAGCCTGCTGGCCTTCTTGGCAAGCAAGTAACGGAAAAGGTGTGATCACATGGCCATCTCATTAAAACGCAAGAACAGAAAGCCAAAGAACGCTGCGAGTGCTCGTCAGTGGGCAATTACGCTTACGATTGTTGCACTGGGAATTTGGGCATTCTTTACATACCTATTCGACAAGACTCCAGACGCAGTTCAAGCGTGGTTCCAGGTTTGGTTGCCACCTTCAACGCTGAACGAATCTCTTGTATGGGTAATTTGCGCACTCGGACTCAATATTGTTGTGGGTTACGCAGGTCTGCTTGATCTCGGATTCGTTGCATTCTGGGCTTTCGGTGGATATGCGGCAGGCTGGTTTATGTCTGGCTTCTTTAATCAAGTCAATATTCATTTTGGTTCAATGAGCGCCAAAACAATTCCAGGAATTCACTTGTCCTTCTGGCTCGTCATGATCATTGCCGCGCTTATTGCTGGATTCTTCGGAATTATTATTGGTGCCCCAACGCTGCGCTTGAAGAGCGATTACTTGGCCCTAGTAACCCTTGGTTTCGGAGAAATCATTCCGCAAGTATTTACCAACGGTGAAAATATTGGCGGATTCAATTTATCAAATGGAACTAAGGGTATTTCCCCAGTAGATGCAATTGGAGTCTTCGGCAAGCGCCTTGGGCCTTTTGATCTCGGTTGGAAGTTCCTTATTTACTTCTTCTTAGCAGCATGCATGGTCTTCGTCTCACTTCGTATCCGCGGTGGACGACTTGGTCGTGCTTGGCTCGCAATTCGTGAAGATGAACTCGCAGCAAGCATGATGGGTGTTCCCCTTATGCGGACAAAGCTAACCGCATACGCTGTTGGTGCATTCTCCGGCGGTATTGGTGGTGCTGTTTATGCAACACACGTCAATGGAATCTTTGCCGAGCGTTTCAACTTCTCTATCTCAATCATTCTTCTAGCAATGGTTGTTCTTGGAGGAATGGGTAACGTCTGGGGCGTCATCGTGGGAGCACTGCTTATGGCGTGGATCAACGCGACAGGCCTTCCCGCTATTGGCGACACCTTCAACAATACTTTCCACACAGAAATCAATTTCCCTTCTTACAACTTCCTTCTTTTTGGAGGAATCCTTGTCCTCATGATGCTCTACAAGCGAGACGGACTCTTGCCTGAAGCGCGATTGAAAATGATTTCACATGAGAACGATGATGAAGCTTCGAATACAGGAGGTCACTAATCATGAGTTCAATTCTTAGTGCAGAAAACATCACTGTTGAATTCGGTGGTCTGGTAGCTGTTAACGATGTTTCCTTTGATATTCCTGAAAAGGGAATTGTCAGTCTCATCGGACCAAATGGCGCAGGAAAGACCACGTTCTTCAATATTCTGACTGGTTTATACAAGCCAACATCTGGTCACGTTATGTACGACGGCGCAGAAATTACAGCGCTTGTTCCTCATAAGATTGCATCAGCTGGAGTCGCTCGTACATTCCAGAACATTCGCCTCTTCGGATCTATGACAGCTGAAGAAAATGTAATGGTTGCGATGCATTCACATCTCAAGGCAACTCTTGCAGGAACAATTCTTGGATTGCCTTCACAGCGTCGCGAGGAGAAGGCAGCTCGCGAAGAAGCTCGTGCGCTTCTGGAGTTCGTCGGCATCGGAAAGACTGCTACAGAATTTGCACGTAATCTTTCATATGGCGATCAACGTCGTTTAGAAGTTGCACGCGCGCTGGCGCTTCGTCCAAAAGTTCTCCTTCTTGACGAGCCAACGGCCGGAATGAACCCACAAGAATCTTCGGTATTTGTGGATTTCGTTCACCGCATCCGTGATGAAAAGGGAATATCAATTCTTCTCATCGAACACGATATGGCGGTTGTTATGAAGGTATCTGAACGCATCACAGTTCTCGATCGTGGGGAAAAGATTGCCGAAGGATCTCCAGCTGAAATCAAATCTAATCCACGTGTTATTGAGGCTTACCTTGGTAAGGGTGTGGGGGCAGGACACTAATGTTAAAAATTGATAATCTCGAAGTTGCTTACGGCAATATCAAAGCCATCAAGGGAATTTCACTTGAAGTTAATGAAGGCGAAATTGTTACATTGATTGGCTCTAACGGAGCCGGTAAGTCGACAACGCTTCGCGCCATTTCAGGACTACTTAAACCACGCGGCGGATCTATCACCTTTTTGGGTGAGAGAATCGATGGCCTTGAGGGTCATGATGTCGTTAAGAAGGGGATCACGCATTCCCCAGAAGGTCGTCGAATTTTTCCTCGCATGACAGTTGAAGAGAATCTCGATCTTGGTGCTTTTCTGCGTAATGATAAAGATGGAATTGCTGCAGATAAAGAGCGCGTTCTTGAACTCTTTCCACGTCTGCAAGAGCGAATCGCGCAAAAGGCTGGAACGATGTCAGGCGGAGAACAGCAGATGCTTGCCGTTGGACGCGCACTCATGGGTCAGCCAAAGCTTCTGATTTTGGATGAGCCTTCAATGGGTCTTGCGCCGGTATTGGTAGATCTCATCTTTGAAACGATTGTGAAAATCAATCAGCAAGGTACAACAATTCTTCTTGTTGAGCAGAATGCTCTCGCTGCGCTCAGTGTTGCAAAACGTGCTTACGTGCTTGAGTCGGGACTTATCAAGATGAGCGGAAATGCTAAGGATCTTCAATCTGATCCAGAAGTTACAAAGGCTTATCTAGGCGGTTAATCTCTTTTAGCAAGTATGAGACAGGTGATGCGTGCCGTACAGGTGCGCTCACCTTTTTCATTTGTTATGACAATTTCATAACAACACATGGTTTTGCCAAGCGAAACCGGCGTTGCTACAGCTGTGACGATTCCTGATATTGCAGACTTGTGATGAGTAGCATTGATATCAACGCCAACAATCATGCGATCTGGACCTGCGTGAAGTTGAGTCCCGATGGAACCTAAACTTTCAGCTAAAACAACATTTGCACCACCATGTAACAACCCGAGAGGCTGAGTGTTGCCCTCGACGGGCATAGTCGCAACAAGTCGCTGCGGTGATGCCTCGAGAAGTTCGATACCCATTTTTCTATCAAGGGCACCTTGTCCACGTTCGCGCAGAATTTCCATGTAATCGCTCATGGGTGCAGTCTATTCATGAGCTGTTGCCACCTACAATCAGCCACATGAAGAGATTGCTATTGGTCGATGGGCACTCTTTGGCGTATCGAGCTTTTTACGCCCTTCCCGTTGAAAATTTTGGAACCTCTCAAGGACAGCCGACAAACGCGATTTACGGTTTCACTTCGATGCTGCTGAATCTCATACGCGATGAGAAACCAACGCATATTGCCGTTGCTTTCGATGTATCACGCAAAACCTTCCGCTCTGAAAAATTTCCCGAATACAAGGCACAACGAGCAAAGACACCCGACGAATTTCGATCGCAAATGGATTACTTGCACCAAATGGTCGCCGCTTTGGGTATTCGTGCGTTTGCAGTCGAAGGTTTCGAGGCTGACGACATTATTGCTACCTTCGCGAAAGCAGCAGAGAAAGAGAAGTTTGAAATACTTATTTCCACGGGAGATAGGGACTCTTTTCAACTTATCTCTGATTCAATCACCGTGCTCTATCCTCGAAAAGGAATGTCTGATTTAGCTCGAATGACGCCAGAAGCTGTTCAAGAAAAGTACGGACTTACTCCATTGCAGTATCACGATTTTGCCGCTCTTCGTGGAGATCCCAGCGACAACTTACCTTCGGTACCAGGTGTCGGAGAAAAGACTGCAACAAAGTGGATTCAAGACTTTGGTGATATCAAAGGGCTAGTTGCTCATGCACCTGAGATTCCTGGCAAAGTAGGTGAAAATTTACGTGCACATATTGATTCAGTGCTTCTTAACCACGAGCTAACCCAACTCATCCATGACGTTGATGTGAAAGCAACTGTTGATGACCTGAAATGGAAGAGTTTCAATTCGGCCGACGTGATTCACCTTCTCGACCTCTTAGAAATTAAAGCTTTGAGAGATCGAATCAAGAGTATGGGGGGAGATGAAGAAGTTTCTCCAACTCTCAAGCAAGCTCAAGTGGTCGCCTCTGAACTCTCATCGGCAGAAATATCAAAACTAGTCGCAGCACATAAAGGTGCAATCGCTTTCCATGCAGAAATTGTAGAAGGCAAAATATCGGGTTATGCAGTAGCTCTAGATAATGAAAGTGTCTTCACGAATTCACACGAGGAACCAGGAGCTTGGTTAGTCGACAAGGCAGTGGCCAAGACAGTTCATGGCTCCAAACTTCTTGCACGTTATATCGATATTCAAGGCGTTGAATTCGATACAGAACTTGCGGCGTATTTGATAAATCCTGGTGGCAGAAACATTGCAATCGAAGATTTGGTTGAGCGATACCTGGGGTTGCACCTTCAACAAGAAAACGATGATTTATTTTCAACTTTTAATGGAACCCACACAGCGCACCTGCATGCACTTCGTCCCATGTTGCAGAAGGATATTGACGAGCGCGAAATGAGCTCGCTTCTTAATGACCTCGAGCTTCCCACATCTCTATTACTTGCGAAAATGGAAGCCACTGGAATCGCGGTGGATACTCCGCATCTTCAATCACTTGTCGAATTCTTTAGAAGCGAAGTTGCAGAGCAAACCCTTGCCGCCCACAAACATGCTGGGCGAGAGTTCAATGTTGGATCGCCAAAACAGCTCCAAGTTATTCTTTTCGATGAGTTAAAACTTCCAAAGACGAAAAAAATTAAAACCGGATTTACCACCGATGCTGAGAGTTTGGATTGGTTGCTTGCCAAAACTGGTCATCCAATTCTTCAAAATCTATTGCGCATACGAGAGACCAGCAAGCTCATGACGACAATCGATGGCCTCATCTCCGCGACGTCCAGAGATAATCGCATCCACACAACATTTCAACAAACCACAACAGCAACGGGTCGGTTATCTTCGACTGATCCTAATCTTCAAAATATACCTGTGCGCACCGAAGAAGGAAGAAAGATTCGTGATTGCTTTATAGCCTCTAAGCCATTTGAGGAACTCTTGACGGCCGACTATAGCCAAATTGAAATGCGCATCATGGCTCATTTATCTCAAGATGTCGGATTGACTGAAGCTTTTAAAACTGGGGAAGATTTGCATAACACTGTTGCTTCACGTGTTTTTGGCGTAGATACATCAGATGTTGATCCAGAAATGCGTCGGCAAATTAAAGCAATGTCATACGGGCTTGCTTATGGTCTTTCTGCTTTCGGTCTTTCGCAGCAATTGGATTTGTCGCCGACGGAAGCATCGGTATTGATGGGTCAGTATTTTGAACGTTTCGGTGGAATTCGAGATTACTTGAAAGATGTTGTTGAAGAAGCGCGAAAAGTTGGATACACGCAAACCATTCTCGGACGTCGTCGCTACCTACCTGATTTGCTGAGTGACAACAGGCAACGACGTGAGACTGCAGAGCGCATGGCGCTGAATGCACCGATTCAAGGATCGGCGGCAGACATCATTAAAGTTGCGATGCTCAATGTTCATGCTGCCATGGTGAAAGCTAAGGTTGAATCACGTCTCCTGCTCCAGGTGCATGATGAGTTAATTGTTGAACTTGCTCCTGGCGAGAAAGAGATTGTTTCAGAAATTGTAAAGACAGAGATGGAGAACGCTGTTGTACTTTCACTTCCTCTGGCGGTAAATATTGGTACAGGTTTTAGCTGGGATTTGGCTGCACATTAACGTCAGCGGCGCGAAGGTATTTTTTTCCAAATTCCATTGTCACTAAGCCACACAGAACGAAGAAAGAGAAAAGTCCGAAACAGAACGAAGGCGATATTTTCTCTGAGAGTATTCCTCCGATTGAGTTTCCAAACGCGCCAGCCGTTCCTTCAATCACCCACATCCAGCCCAATGCCGACGCAGCTGTACCCATGGGTCGCACAGCGTCCAAGACTTCAAAGTAGAAGACTTGTTGAGCGCCAACAAAAATACCTATGGCTCCTGCAACTACAAGCAAAGTCCAGTTAGGTTTTACCAAAGCCAAAGGAGCTGCTGCTAACACCCATAAGATGTAGTTTCTGCGAAACGCGCGAAGAGGTGAAAGATGTTTTGCAATAATTCCAGCAAGTAGCGCTCCGACAATCATCAAACTTGAGTTCACAGCCAAAACTACGCCAGTGAATTTCGGCCTGTGATTCAAGGTATTGAAGGCGGGAAGTGCAATATTGAATAAACCTGAAGCCAGCCCAATGCAGATTCCCTCAATTGCCAAAACTCTTATTCCGGGGATTCTGAATAGGCGGGGACTATTTGGATGCTTTTCTTCTGGTTTCCAGGCGCTAATGGTTGATAGGGATGAAAGAGAGAGGCCACCAATGAGGAGCGCTGCAGCGCAGACGACTAGCGCAGAACCAGAATGAGAAGAAAGAGCTAAGGCGGTAACAACAACTGGACCAAGAATAGAACCGGCGTTCATGGCAGTTGAATCGATTGCATAAGCGACGCGCAATGTCTCGGGAGGAACGATTGATTTCCACATTGGACGAACAGATAAATTGATGGGCGGCGCACTTGCACCCAAAGCAACAGCAAAGACCATTAACCACAGACGACTATGTGACATGTTCACTACGATTATGAACAGTGCGTAAGAAGGAACGAAAAATCGAAGTGGCCATTTCATGCCAAAGCGATCTAGCAATGCGCCTCGATATCCAGTTGAGAGGGAGCCGGCAATGCCATTCGCGCCTGCCGCCAATCCAGCAGCAGCAATCGAGTGAGTTTCGTGATAAACCTTGAAATAGAGGCCAAGTCCAATCATTCCGTAAGCGAATCTGGCAGGGAACGAGGCGATTAAGAGCGATTTGGCGCCTGGAATTCGAAGGAATTCAAGATATTGACGCATGCCGCGAGCCTATCGCGAAGGTCAAATACGTTTTGACCCTCGGCGCGCTCCGCAAGTACCCTTGGGGACTTGGTTCATAAGGAACCATCCTCTTCGGTCTCTGTATAGGAGATGGGGGAGTCACCTACTACACCTATCCACCTACGGAGCAACTTGAGCACTCAGATCACAATCAACGATGTCGGAACAGCAGAAGATTTTCTCGCGGCAATCGAAGGAACAATTAAGAATTTTAACGACGGAGACTTGGTCTCAGGAATTGTCGTACAAGTAGACCGCGAAGAAGTTCTTCTCGATATCGGCTACAAGACAGAGGGTGTAATCCCATCACGTGAACTTTCAATTCGCCACGACATCGATCCTTCAGAAATCGTAAAGCTCGGCGATCGCGTTGAAGCTCTTGTACTCCAGAAGGAAGATAAAGAAGGTCGCCTCATCCTCTCTAAGAAGCGCGCACAATACGAACGCGCATGGGGAGAAATCGAAGGCAAGAAAGAACGCGACGAAGTTGTCACCGGTGTTGTTATTGAAGTTGTTAAGGGTGGTCTGATCGTTGACATTGGTCTACGTGGATTCCTACCTGCATCTCTTGTGGAAATGCGTCGTGTTCGCGACTTGACTCCATATATCGGTAAGACTGTTGAAGCTCGCATCATCGAACTTGATAAGAACCGTAACAACGTTGTTCTTTCACGTCGTGCATACCTAGAGCAGACTCAATCTGAGTCACGCACAACATTCCTTAACCAGCTCACCAAGGGCCAGGTCCGCACAGGAGTTGTTTCTTCTATCGTTAACTTTGGTGCATTCGTTGACCTCGGCGGCGTAGATGGTCTTGTTCACGTTTCAGAACTTTCTTGGAAGCACATTGATCATCCAAGTGAAGTTGTTGAAGTTGGCGATGAAGTAACCGTTGAAGTTCTCGAAGTTGATTTCGAGCGCGAGCGCGTTTCACTTTCACTCAAGGCAACTCAAGAAGATCCATGGCAGGCATTTGCTCGCACACACACCATTAACCAAGTTGTTCCTGGTGAAGTAACAAAGCTCGTTCCATTCGGCGCATTTATTCGCGTATTCGAAGGTATCGAAGGCCTTGTTCACATTTCAGAGTTGGCTGAACGCCATGTTGAGATTCCAGAGCAGGTTGTTCAAGTTGGAGATTCACTATTCGTAAAGATCATTGATATTGATCTGGAGCGTCGCCGTATCTCACTTTCCCTTAAGCAAGCTAACGAAGGCCACGAAGTTGAGGTCGAAGCATTCGATCCATCTCAATATGGAATGCCTGCTCGTTATGATGCTGAAGGTAACTTCATTTACCCAGAAGGATTCGATGCGGACTCTCAAGAGTGGCGCCCAGGATTCGAAACACAACGCGAAGAGTGGGAGCGTCAGTACGCTGAAGCTCAAGCTCGCTTCCTAGCTCACAAGAAGCAGAAAGATGAAGCTCGCGTTGCTAACGAAGCCGCTGAAAATGCGGATCCTGTAGAGCACACTTCTGAAACTCCAGCAGTAGAAGAAACACCTGCTGAATAAGGAAAACCTAGCGTTAAAGGCCCTGACTAAAGTCGGGGCCTTTTTCATTTCATAGGCCAGGAATAGATAGGCTGTTACCGTGCTTCTCGTTGCTCTCACTGGTGGAATTGGGTCTGGCAAATCACTTGCTGGTCAATACTTTGCCGACCTCGGCGCCATTGTTGTTGATTCAGATCAACTTTCGCGCGATGTCGTAGAGCGCGGGACTCCTGGATTCGATGAAGTCCTGCTTCGTTTTGGCGATGAAATCCTTACGAACGGAGAGATAGATCGCAAGAAGTTAGGCGCTATTGTCTTTGCAGATGAAGCGGCGCGCCTGGATTTGGAAGAGATTATTCATCCCCTTGTTCGCAGAGCTTTCGAGGAGATTCTTGAGAACGCAGATGAGAGCGATATCGTAATTAACCAGATTCCTTTGTTGGTTGAAACTTCTGGCGCAGATCGCTTTGATCGTGTCATCAGTGTGGTTTCACTTCTAGAGACACGCAAAGAAAGACTGAAACTACGCGGATTGCCTTCCTATGAAATAGAACGCCGAATTGCAGCGCAAGCCAGCGATGAAGAGCGCATCGAAATCTCAGATTACATTATTGAAAATGACGGCACAGAAGATGATTTACTTCGTGAAGTTGAAGTAACTTTTGAAGAGCTCCAGAGAGAAATCATCGAATGAGGCCGATTTCTGAGTTACAGAGGACGGTCAATCCATTCAAAGTAATAAGCGACTACGTACCTTCGGGAGACCAGCCGACTGCCATAGCGGATATGGCAAGGCGTATTGAGGCAGGCGAGAAAGATGTAGTGCTTCTAGGCGCAACAGGTACTGGTAAGTCTGCAACAACCGCGTGGCTGATAGAAAAATTGCAGCGACCAACTTTGGTTATGGCGCCGAACAAAACCTTGGCTGCCCAGCTTGCAAATGAATTTCGAGAGTTAATGCCAAATAATGCTGTCGAGTATTTTGTTTCCTACTACGACTACTACCAACCCGAAGCATATGTCCCGCAATCAGATACTTTTATTGAGAAAGATTCCTCCGTCAATGATGAGGTTGAGCGCTTAAGGCACTCGGCAACAAATTCGCTCTTGACCAGAAGAGATGTCATTGTCGTAGCAACCGTGTCGTGTATTTACGGCCTAGGAACTCCTCAGGAGTACGTGGATCGGATGGTGCGACTGCGGGTGGGGGAGTCAATCGAACGAAACTCACTTCTTCGTAAATTTGTGGATATTCAATATAAACGAAATGACATGGCCTTTGAGAGGGGGACATTTCGCGTTCGTGGCGACACAATTGAAATTATTCCAATGTATGAAGAGCTCGCAGTCCGAATCGAAATGTTCGGAGATGAAATCGAGCGCATCACCACTTTGCATCCCCTGACGGGTGAAATTATTCGCGATGAAACAGAGATGTACATCTTCCCTGCGAGTCACTACGCCGCTGGTCCTGAAACAATGAAGCGCGCGATGGGTGGCATCGAAGCTGAGATGGAAGAGCGCGTTAAGCTTTTTGAAAAGCAAGGCAAACTTCTGGAAGCCCAAAGGCTTCGCATGCGCACAACTTTTGATCTAGAGATGATTCAACAGCTTGGTTTCTGCTCCGGAATTGAAAACTATTCTCGGCACATTGATGATCGAGATCCGGGTTCGCCGCCGAACTGCCTTTTGGATTATTTTCCCGAGGATTTTCTCGTTGTTATAGATGAGTCCCACGTGACCGTGCCACAGATTGGTGCAATGCATGAAGGTGATGCTGCGCGCAAGCGAACGCTTGTAGAACATGGGTTCCGCCTCCCAAGTGCGTTAGATAACCGCCCTTTGAGATTCGATGAATTTGAAGCGCGCAAGGGACAAACCGTTTATCTCTCTGCTACTCCTGGAAAATATGAGATGGCGAAAGTAGATAACGACGTTGTGGAACAAGTGATTCGTCCGACTGGGTTGGTTGACCCTCAGATTATCGTGAAGCCAATCAAGGGCCAGATTGATGACCTTGTAGAACAGATTAGAATTCGCACTGCAAAAAATGAACGCGTACTTGTAACGACGTTGACCAAGAAGATGTCGGAAGACTTAACGGAATATCTCGTTGGACTCGGTATCAAAGTTGAGTATCTCCATTCAGAAGTCGACACTCTTCGACGTGTTGAGTTGCTCAGAGAACTGCGAATGGGCGAATTTGATGTCTTGATTGGAATCAATCTACTTCGAGAAGGTCTTGATCTTCCGGAAGTATCTCTTGTTGCAATCCTTGATGCAGATAAGCAAGGATTCTTGCGTTCGGCGACATCGTTGATTCAGACCATTGGACGTGCGGCTCGAAATGTCTCGGGCGAGGTGCATATGTATGCCGATCAGATGACAGATGCAATGGTTAAAGCAATCGATGAGACCAATAGGCGTCGCGAGAAGCAAGTTGCTTATAACGTGGCCAATGGAATCGATCCAACGCCGTTGCGGAAGAAGATTGCAGATATTACCGACCTCATCTCAAAGGAGATTGAAGACACAGAAGAGAGTTTGCCATGGGGCAAGAAAGGGACCTTGTCAGCGGGAATTACCCCGCGGGATGTATCGTCGCTTCCTCGACAGGAACTTCGGGCTCTCATTGATTCCTTAACAGATCAGATGAAGAACGCGGCGGGAGATCTTCAATTTGAAGTCGCTGCACGTTTGAGAGATGAGATTAGAATTCTGAAAAAAGAGCTACGAAGTATGGAAGAGGCTGGGGTATGAATTCGGACCGCTTAGTTGTACGGGGTGCCCGCGAGCATAACCTCAAGAATGTCTCAATCGATCTACCTAGAAATTCACTCATCGTTTTTACGGGTTTATCTGGATCAGGCAAATCATCTCTTGCTTTCGATACGATTTTTGCTGAAGGTCAACGTAGATACGTTGAATCTCTTTCGGCGTATGCTCGTCAATTTTTAGGACAGATGGATAAGCCGGATGTTGATTTTATTGAAGGGCTATCTCCGGCTGTCTCTATTGACCAAAAATCAACGAATAGAAATCCGCGCTCTACCGTTGGAACAATTACCGAGGTATACGACTACTTACGCTTGCTTTACGCTCGTGCTGGACGACCTCATTGTCCAAGTTGCGGAAAGCCAATCGCAAAACAGACGCCACAAAACATTGTCGACCAGATTCTTGCACTCAAGGAAGGCGTTCGCTTCCAAGTTCTAGCTCCAGTTATTAGAGCTCGTAAGGGTGAGTTTGTTGATCTCTTCCGTGAATTCACAACCCAGGGATATTCTCGAGCTCGCGTTGACGGAGTTGTTTATCCGCTCGCAGAAATTCCTAAACTCAAGAAGCAGGATAAGCACACGATTGAAGTGGTTATCGACCGACTTGCTGTCAAAGCTGATGCAAAAACGAGACTTACAGATTCGGTAGAGAACGCCCTCAAGTTAGCTAATGGGTTAGTCATATTGGATTTTGTAGATTTAGATGAGAAGGATCCTGATAAGGAGAAGGTGTTCAGCGAGCACATGGCCTGTCATGATTGCGAGCTTTCTTTTGAAGAGATGGAACCTCGCTCATTTTCGTTTAATTCGCCATTCGGTGCCTGTCCAGAATGCACCGGAATCGGAACAAAGCTGGAAGTTGATCAAGAGCTCGTAATCCCAGATGATTCAATATCGATTTACGAGGGCGCAATTGCGCCTTGGTCAGGCGGACAATCCTCAGATTATTTTGAGCGACTTCTTGAGGCGTTAGCAAAAGACATTACATTCTCTCTTGATGTTCCCTGGAAAAAGATTTCTGCAAAAGCCCGTGAAGCCATTCTCAATGGTTATGAATATGAAATCAAGATGAAGTACAAAGGTCGGTATGGAACCAAGAATTACACAACTGGTTTTGAAGGTGTAATTCCCTTTATTCATCGCAGACATTCAGAAACAGACAGTGATTACAGCCGTGAAAAATACGAGGCATACATGCGCGAGACTCCATGTCCCGCTTGCAAAGGTGCGCGACTAAAGCCAGAAGTGCTTGCTGTGACACTTGGCGGAAAGAATATTGCTCAGGTTTGTGAACTTTCGATTGGCCAATGCGCAGATTTCCTCAAAAAGATTTCTCTTAATGCGCGCGAGAAGAAGATTGCAGAACGCGTTCTGAAGGAAGTTCACGCCAGATTAGGATTCCTGCTCGATGTAGGTCTTGACTATCTTTCTTTAGAGCGGGGAGCAGTAACTCTCTCAGGTGGCGAAGCTCAAAGAATCCGCCTTGCAACGCAAATTGGATCAGGATTAGTAGGCGTTCTCTACGTATTGGATGAACCAAGCATTGGGTTGCACCAAAGAGATAACCGACGATTAATCGACACCTTGACTAGATTGCGCGATTTAGGCAATACATTGATTGTGGTCGAGCATGATGAAGACACAATTCGCACGGCCGACTGGATTGTCGATATTGGTCCAGGTGCTGGTGAACATGGTGGCAAGGTAGTCTCATCTGGAAGCTATGAAGATCTCATTGCTGCAAAAGATTCAATAACGGGTGCATACCTAGCCGGTCGCATGAAGATTGAAATGCCAGAGGTGCGACGACTTCAAATTAAAGGCAAGGAACTAGTTGTTAAGGATGCAAAAGAGAATAACCTCCAAAATATCTCCGTAACTTTCCCACTTGGAAATTTCGTTGCGGTGACGGGAGTTAGCGGTTCTGGTAAATCAACTTTGGTAAATGACATCCTCTACACGGTATTGGCGAATAAACTTAACGGAGCTCGAATGGTTCCAGGACGACACAGATCAATTTCTGGTCTGGAGAATCTCGACAAAGTTGTGCATGTTGATCAATCGCCTATTGGACGTACTCCTCGTTCGAATCCTGCGACATACACTGGCGTTTTCGACAAAGTTCGAGCGCTATTCGCTGAAACGGCCGAGGCGAAAATTCGAGGATACCAACAGGGGCGTTTCTCGTTTAACGTCAAAGGTGGCCGATGCGAGAACTGTGCTGGAGATGGCACCATCACCATTGAAATGAACTTTCTGCCCGA
This sequence comes from Actinomycetota bacterium, assembly GCA_947377725.1. Lineage (GTDB taxonomy): Bacteria > Actinomycetota > Actinomycetes > Nanopelagicales > Nanopelagicaceae > PALSA-747. Next base: position 15,877 of record CANCGX010000011.1, read on the forward strand.
CGTGTACGTACCGTGCGAAGTCTGTCACGGGGCTCGTTACAACCGCGAAACTTTAGAAGTGCACTACAAAGGCAAAACAATTGCACAGGTATTGGATATGCCTATTGAGGAGGCTCATGGTTTCTTTGAATCAGTGCCTGCTATCGCTAGATACTTAAAAACGCTCAACGATGTGGGTCTTGGGTATGTTCGCCTTGGGCAATCGGCTCCAACCCTGTCTGGCGGCGAAGCTCAACGCGTTAAATTAGCTACAGAACTTCAACGTCGTTCTACAGGCAGAACAATCTATGTTCTGGATGAGCCAACAACAGGATTGCATTTTGAAGACGTACGCAAACTCTTGATTGTTCTTAATCGTCTCGTCGATTCTGGAAACACTGTCATCGTGATTGAACACAACTTAGATGTCATCAAGTGTGCCGATTGGGTTATCGACATGGGTCCTGAAGGAGGATCGGGAGGCGGCTTGGTTATCGCAGAAGGTACGCCTGAACAGGTGGCAAAGAATAAGGCAAGCTTTACCGGCCAATACCTTGCGCCATTGCTCAAATAGAGATTCAGAATCTAATGAATGATCCACAAAGCTATCGCCCTTCAGGTATTCCAACAGATCCTGGGGTTTATCGATTCTTTGATGAGAAAGATAAAGTCATATACGTCGGCAAGGCAAAGAATTTAAAGAATCGCCTAACTACGTACTTTGGCTCAAATTTGGCGACTAAAACCTACCGAATGGTGCATACCGCAGTCCGTGTGGATTGGACGATTGTAAATACTGAAGTCGAAGCGCTGCAGTTGGAGTACACCTGGATAAAGTCATATAACCCACATTTTAATATTCAATTCAAAGACGACAAGTCATACCCATATGTTGCCATTAGTGTGAACGAACCCTTTCCAAAGATGTTTGTATCTCGTCAGAAAAAAGTAAAGGGTGTGAAGTATTACGGCCCATTTGCTCATGCTTGGGCGTTGCGAGCAACATTCGATACCTTGTTGAGAATTTATCCACTTCGCACCTGTAGCGATTCGAATTTTGATCGAGCAGTTAAAAGTAAGCGACAATGCTTACTAGGAGATATCGGCAAGTGTTCTGCTCCTTGTGTTGGTTGGATTTCGCAGGAGGACCATGCCTCGATGGCGAATCGACTAGCGGACTTTTTCTCCTCAGATACGATTGATATAACCACTCAAGTTGAAACAGAGATGCTTAAAGCTTCAGAGAATCAAGAGTTCGAGAGAGCTGCCTCATTGCGCGATCAGCTTGCTGCAATTCGGAAGTCCAATGAGACGACAGATGTCGCACTTTCAGAGAATGTGACAGCAGATGTCATCGCAATCTACGAAGATGTCACACACGCTGCCGCCTCACTTTTCTCGGTTCGTGAGGGCAGAATTGTGGGATCTCGTTCTTGGGTAATCGACTTGTCGAATGTACTCGAAGGCGAAGAAGTGGTTGGGGCTACGCTCTCGAAAATATATGCCGATCAGACACCGCCAGCGGAAATCTTGATTGATCGCGCACTTCTTGAGTCTGCGCCTTACGAGGAATGGCTCTCTGAAATGGCGCAGCGAAAAGTACATATAGCCACACCTCAAAGAGGCGATAAATTTGAGTTGATTCAAACGGTAAAGCGAAATGCTCACCAAGCACTTATTCAATATTTGTCGAAACGATCAAGTGATTCTGCGGTTTCTGGAAAGGCACTTGAGGAGATTTCTGAACTCTTACAACTAGCAGAGCTACCCTTGAGGATTGAGTGTTTTGATATCTCCAACATTCAAGGAAAACATATGGTCGCATCCATGGTTGTCTTCGAAGACGGCCGAATTAAGAAGAGCGACTATCGTCGTTTTGCAATTTCTGATGATGAAAATTTCGATGATACTCGGGCGATGCATCATGTTATTACAAGACGAATGAAGCGGTATTTGGCTGAAAAGGATATTGATTTGGATGAACTACGAGTTGATGGGGGAGCGAGACCTAAATTTGCCTACCCTCCACAACTTATTGTGGTCGATGGCGGTCAACCCCAAGTTGCAGCTGCATCTCGCGCTCTTGCCGAACTTGGAATCACAGATGTTGCACTATGCGGGTTAGCTAAACGGTTGGAAGAGGTCTGGCTCCCTGACTCCTCAGACCCAGTTATTTTTCCGAGACATAGCGAGGGGCTTTATTTGCTTCAACGTATTCGTGATGAAGCACATAGATTTGCAATCACTTTTCACCGAAGCAAGCGTTCTAAAGTTATGTTGGAATCACTTCTTGACGAGATTCCGCATCTTGGCGATGTGAGAAGTAAAGCGCTTCTGGCCCGTTTCGGTTCCGTAGCTGCACTGAAGAAGGCGCCCGTCACGGATATTGCTGCGGTTCCAGGCATCGGTGGAAAGATCGCGAGCCTTGTCTTTGAGCACCTTCAAGATTCTCAACCCTCGGTGGATATCTCTACTGGCGAAATTCTTGAATAGTTTGAATAGTAAGGCATGATTGGTTTATGACAAGCGAAGTTGTGGTCGTAACGGGAATGAGCGGCGCTGGTCGATCCACGGTTGCACATGCAATGGAAGACTTAGGTTGGTACGTTGTTGATAATTTACCGCCGGCGCTTCTGGCTAATTTGTGCGATATGGCAGCAACGACAGTGACAAATATTGCTGTCGTCATCGACGTCCGTGGGCGACAATTCTTCGACGATCTTAATGTAGCTCTCGCTGAAATTGGAGAACGAGGAATCGCTCGCAGAATTCTCTTTGTTGATGCTGCTGATGAAGTTCTGATCAGGAGATTTGAATCCACGCGTAGGCCGCATCCGCTCCAAGGAGCAGATCGCATAGTTGACGGCATAACGAAGGAGAGAGAGCGTCTGCGGGAAATCAGATCAATCGCCGACATTGTCATAGACTCGTCTTCGCTCAACATTCACCAGTTGGAAAAGAAAGTTGAAGAGTTATTTCACGCAGAAGGGTCTGCTGACTTACGAGTAAACATTCTTTCTTTCGGTTACAAATATGGAATTCCTGTTGATGCAGATCTCGTCATGGATTGCCGTTTCATCCCCAATCCGCATTGGATTCCCGAACTTCGTCCTTTGAATGGTCTCGATAAACCTGTTAGCGAAAACGTTTTGAATTCTGCGAATGTCCAAGATTTCTTATCTGGGTACCAAGCTCTTTTTGAGACGATGGCAAAAGGATTTTTCTCGGAAGGCCGCAAATATTTAACGCTCGCCGTCGGGTGCACTGGCGGAAAACATAGAAGCGTTGCAATCGCGGAAGAATTAACTCGGCGTCTTAATTCCACATCTGAAACCAACGGACATTCGATTTTGGCTTCTTCGATACATCGCGACCTTGGCCGGGAATTGTGACTCAGATTGTCTCGTAATCTTAAATTGGTTGCCCTTGGTGGCGGGCACGGATTAGCTTCGACGTTGACAGCTGGACGACTCATTACCGGCGATATAACGGCCATTGTGACAGTTGCCGATAACGGCGGTTCAAGTGGTCGACTTCGGGAAGAATTCAATTTCCTTCCACCGGGAGATTTACGTATGGCTCTTGCTGCTCTCTGTTCTGAAGATGAATGGGGTAGAAATTGGGCTGATATTTTGCAGTATCGATTTACAAGCAATGGGCCTATGAATGGCCACGCACTTGGAAACTTACTTCTAACAGCTCTTTGGGATCGCGATGCTGATCCGGTAGCGGGCATCGCGCAGGTTGGTGAATTACTTAAAATTGTAGGCAGAGTTCTACCGATGGCGCTCGAGCCGCTTGATATTGAAGCAACTTTCAATACCGCTTCCGGTCGAAAGATTGTTCGAGGTCAGGTAGAAGTTGCAACCGCAAAGGGTCATATTGAATCTCTTCGACTCATCCCTGATGCACCGAGGGCAACCCCGCAAGCGTTGCAAGCGATTGCTGATGCTCAATGGCTGACTTTCGGTCCCGGTTCCTGGTTCAGCAGTGTTATGCCTCATTTTCTTTTACGAGAACAGCTTGATGCAATTGAGAAGTCATCTGCCAAAAAGATTGTCATCTTTAATTTGCCAGAGCCGACAAGTGAGAAAGAGTTTGCAGGTGTGAGCGCTGAAGAGCACCTGGAATTAATTCTCGCCCACTCGCCGAATTTCCATGTCGATTTTGCAATCGCAGACCCTTCCTCGTTAGGCGAGAAGAGCAGGCTTCAACACGTGGTTGAGGGTTGTGGGGGACGCCTAATAGTCGAAAACGTCGCGAAAAGCCCAGGATCCTTCCATCACGATCCTAAAAAATTAGCATCGACTTTCAGCCACATTTTTGGCTGATGTTTGCTTAGATACTCGCATGGCAATGACAGCTTCTGTAAAAGATGAATTGAGTCGTCTCTCAATCACCAAGCCGTGCTGCCGCAAAGCCGAAGTCTCCGCAATTTTAAGATTTGCTGGCGGGCTCCACGTAGCGGCCGGAAAAATTCTTATTGAGGTTGAGTTAGATACAGCGCAAACCGCACGCAGACTTCGAAAAGATATCGCCGAAATATTTGGCCACGACAGTGAATTGGCAGTGCTCTCTCCGAGTGGACTTCGCAAGGGGAGCAGATACGTAGTTCGAATTACATCTGACAGCGAAGCACTCGCACGCCAAACAGGTCTAGTAGATGCAAATAATCGTCCTATCCGTGGTTTGCCGCCACAAGTAGTTTCCGCTGGATTGTGTGATGCTGAAGCCGCCTGGCGAGGCGCCTTCCTTGCGCATGGTTCTCTTACTGAGCCGGGTCGCTCTTCAGCTCTTGAAATAACGTGTCCTGGACCTGAGGCAGCACTTGCTCTTGTTGGAGCAGCTAGACGTTTGGGAATCACAGCAAAAGCTCGCGAAGTCCGTGCAGTTGATCGAGTCGTGATCCGCGACGGTGATGCAATCGGTGCGTTACTTACACGATTAGGCGCGCACGAGAGTGTGCTCGCATGGGAAGAGCGACGTATGCGGCGGGAAGTTCGCGCAACCGCGAATCGATTAGCAAACTTTGATGATGCAAATCTACGGAGATCTGCGCGCGCGGCAGTCGCTGCTTCTGCGCGAGTATCTAGAGCGATGGAAATCCTCGGCGAAGAAATCCCTGAGCACCTCAAGGAAGCTGGCGATCTTCGAATAACTCATGGACAAGCGAGCTTGGAAGAACTCGGATCCCTGGCTTCACCACCTATGACGAAGGATGCGATTGCGGGAAGAATCAGACGCCTGCTGGCAATGGCCGACAAGCGAGCCCACGACCTCGGAATACCAGACACGGAAGCGGGCTTGAGCCCAGATTTACTCTCAGATTAGGGAGTGACCGGCCAGTAGGCCGCAGAAGAATAGGGGCTGACTGATAAGGTTGTCCCATACACAACGTTGTGGTTTGCCCTTTGGTTCCCATTCATTTTGACGGAGCAAAGAGGCCGTTCTTATAAAGAATTCATAGAAGCGAGGTTTATCGTGGTGCGCGTAGGTATTAATGGTTTTGGACGTATTGGTCGTAATTTTTTCCGTGCAGTACTCACATCGGGTGCAGATATCGAGATTGTTGGAATCAACGATCTGACAGATAACGCAACACTTGCTCACCTCTTGAAGTACGACTCAATCCTTGGGCCTTTGGGTCTTCCTGTTACACATGATGACACTTCAATCACGGTTAACGGAAAGAAGATTCGCGTATTTGCTGAGCGCGATCCAGGCGCATTGCCTTGGGGCGAAGTTAAAGCAGATATCGTTATTGAGTCAACCGGTTTCTTCACAAAAGCTGCAGATGCTAAGAAGCACATCACTGCTGGCGCAAAGAAGGTCATCATTTCAGCTCCGGCTTCGGATGAAGACATCACAATCGTGATGGGCGTTAATCACGAGAACTATGATGCTGCAGCGCACAATGTTATTTCTAATGCATCATGCACAACTAACTGCTTAGCTCCAATGGCAAAGGTTCTTGAAGATGAATTTGGAATTGTGAAGGGTCTTATGACAACCATTCACGCTTACACCAACGATCAATCTCTCCAGGATCAGCCACACAAGGATCTTCGTCGTGCCCGCGCAGGAGCTCTTTCAATGATTCCAACTTCTACAGGTGCTGCTAAAGCAATCAGCCTGGTACTGCCTGCTCTGAAGGGCAAGCTTGATGGATATGCCATGCGCGTTCCAGTGCCAACAGGTTCAGCTACAGATCTAACTGTTGAGCTCGCTAAGGAAGTAACTGCTGCTGAGATTAATGCAGCAATGAAGAAGGCGGCAGAAGGTCCACTGAAGGGCTACCTTCGTTACACAGAAGATGAAATTGTTTCAGCTGATATCGTCACAGATCCAGCTTCATGTATTTTCGATGCTGGCCTAACAAAGGTAATCGGAAACCAAGTGAAGGTTCTTGGTTGGTACGACAACGAGTGGGGTTATTCAAACCGCCTTGTTGACCTAGTTGGTTTTGTTGGCGCAAAGCTCTAACGTTTCGGAATTAGAGAAGAATTAAAGAAGGATTAAAGAAAAAGGAATTGGTAAAAATATGAATGTAGTCTCACTTGAATCTCTTGATGTCAAAGGGAAGAAAGTTCTCCTTCGTTGCGATCTCAATGTTCCAATCAAAGAGGGCGTAATCAAGGACGATGGCCGCATTCGTGCATCAATTCCTACAATCAAGTATCTCCTCGCTCAAGGTGCTGCAGTAATTATTACTGCGCACCTTGGACGACCAAAGGGGGAGCGCAAGCCGGAACTGTCACTAGCGCCGGTGGCTATCCGCCTGGGTGAGCTTCTCGGAGTCAACGTAACTTTTTCTCCGGAGATTATTGGGGCAAATGTTTCGGAAATTAAATCAGGCGATGTGGTTTTGCTTGAAAATATTCGCTACGAAGCCGCTGAAACAAGTAAAGATGAAAGTGAAAGAGTTGCCTTCGCTAAAGAACTTTCCGCATATGCTGATGTTTTCGTGTCGGATGGGTTCGGTGCGGTACATAGAAAGCATGCATCTGTTTACGATGTAGCATCACTCTTGCCACATGCAGCCGGATATCTCGTTGCTGCCGAAGTAGAAGTTCTCACAAAACTTACTGATAACCCAGCTCGCCCATATGGCGTGGTACTTGGCGGAGCAAAGGTTTCTGACAAAATTGGCGTCATCTCAAATCTTTTAGATAAAGTAAATGTTCTAGCAATTGGCGGAGGAATGCTTTTTACATTCCTTGCCGCACAAGGTCACGAAATCGGAAAGTCACTTGTTGAAACCGATCTCATTCCTACAGTGAAAGAACTTCTTCAAAGAGCCGAAAAACTTGGAGTCAAACTTCTACTCCCAACCGATATTGTCGTGGCACCTGAATTTTCAATTGACGCGACACCCACAATTGTTTCCGCCCAAGCGATTCCAGCAGATCAGATGGGTCTAGACATTGGACCTAAGACAGCTGAAGCATTTGCAGCAGCGATTCGCGAATGCGAAACAGTTTTTTGGAACGGCCCTATGGGAGTTTTTGAGTTTCCAAATTTTGCTCATGGCACCAAAGTTGTAGCTCAAGCGCTAACTGAAGTTAAAGGTTTGTCAGTTGTTGGGGGTGGCGATTCAGCAGCGGCTGTACGTGCACTAGGTTTTGCAGATTCTGATTTTGGTTATATCTCTACAGGTGGCGGAGCATCTCTTGAATATCTTGAGGGTAAAGAACTTCCTGGAATTTCAGCACTAGCTTAATTTTCTAACAGGTTAATTTTTCAAAAACATAAAAGGAGTAAGAATGCGCAAGCCACTTATCGCAGGCAACTGGAAGATGAACCTGAATCACCTTGAGGCGATTGCAGTTACCCAAAAGCTTTCATACTCCCTTGAAGATAAAGATTTCGATGCCGTAGATGTCTGCGTGGTCCCACCATTCACAGATATTCGTTCGGTTCAAACCCTGATTGATGGAGATCGCCTTCGCTTGCAATATGGTGCACAAGATCTATCACCAGATGCATCTGGAGCATTCACTGGAGATATCTCTGGCTCTATGCTGAACAAGCTCGGATGTACATATGTAGTTATCGGCCACTCTGAACGTCGGGCGATTCACAATGAGAGCGATGCGCTTGTAAATAAGAAGATTAAAGCGGCACTTGCAAATGAGTTGATCCCAATTTTCTGTGTTGGGGAAGAGTTGGAAATCCGTGAAGCTGGAACGCATGTCGAACATGTCCTCAACCAAATTCGTAAAGGTTTAGCTGGATTCCATAAACCAGAGCTCAAGAAGATTGTTTTTGCGTATGAGCCAGTTTGGGCAATTGGAACTGGAAAGACTGCGACCCCCGAAGATGCGCAGGAGGTATGTTCAGCGATTCGCGCGGAGTTGGCGAAAATTGGCAGCGATGAAATCGCTGATTCAGCAAAGATTCTCTACGGCGGTTCAGTGAAATCTTCTAATATCGTTGAAATTATGAAGAAGCCGGATGTTGACGGGGCTCTCGTAGGTGGAGCAAGCCTAGATCCTGAGGAATTTGCGCGTATTTGCAAGTTCCACCGCGTCGCTTAAAGCCTGTAGGTCTGGCTGGAGCAGTCTGGGGTATCCTTCTCCAGTTGCAGGAGATTAACCTTGCAGAAGGCAATCCAGTTATTTCGTTTAAGTGGTCTAGTTTGGAGTAATCGTGGTTCTAGCTTTATCAATCATCCTGGTGATCACAAGTATCTTGATGATCCTGTTGGTCCTTCTTCATAAGGGTAAGGGAAGCGGGCTCTCCGATTTGTTCGGTGGCGGCGTATCTTCTAACTACGGCGGTTCATCAGTAGTAGAGAGAAACCTTGATCGCATCACGATTGTGGTTGGCGGTCTTTGGTTCGCAGGCGTAGTCGCCCTGTCTCTAGTTCTCAAGAAGTAGATCTCGATTTTTAACTCAACAAATTAGAGGAGTAAGTAATGGCAGGAAGTGCAATCCGCGGAAGTCGCGTCGGAGCTGGCCCAATGGGCGAAGCAGAGCGTGGTGAAGCGATTGGTCGTTTCCGTGTTTCATATTGGTGCGCCAATGGTCATGAGACTCGCCCTTCGTTTGCTGAAGATGGCACAGTTCAGATTCCAGCTGAATGGGATTGCCCACGTTGTGGATACCCAGCTGGGTTAGATAAAAACAAGCCACCATTGCCAGTAAAGAATGAGCCATACAAGACTCACCTTGCATACGTAAAGGAACGTCGCACTGAAGCAGAAGCTTCAAAGATTCTCGCTGACGCTCTAGCACATTTACGTGGTGAAGATTAAAGAGTTTTAAAAGCTTTCAGTAATTCCTGAATTCCCGCTTCTCGATTCTTCAAATGGAATCTGATGAGCGGGAGTTTTTTTTCGCCCAGCGCTTCTCCGTCTCCGAGAGCTTGAGCCATCAGCAATGTATGGAAAGAAAAATCCTTACCTGGGATTGAGATATCTTGGTGATTCTCACCAGTTACCTGAATGAAGGCTCCGTTTGGTTGTCCACCTTTGTGGTATTGGCCAGTTGAATGAAGGAATCTTGGTCCCCAACCAAAGCTAGTGCCCGCTCCAGAGCGAAGAGCAACGAGTGACCGGATATCAGTAATTGAATCATCGATTCCGCGGGCGAGATATGCCATTACCGCTATGTAATGCGGCTTTAGCAAAATGAAATCATCAATTTGTTGTGCAAGGCTTTGAGCATTGGAAGCTGAAAAGACCTGGATGCTCTCTGACTCAAACGAAGGTACAAGCTGCGGAACTTTGTTGTTCCAGGAATCCAGTAGAGCTAGTGCTCGAACTTTTGCATCTTGAACGTTCGGCTGATCAAATGGATTGATCTGTAGTGCGACTGAGACAAGGCACGTTACCCATTCCCACAAAATAAATTGTTCTCCAAGTGATGCTTCAACAACAATATCTGCATCGGCATCTGCGGGGGAGAAAGCAACTCTTAAAGCAGGGCCTGCAATCGGCGCCGTAGCCGATTCAACTGCAATAGGAAGAAATCCTTTACCTTCTTTACCAGTGGACTCAGCAATCAGTTGTTCGATCCAATCCGACAAACCCGGAACTTTTGAACCAGAGTCAGAGAAAGCGATATTTTGTTTCCCTGCTTCAAGAACGGTGCATGCCAAGTCAACTGCTAAGGAATCTGGATGAGTGAATGAGAGCGCTGCATGTTCGGCATCGTTGAGAAGTTCTTCAATATCAATGCCAAGAGCCGCTGCTGGAACAATGCCAAACGCGCTCAAGACACTGAAGCGTCCTCCTACATTCGGGTCAGCATTGATGACGAAATATCCAAGCGCACGTGATTCGATATCGAAGGGAGAGCCAGGATCGGTAATGATAATGAAATGATTTTTTGGTTCTAACCCTGCGGCAACCAATCGTTCTGTGAAATATGCTTTTTGAGAAGCAGTTTCGGCAGTCGAACCCGATTTAGAACCCACAATTATGGCTACTCGCGAAAGATCAGCGGGCGTAGATGCTGCGATTTGATCGGGATCCGTAGAGTCGAGCACGATGAGGTTCTTCTTATAAGTCTTTGCTAAAACCTCTGGCCCAAGCGAAGAACCGCCCATTCCGGCTAATACAAACTGTGAAAGTCCCTGCGCTTCAATCCAAGCTTTCATTCTCTGAAGTTCAGGAATGAGTTTCTTGCTCTCTGTCGGTAAATCAACCCAATTCAAGCGAATCGAACTTTCGGCTTCTGCGGCTTTACCCCACAGCGTGTGATCCTTTTTTGCAAGCTGAGCAGCAGCTGCTACGAGCGCGGCGTGCAACTCTGTGTCGCGAGAAAAAGTTCCCTTACTCGTAAGTTTGATTGTCATTCCTGGACTGCCTCCACATTTGAAAGAAGTTCTTCCCAAGCTTTTTCAAACTTCGAAACCCCGTCATCTTCGAGAAAATTAACTACAGCCTTGAAATCCACTCCAGCGGTTGTTAAATCAGATAGAACTTTATGCGCGTGTAGAAATTCTGAAGAAATTGTATCTCCTCGGAATTGTCCATGACTTCTGACTTCATTGAGAGTTCCCTCAGGCATTGTGTTTACACAATGAGGTGCAATGAGTTCGATGACGTATCGAGTGGAGTCATAGGACTTATCTTTGACCCCAGTTGAAGCCCATAGTGGGCGTTGCATATTTGCACCAAGAGAAGCCAACTTAAGCCAGCGAGCAGATTGAGAAACTTTGAGGAACGCCTCATAGGCTAAAACTGCGTTAGCGATTGCTGCTTTTCCTCGAAGCGGGTTACTCGAAGAGGAATCATCAAGTTTTTTATCGATATCACTATCAATTCGACTGATGAAGAATGAAGCAACAGAGTGAATTTCCGCAACTGAAAGTCCATTAGCGACTCTTCGTTCTATGCCGCGTAGGTACGCATCCATCACCAACTCGTATCGTTCTACTGAGAAGATTAGAGTCACGTTGACGCTTATCCCTTGCGCAGTCAATTCTTCAATTGCTGGAAGTCCATCAAGAGTTGCGGGAACTTTAATCAATAAGTTTGGTCGATTGACCAAGCCATGAAGATATAGCCCCTGGCTGATTGTTGCTGAAGTGTTGTACGCAAGGCGTGGATCCACCTCGATACTTACTCGTCCATCCACCTGGTTGGACTCCAGGAACGTAGGCAGAAATAGATCACAGGCACTTCGCACATCAGAAGTTGTTAATTCTGTAACAATTTCAGAAGAGCTTAATCCTTCGCTTTTTAGAGCCAGGATATCTTCCTTGTATAAATCAGAGCCGGAGATGGCTGCTGAGAAAATACTTGGATTTGTCGTCACCCCTACAACATATGAGCTATCTATCAACTCAAG
>CANCGX010000012.1 GCA_947377725.1 Actinomycetota bacterium
CTCTTGTTGGGTGGAGCAGCTCCTCTAAATTTGAGGAAGCGACGCAACTCCCACAGGATGAAAACGCTGACCGGTAACTTCTTCGCTTAGACCTTCGCGGTCTAGGTACGGCAATATTCCGCCTAAGTGCATTGGCCATCCAGATCCCAGAAGCATGCAAATGTCTATTTCTGCTGGAGTTGAAACAACGCCCTCATCGAGCATCATCCGAGCTTCCTGCGCGAGAGCTTTGAGTGCGCGGATACGAACTTCTTCAGCAGTCGATGGTTGAGAGCCCTTCTCTACTAGGGCTACAGCGTCTGGATTTGGAATTTGTTTTCCATCGCCGTCCTTAATGTAGAACGTTCTAACTCCTTTTTCCACGAAGCGTTGCATGGTGGGAGAAATGCGGTACCTCTCTCCAAGATTGTGGTGAAGTGTTTCTGCAACGTGCAAAGCAACCCCTGGACCAACAAGACCAAGCAACTCAAGGGATGTCATAGGCAAACCAAGAGGTTTCATAGCTACGTCTGCTATTTCGAACGGAGTTCCTTCATCGATAGCATCGGTTATTTCTCCCATAAATCTTGTTAACAATCGATTCACCACAAATGCTGGAGCATCTTTGACGATAACCATCGTTTTCTTAAGCTCTTTACCAATGGAGATTGCTGTTGCCGTTGTTGCATCATCGGTCTGTGTGGTTCTGGCAACCTCAAGAAGTGGCATCACTGCAACTGGATTGAAGAAATGGAAACCTATGACACGCTCTGGGTGCTTGAGACCGCTGGCCATCGCTTCAACAGAAAGGGAAGATGTATTTGTGGCCAGTATGCAATCTTCGGCGACTATTCCTTCGAGTTCGGCGAATAAGGTTTGTTTCAAAGAGAGTTCTTCAAAAATTGCTTCGATTACAAAATTGCAATCAGCATAATCAGATTTTGACGTGGAACCGCTAACTAAGGAAACTAATCGAGCTGCAGCTTCCTGGGTCATCCGACGCTTTTCAACAAGTTTGGTAATTTCACCGTGGATAAATGCCAAGCCTTTGTCGACTCGTTCTTGATCTAAATCAGTTATTACGACCGGAACTTTCAAGTTACGGAGTATGAGTAGAGCAAGTTGTGAAGCCATCAATCCAGCGCCAACAACACCTACTTTTGAAACTTTACGAGCAAGTGCTGGTTTGGGTGCGCCTTCTACCTTCTTGCGCTTTTTCTGAATGAGATTGAAAGAGTAAAGGGATGCTCGGAGAGCGTCGCTCATAGTGAGATCGGCTAGCGCTTGATCCTCGGCATCAAAGCCCGTGCTAAGAGTATTGCTGCGTGCGGCCTCTATTAGTTCCAGTGCCTTAGTTGGAGACGGTAGTTCGGCTCCGCCATATTTCTTGAGCATGGCGGCGCGACCAATAGATAGAGCGCTCTTCCATTCTTCGTCAAAAGATTGGTTAGTGAAATCTTTTCTTTCAATCACTTTCTTGCCTGATAGGACTTGTGCGACAAACAAAACTGAATTTTCAAGGAAGTCGGCTGGCGCATATACGGCATCTACGACTCCGAGCGAAAGTGCATCCTTGGATTTCATCATTGTGTTGTTATTGAGTGCGTTAAGCATTATTACTTGCACTGCATTTGTAGGCCCTATGAGTTTTGGCAATATTGTTGCGCCACCCCATCCTGGCACCAAGCCAAGAAAAACTTCAGGCAATCCGGTGAAAGCAGTAGTGGCGAGTGTTCTGTAATTGCAGTGAAGCCCAACTTCAAGTCCTCCGCCAAGGGCTAATCCATTAATGAAAGCAAAAGTTGGTTTCTTGCTTTCGCCAAGTCTGCGAAATACATCGTGCCCAAGTTTTCCAACTGCAACTGCTTGCTCGCGCTGACTCAGCATTGAAAGAGCTGATAGATCGGCTCCGGCAGCGAAGATGAAAGGTTTTCCTGTTATGGCGATCGCGACGGCTTCACTTGATTCCGCAGCTGTAATAGCTTCGTTGAGTTTTTCAAGAGACGTTGGCCCAAAAGTATTGGGACGGGTGTGGTCTAGCCCATTGTCGAGAGTAATCAAGGCGAGAGAACCTTCGAATCCAAATGGAGTGAGGTCGACCTGTCGCAAAAGCGCTTGTGTTACAACCTCGTCAGGATTTGTAATGTTTACCATTATTTTGACGCTCCTTTGAAGTGTGGGTTCTCCCATATAACGGTGCCGCCCATACCTAAGCCGATGCACATCGTGGTGATTCCGTATTGAACCTCTGGGTGAATTTCAAACCCTCGTGCAAGATTTAACATCAAGCGAATTCCGGAAGAAGCGAGTGGATGTCCGACTGCAATAGCTCCGCCGAAAATATTTATGCGAGGGTCATCGTCAGCAATTCCAAAATAATCCAAAAATGAGAGAACTTGGATAGCGAAGGCTTCATTAACTTCGAAAAGACCAATGTCTTCAATTTTTAATCCAGCTTTTTCAAGAGCTTTAATGGTGCTTGGGACTGGCCCATAACCCATGATCTCTGGTTCGACTCCAGCAAATGCAAATGAAACCATTTTTGCTTTAACAGTTAAGCCAAGTTCTTTTGCTTTGCCCGCACTTGCGAGAATAGCGGCGGTAGCACCATCATTGATTCCAGATGAATTTCCCGCGGTCACTCGACCTGCAGCTCTGAATGGAGTTTTGAGTGCGGCAAGTCCTTCAAGGGTGGTTGTAGGTCGTGGAGGCTCATCAACTGTTGCAATCCCGTATCCCAATTCAGCGTTGCGAACCGCGACAGGAATTAAATTCTTTTGAATTTCACCTTTTTGATATGCAGCGGCGGTCTTCTGCTGGGATGCAAGTGCATATTTGTCAGCGCGATCTTTTGTGAGGTGAGGAAATTTATCGTGGAGGCGTTCAGCAGTTGATCCCATGGCAAGCGCATCTTGATCAACCAATTTTTCAGCTAAGAATCGTGGGTTTGGGTCTACTCCATCGCCAATCGGATGGTTTCCCATATGTTCAACGCCACCAGCAATTGCTACCTCATATGCTCCAGCAGCGATTGCACTTGCTAGCGTTGTAACGGAAGTCATCGCGCCAGCACACCATCGATCTACGGAGTAACCAGGAACTGTGTTTGGAATTCCGGCAAGAAGAGAAGCGCTGCGACCAAGATTCATGCCTTGGTCACCGGTTTGGGTTGCTGCAGCAATTGCAACATCATCAATCACGCTAGGGGAGAGAAGTGGATTGCGTTCCAATAACCCACGAAGGACTCGGACCATAATGTCATCGGCACGAGTATTGACGTATAAGCCACCTGATTTGCCGAATGGAGATCTCACGGCATCAACAAGTACTGGCTGGCTATCTCCGAGAGATTGCATGTGTGAACGGGACATCGAAACACCTTCCGTATGAAGTTACTAGAAGGTTACCGGTCAGTAATGAAAAAGGGAATTACTTGGCGACGGGAGTTTTGTGGCGCAAGGTATAAGTAAATGGTCTTAATGTAAGAATGAGATACGCGAGGACGAGAGCCCAGTTGAGAGCAATTCCTCGAGGCACAAGGCCAAATGATTGAAGATCGAGCAAGCCTTTGTGGAGGACACTGCTCGCAACCACGATAAGAGCTATGCCGCTATAGGTGAAGAATTTGCTTAAGTTAAGCCGAACGGATTTCTTGTAAATCAAAACGCCTAAAGTCACCGAAAATGCGAGACCTGCAAGCAATCCAATTGTTGGTGCAAGACTTGTTCCTACGGTTGTAAAGCTGGCGTAGAGAAAAATACTCGTCTCTAAGCCTTCACGAGCCACACTCAAAAAAGCAGTTGAAATCAGGCCAAAAGATCCAAGCGCAACCGCTTGATCCATCTTTGAATGGAGCTCCTTGCCGATATTTCGAGCTGTTTTTTTCATCCAGAAGACCATCCACGTCACCATGGTGACGGCTCCAACAGATGTAACACCCGCAAAGAGTTCTTCACCAGATGGTGAGAGTTCGTGCGAGGTGAAGGAGAGAAACGCTCCGAAGGCTAGGCTCAGGAGAAGTGCTAGACCAACACCTATCCAAATTGCAGGGAGTGCAGATTTGCGGCCCGTTTTAGCAACATAGGCAAGCAAGATTCCAACGATGAGGGAAGCTTCTAAGCCTTCTCTGATGGCAATAAGGAATGTGTTGAGCACAGCAGTAGCCTAGAACGCATCTAATGAATTACGCAACTTTTATGTTGCGAAATTCGTCACTCTCCAGGGGGTTCTTGCTCCTGCGTTTCGGGGACGGCTAGCGGCTCAACCTGCCGAAGGGCATCCACCAGCAGTGCTGATATCTGATCGGCTTGCCACGAGCGTGCGGTAGCCGAAATCAGGGTTTTGTGAGCGAAGCTTTCGAGCTCCTCATCGCTACCTGCCGGAGGGTTCTGCCAGACAAGCTTTCGAAGCGCGTCGGGTGAGATGAGATTCTCGACCGGTATGTCCAACTCTTGAGCTTTGGCAATAACTGCAGCTCGTGCGTGGGTGAGACGTGCATACCCAAGGGGATTTCGGTCCTTCCATAATTTTGGTGGAGGCAAGGTGTGCGAAGGTATGCGAAGCTCGGGTAGCTGATCTGAAGGCAAGGCGATTGCTGTATTAAGTGCTTCAAACCAATCGGTCAACGGGGGATTTTGGACCCGCGAGCGACGAGTGAGGAGTCTTCTTAATTCATCAAGAGTCTTTGGCTTTGCGACGGCTGCAGTGACAAGCGCTTCGTCGTTAAATATGCGACCCGGAGCAATATCAACACGCGCGGCATATGAATCACGTGCTTCCCACAGCGCTTTGATGATTGCCAAAGTTCTGCGATCTCGAATCTTGTGCATTCCAGATGTTTTACGCCAAGGATCTGTCTTTATTGGTTTAGTAATTCCAGGGCCGTGATTGGAGAGAATTTGAGCAAAGTCTTGCTTTGCCCACTCGAGTTTATTTTTCTCTACAAGAAGTTTTCGCACTTCGTCTCTGAGATCCACCAAGATATCAACATCTAGTGCTGCATAGACAAGCCACTCGGGATTGAGGGGGCGCTTGGACCAGTCGACTGCGCTATGTTCTTTGGCAAGTGAATAATTTAGAAGTGATTCAACAAGCGGACCGAGACCAACGCGGGGACACCCTGCAATTCGAGCAGCCAGTTCAGTGTCGAATAGAATTTTTGGATATAAACCTAACTCAGTTAAGCAAGGTAAATCCTGTGTACTTGCATGAATAATCCACTCTTCATCGTGGAATGTCTCTCCGAGCAATTTCCACAAATCAGGTGAATCTGCTGCTATCGGATCAATTAAATGAAGCCCACCTTCGCGGCGAAATATCTGTATGAGATAAGCCCTTTGACTGTACTTATAACCTGAAGCACGTTCAGCATCAATGGCTATTGGACCGGAACCTTGTTGCAACCGTGAAATAACATTTTGCAATCCATCATGAGTCACTACAAGATCGGGCATTCCATGACGTGGAAATAAAAGTGGGTCAGGTAATATTTCGGGAAGTTGCGGTGTGTTCTCGTCCATTTCGATCAAAAATTAATTGGTTACCGACGATTTGGCGTTAGTTGAGTAACACCATCTGGGATTGGTTCAAGCGCGGCAGATAGAGCGAGGAGATCTAGCCAAGCTCGAACATGTTCGCCAATTCTCAAACCTGACACTGGAGTCCATGAAGCTCGAACTTCAAGTTCTGAGTCTTCATCTCTACCCTCGAGCATTCCGTAGGAAACGGATGCAACTCGCGTAACGGTTCCACTTGGTGCAACGAATTCGCAATCGTATTTCTTGAGGGCTTCAATCAGCCAGCTCCATCCAACATCCGAAAGCATAGGATCAGAGGCCATTGATTGATCGATTGCTGCTCGCACAAATGTGACACATCGATACTCGCCTGACCAACCTTCTTGCCCTTTCGGGTCATGAAGAAGAACGAATCTGCCTGTTGCTGCATCTTCCAAAACGTCAGCAGTAAGAGCAATCGCAAAGGGAGCTAATTTTTGAGGAGCTGGAACTTCATCAAGCACAATTTCTGCCCGCGGAGTTATGGCACGTATTTCTTCGATTATTTGCTCGAATGATATTTGGCTCAACCCCATCGTTGAATAATAAATTGGTACGGGGCATAAACCGGTTAGGCGCGAGTGATGAGACCGATAACCTTTGCCTATGAGTGCATTTCTCGCGTTATTTTCAAGCCTATTGTTCGGAACAAGCGATTACATAGGAGGTCACCTCACCAAGCGGAACAAGGTGATGACCGTTACTGGAGCGATTCAGGTTTTCGGATTTTCAGTTGGATTGATTATTCTCTTGATTACTCAGTCTTGGGTTGCACCGTCACTTTCATGGAGCGGCTATTTCTTGCCGGGGGCTTGTGCTGGCCTCATCGGCTTCGCTGGACTGAATGCATTCTTTGCCGGATTAGCTACTGGGCGAATGGGTGTTGTTTCTCCGATTTCCTCTTTATCAGTAATGATCCCAGTTACTTACTCATTTATAAATGGCGAACGACCAAGTGCGTTAGCAATTACCGGAATGGTAATTGCATTTCTCGGTGCATTTTTTGGAAGTGGTCCAGAAATACGTGGGGGATTAAGTCTCAAGCCTTTGCTTTTTGCTGCAATCGCTGCAATGTGTTTTGGTGGCGCAGTTCTATTTTTAACTATTGGTGCCAAGTCAAATGTATTGATGACTTCGTTATCTATGCGTGTACCAGTAATTCTCATTCTTATAGCGCTGGCTCTTAAATTCAAGACGGTCGGTTCGTTCACAAAGGTTGATTTAGGGTTGTTGGCACTTGCAGGTTCCTGCGATTTTATTGCGAACATGGCTCTCGGCGAAGCAACTACTTTGGGATTTGTTTCTGCAGCGGTCGTTCTTTCTTCACTCTATCCACTTGTAACTTCGGTATATGCCTTTAAATTTTCGCATGAAAGATTACACAAGTTGCAATATCTTGGAATTGTTTTTGCTGTTACTGGGGTATCGCTTATTTCACTCGGTTAGTTCTAGTCACTAATTCATAGACCAGAAAAGTATCGTCGCCTATCTCGCTTCGTGACGTCTCCTCGTACCCACTCAAAAAATTCTTGATATCGATGTGATTTTCCCCGGAAGATTTCTGCGTGATAGTTAAGTGAAATTCGTCAATCAAGTTTTGTGAAAGTCCCTCGCGAATCAGATTGGGACCAGCTTCGATAAGGACAACTCCATCCAAAGTCTCAAGCGCGCTAGCAAGTGACATGGGGAGAATCTGCGCTTTTTCATTGACGGCAATCTTCTCGGGCAAATCCCCATGGGTAAGAACGAAAAGCGGGCAAGGCGTGGAGGAATATGGTTCATTTCGCGCAGTATTGCCACCAATAAGAATGCTATCTGCGCCTTCTCGCAGGGCATGAAATCGCCTACGGTCTTCTGGGCTGCTCAACCCTGCCGACCTTCCAAGAAGCGTTGTCGAGCCGTCGCTTCCGACTATCAGGTTGGCTAATACTCTCTTGGGCACTCTCTTGGCTACTCTCTCTGGCACTCTCAAAAGGTACTCATATTTTCTGGGCATCCAACGATGTCAGACCTAGGAAGTAGATTCTTTTCATGATCATTGACTGCTCCTCATGCAAAATGCGCGACCTAGCCTGTGGCGATTGCGTTGTTTCATTTATCCTGGATGCGCCACCTTCTGAAATAGAGAAACCTCAAGTTGCAGCGCTGGCCGTCTTGGCGACAAAAGGACTCGTTCCACCTCTACGCTTCACGAGTTAATTCACTCCATTACTCTTACCTGATGGGTCAGAGAAAGATTTTGTTAGTCACCAATGACTTGGGTCCTCAAGCTGGTGGCATCGAATCTTTCATTCTTGGCTTGCTTGGTGAACTTGATGGTTCTGACATCGTCATTTACACATCGTCAGAGCCAGGTGACCAAACTTTTGATAAAGAGCTTCGGCAAAAGTATGGTGTCGAGGTCATACGAGATCGAGCGAAAATTTTACTTCCAACTCCTCGAGTTAATCGATCTGTTGCTCGCGTTATGAAGCAATATAAATCTGAATATGTATGGTTTGGTGCAGCTGCACCCCTCGGCTGGATGGCAGGCCACCTTCGCCGACATGGCGCAAAACGTATTGTCGCTATAACGCATGGTCATGAGGTGTGGTGGTCAAAAGTCTGGCCGTTTACCTTGGTGATGAAAGCGATGTCTCAAAAGATTGATGCTTTCGGTTACTTGGGAGATTTCACAAAGAGAGCAATGAGCTCAGCAATAAGCACTCAACTAAAAATGGTTCGAATAGCACCTGGAATTTCAATAAATCATTTCACCCCCGGCACCAAGTCTGAGGAACTTGCAAAAGAGTTGGATGTATTCGGGAAAAAGGTAATTGTCTGTGTGGGTCGATTGGTTCATAGAAAAGGACAAGATCGATTAATTGAAGCGATGCCTGACGTCCTAAAAAAGATTCCAGATGCAGTTCTGCTCATCGTAGGAGAGGGACCGCGACGAGAAGCCTTGAAGAAATTAGTCGCTGAGAAAGAGCTTGAAAATTCTGTGAAAATCGCGGGTCGACTTAGTTACGAGCAACTTCCCATGGTTATCAGACTAGGCGACATTTTTGCGATGCCATCTCGCTCTCGTTTTTTTGGTTTGGAAGTGGAAGGGCTAGGGATTGTTTATCTCGAAGCAAGTGCTTGCGGCGTTCCAGTGATAGCAGGCGCTTCAGGCGGTGCCCCAGATGCGGTGCTTCCAGGAGAAACAGGTTTAGTTGTGGACGGAACAGATGTCGAGGCGATATCTGCATCAATCGTCTACCTCCTGAATGACGATGAACTTCGCAGTCGCATGGGCAAGCACGGTCGAGAATGGGCGGTTAATGAATGGAGTTGGGAGATGTGGGGAAAGCGATTTAGCAAACTCCTACTAGGGGAGTAGGCCGAGCGCTTTGCCTTTATTTATTGCTTCCACTTTGTTCGTAACCAACAACTTTTTGTATATTGAACCAAGATGAGTCTTTACTGTGGGTTGGGAAAGAAACATTCTCTCGCAGATCTCTTTCACGCTTGCTCCAGTAGCAAGCTCAATGAGTACCTCTCGTTCTCTACGCGTTAGTGCGTACTTTTCATCGCGAGTGTGTTTCGATTTTTCAATCAACTTGCTGATGCTTGATTGAACCGCTCGCAAAGATTGTCGAGTGGTTGGATTTGTTGTATTCAGCCCAATAGTTTCGTCAACGCGGAAACTGATTTCAGACAAATCTTTAGCAAAGGTTTCGTAGAGTTCCTGAGCGATACGATTTCGCTCTTGGTAGCTATCCTTCTTCAAGGTCACTTCCAATCTACGTTAGTTGAAAAGTTCTCCAATTTCCTTTGAATATTGCTGAGCAATGACATGTCGCTTGATTGAGAGCTTTGCTGTTAGTTGACCATCGGCAATGCTGAAATCAACTGGCAACACAGAAAACTTGCGAATTGATTCCGCGCGGCTTACCGCTTTGTTAGCTTCATCGATGGCGGTCTGAACTACCGCAATGAGATCTGGGTCGTGACATAAATCGGCGGCTGTTGTTCCTGTTTTTTTGTTCGCACCAGCCCAGGCTTTGAGGGCCTCGGCATCCAAAGTAACGAGCGCTGCAATAAATGGTTGGTTATCTCCAAGGACAACGCATTGGCTGACAAGTGGATGAGCGCGCACTCGATCCTCGAGCACTGCAGGCGCAACATTTTTGCCTCCGGAAGTCACAATCAATTCCTTCTTGCGACCAACAATGCTTAAGAAGCCATCGCTATCAATGGTTCCTAAATCACCGCTACGAAAGAATCCATCATCCGTGAATACTTCTTTGTTTGCTTCATCGTTCTGCCAGTATCCACGCATAACGATTGGGCCTTTAATAAGTACTTCTCCATCTTCGGCGATGGCAATGGTAGTGCCGGGGACTGGACGTCCGACGGATCCAACTTTTTGATGCAAGGAAAGATTGAGGGTTGCACCAGCAGTGGTTTCAGTGAGTCCATATCCTTCAAGAATTCGCACTCCAGCACCTCGGTAAAAGTGTCCGAGTCGCTTTCCAAGAGGTGCGCCGCCCGAGATAGCCGCATCTACTCGACCGCCTAGCGCATGTCGGATTTTTGAATAGACAAGCTTGTCGAAAATGGTGTGTTGGAGGCGAAGAAGGAGTGGAATTTTCCCTAAGTCAGTGCCCTCAGAGTATGCAATAGCAACATTTGCAGCTTTGCGGAAAATATTTCCTTTACCTGCAGCATCTGCTTTGGCTTCCGCGCCGTTGTAAACCTTTTCGAATATTCGTGGCACTGCAAGTACAAATGTGGGTTTGAAAGAACCAAGATCTTGCTGAAGTCTTGTTATATCGCTGCAGTGAGCCAAATGTAGCCCTGCATTGATTGCACCGATTTGGACCATGCGTCCAAAAACGTGTGCAACCGGGAGGAAAAGAAGCGTTGAGCCACCAGGCTTAAGAAAAAGATCACTTGCGCCTTGAACGACGTTTCCGCACTCGGAAAGAAAATTTCCGTGAGTAAGTTGCACGCCTTTTGGTTTTCCTGTTGTACCTGATGTGTAAATAAGAGTGGCAAGAGAATCGGGAGTCAACATTGATCTACGACTATTCACATCTTCATCAGAGATATTTGTTCCACTGTGCGCCAGAGTAGAGAGCGCGTTCTCAGTAATAATCCATAAATTCTTACAATGGGCAGGAAGTACAGGGCGCACTAACTCTGCTAATGCTGGAGTTTCAACTACAAGAGCAACAGCTTGTGAATCAGAGAGAATCCAATCAACTTGTTCCGCACTTGATGTTTCGTAAATTGGCACAACGACGCCACCGGCATACCAGATGGCAAAATCTAGAATGGTCCATTCGTAACGGGTCTTTGCCATGATCGCGACTCGGTCGCCCACCTGTATTCCAGAGGCAATAAAACCCTTTGCGGTTGCGCGGATTTCGTCATCAAATTCTCTGGCAGTGACAGGTTGCCAACCATCGCCCATGGGGCGAGAGGCCATAACTCGATCTCCTTCAAACCACGCGCGTTCGGCTATGAGGTTGGTGAGATTGCCAGCAGTGGCAGCAGGGACAATGGCCGGTGTTGAGTACAAATCCATGCCCGAACGCTATCGCCGGGATGGCTAGTTTTCTAGTGTTTGCGCTACCTGTAGCCTCTTCCTATGAGCGAAATGTCAAAGAATTCCATCGATATCGAGTCGGATGTAGCTTCAACGGCTGTTCTCCTTTTTGATCCGGCAAATTATCCATCCTGGTCTTCAGCCATTTCGTCGGCCAAAGTCCTTTCAAGTGATAGCGAAGGAAGAGCTACCAAAGTTGAAATGGATATCAAAGCCGGGCCCGTCAAAGATCATGTGACTCTGGATTACGACTGGAGCGATGCACCCAACTCTCTTCATTTCTCTTTGGATGAAGCAGATATGTTGACAGAGATGTCTGGCTCATACGAGATTACAGACAATGGTGATGACACCGTCAAGGTTTCATATTCGCTCACTGTCGGACTCTCGATGCCTGTCCCTGCCATGATGAGAACTAAAGCGGAGCGAGAGACAATAGATAAAGCTCTTCAGGAGTTAAAAAGTAAGTTGGAGAATTAATCCACGATGAGTGAAAAGCTAAGTATTGGCGTAGACATTGGTGGAACAAAGGTATTAGGCGGCGTTGTCGATTCCCAAGGAACGATTCTAACAACCCATCGAAAAGATACTCCGAAACAAGGCGGAGAAGCCCTCACTCAGACCATTGCTGATGTAATCGTTGAACTAACAAGTGAATATGAAGTCTGCGGTGTTGGAATTTCTGCTGCCGGCTTTGTCTCCTCTGATCGCAAGACAATGCTTGCCACGCCAAATATTTCGGGTTGGAATGGAATCAATCTAGAAAATGAAATTTCGCGTCGAGTGAATTTGCCTGTCGTCATTGAAAATGATGCGAATGCGGCTGCATGGGGAGAGGCGCGCTATGGCGCTGGTGTAGGCGAGACTCAAATGATGATGCTGACAGTCGGCACTGGCATAGGTGGCGGCATCGTTGTGAACGGGGCACTTCACCGCGGTGCATTTGGAATCGCTGCAGAGTTCGGTCATCTTCGTGTTGTTCCTGAAGGTCACTTGTGTGGGTGTGGTGCACGAGGTTGCTTTGAACAATACGCTTCTGGAAATGCGCTGATGCGTCACGCCCGCGAGGCAATATCAGCTTCGCCTGATGCTGCCCACAATTTATTGGCGCGTGGAAATGGCACCGTAGAAGGACTTTCGGGTCGTCACATCACCGAAGCAGCTCGCGAGGGCGACATGGTCGCGTTGGCAGCCTTCAATACGACGGCACAGTGGTTAGGTGCCGGGATCGCATCACTTTCAGTTTTGTTAGACCCCGCATGTGTTGTTATTGGTGGGGGAGTTATCGATGCTGGTGAGATTCTCTTGGCTCCAACGAGAGCGGCTGTAGAACGTTATATGCCATTCCAAGGCAAGCATCCCACTCCAAGAATAGTTGCCGCATCGTTAGGTAACGACGCAGGCGTGGTTGGTGCTGCTGATTTAGCTCGTAATTAAATTACAGCCCCGTCATCTCCATCATCAGCATCAGAACGCTTTTGAGAGGTGCGCCAAATAAATGAAACTACGCCTCCAAAAAAGAGAGCTACAGCGGGCCACCCGCCCATGTTAAATGGGTCACCGCCGTTGAACCCTTCGATCAATACATATATCCCACTGGCGATGATTGCAGCTAGTGAAAACTTTGAGGCTTGAGATAAGGATGATGTCTTAGGTTTGGGTTCTTCAAAATGTGAAATTTTATCGAGCTCGTCAAGATACGTTGTATCGGTTGCCTGATTGAGGTTGAGAGTCGATACGATTGAATCAAATTCGGCATTTATAAGATCGCGTTCATCAACTTCTTCGTCATCATCAATTTCACCAGTTAAAACGTCGAAAATGAATTGCACGCTCTCGGCCACAAGAAAATCACTGTCATAGTCCCATGCCACATTATGAAAAGATTTTTCAAAAATAATTTCTCGAATATTTGCTGAATAGACGTTTTCAATGATTGTCTCGCTATTGATTGGATGAACAACGTGATCGTTGATTGAGTAGCTAACCATTAGCGGAACATCTACGAAGTAAAGATTCTCTTCGACGATCTTCCACAAACCCCTCAAGGAATCGAGTGCACGAAGTGGCATGCGCGTGTAGCTATGGCGTCGATCCGTAGGTTTATTTACATCCATTGCTCCATTTTTTGTTGAGCTCAAGAATCGCTTCACGAGAGGGAGCAGCCACAAAGCTTTTCGATCATCGAATATGGATGCATTGCAAAGCAAGAGACCTTCCATTTCGCTTCCGCGTATTTGTGCAAGACGTAAAGCAAGGGCGCCACCAACGCTAAATCCTGCGACAAAAACGCGATCGCATTGAGATTTCAATTCTAGGAATGCTTCCTCGACTCGTTCATACCAGTCACTCCACGTTGTTTGATTTAACTCTTCCCATTGCGTTCCATGGCCGGGGAGGGCTGGAGACAAAACTGTAAATCCAGCCTCGTGAAATCCTTCTACCCAAGGGCGCACGCTCTCTGGGCTGCCCGTGAATCCGTGAAGGACTAAAATTCCCGTTCTTCCGCCCGAAAGGCCGATATCGAGGGGATTTGGGATATATGCCACGCTCAGATGGTGTCACAGGATGGTGCTCTCGCCCTAAATTAGCCGTAAATTAACCTCGTGGTTTATACAACGTTGAAGTCTTTCCTCAGCCCCCTCCTCATGTTGGGGTTCAGGCCGAAGGTCACTGGACTGCGCCAAGTGCCAACAGTTGGGCCCGTCATCATTGCGTCAAATCACCTCTCGTTTAGCGATTCAATTTTTATGCCTCTTGTCGTACCGCGCAAAGTCACATTCTTAGCCAAGAGTGAATACTTCACATCTCCCGGCGTCAAAGGCTTGCTCAAGAAATTAACCTTTAAAGCTCTAGGTCAAGTTCCTGTTGATCGCGCAGGCGGTCGTAGAAGTGAAGCAGCTCTCCTTACTGGTCTTGAACTTCTTAAAGAAGGTGCATGCATCGGAATTTACCCAGAAGGCACACGTTCACCTGACGGGCGTTTGTATAAAGGTCGTACGGGTATCGCACGAATGGCTATCGAATCTGGTGCGCCTGTCGTGCCCGTTGCAATGTTCAATACTGCAGAGATTCAGCCCACCGGAAAAGTTGTTCCCAAATTGCAACGCGTTGAAATGGTTTTCGGAGAACCTATGTACTTCGAAGGTGATTCAACAAATGTACAAGTCTTGCGTGAAGCAACTGATCGCATCATGAAAACGCTTCAACAGTTATCGGGACAAGAATTTGTAGATATGTATGCTTCCGAAGCAAAAAATAAAATTGCTCGCGGCGAAGAATTTTAATTACTTCGAACTATTGAATCCCGTTCTGAGATATAACGACACTGATCACAGCTTTGCTTGGACTCTGGCATCGTTCCATTAACTACATTCACAAAATCTATTAGGCGCTGTTGAAGCGCAATCGGGTTACGCTCTACTGGGTACCAATTGACGTTAACTCGATAGCCAAAACCAACGCTGAGATTTCCAGAGGCTCGATCTAGCGACCAAGAATATATTCCGAGTGCGGATATCTTCTTCGGCTCTCCCTTGGCGGGATTCTCTAATGCAAATGCGTATGCCTCAAGTTGAGGGGAGTAGAAACTAGATTTATCAGAAGCTCGCGCCTGCATTTTGCAATCGATGATTCCAAAGGTTCCATCAGGAAACTCGAGAAGTAAGTCGTATTTACCGCGAATAGCTAAATGTGAATCAACACCATCAACTTGGATGGGAGTGGATTGGACCCACCCGCCGTGATCAAAAACTTTGCCAGCAGGCATTTCCGGATGCATGTCAGATGTGCTAGCTCCAATGAAATATTTTTCTTGGAGGTCGGCAAGCTCTGCGACGGTTGGCATGAACATCGGAGCTTTAATTTGATGGTTGTAGTAAAGCCACAAGCAGCGATGGCAACCATCCCATGAAAATGTTAAATCACTTGGACTGATATTCGACCTACGTTCACCCATTGAGTAACCAGCTTCCCCTATTTTCTATTGGGGTAATTGTGCCCTCCGGGACTGACAAATGTTGGCCAACTCAGCGAAATGAATTGAGAATTGTGAAGAGGCCCAAGGCAATCATGATTCCGCCACCTGTGACACGCATTCGAATAAGGCGTTTAACATCCGTGGAGAGCCATTCGCGGAACGTTCCAGCCAGGATGCCCCACAAGCTATCTGAAATGATCGCAATCACTGCGAAGATGGTTCCGAGGAGTATGAGCTGAGCCGAGAGATGTCCCTTAGATCGATCCGTGAATTGGGGGAGGATAGCCGCAAAGAAAACTACAGATTTGGGATTGAGAACGCCAACGATGAATCCTTGGCGAACAGTTGTCACAAGTGAGGGTTTTGCTTCGTCAACAGATCTCATATCTTCTGCGTGCGCTGCGCTCTCTTTAATTGCAGAATAACCTAAGTAAATTAAGTAGGCCCCACCGAACCATTGAACTGCGTGATAGGCCAGAGCCGAGTGTTGCAAAATCGGCCCGAGTCCAAGAGCAACGGCAATGGAAATTAGATACATCCCAAGACCATTACCAATAACTGTGGCGACTGCAATCGCACGCCCCCAAGCAATAGCTCGAGCTACGGTGAAAAGAACGCTTGGTCCTGGAACAAGAATTATTAATGTGGAAGCTATGACATATTCCCAGATGTTTGAAGGGATAATAATTGTCATAGGGAAATTATAAAGGGCAGCAGGTGATCCCCGCTGCCCTTTACAGTTAATTAAATTAGGCTATTTTCTTGCGTTTGCAATTGCTCTCAATATTGCATAACCAATTACAGCATTGAGCGTTGCGTTGATGATGCCATTGAAAGTGAAGTCTCCCTTAGTCCAGGAGAAATCAGAGATTCCAATAATGACTGTGGATGCAGCGATGATCAGGTTGGTTGAATCGCTAAAATCAACGCGACTTTCAATCCAAATTCGCGCACCAAGAATTCCGATCATTCCGTATAGGGCTACACCAGCGCCGCCGAGAACTCCTGCTGGAGTTGCACTGAGGACTGCGCCAAATTTAGGGCAGAGTGAAAGCACGATAGCTCCCGCTCCGGCAACCCAATATGCAGCTGTGGAGTAGACCTTTGTTGCAGCCATAACTCCAATATTTTCAGCGTAGGTAGTTGTTCCTGAACCGCCACCAAAACCTGCAAGTGTGGTTGCCACACCATCAGCTACAAGGGCGTTGCCCATTTGGTCATCTAAATTCTTTCCCGTCATCGCCATTACAGCTTTAACGTGACCTACGTTTTCGGCAATCAGAACTAGAACGACTGGAATAAAGAGAATGATCGCGCTCATCTTGAAAGTAGGGCTAGTGAAATGTGGAAGAGCGACCCATTTAGCTGCTCGAACCCCATCGAAATTCACATCGCCGTTGAGGACAGCGAAGAGGTAGCCAATAACTATTCCAACAAAAATTGAAATGCGCGCAAGGAAGCCTTTTGCAAAGACAGAAACCAATGCAATAGAAAGGAGGGTAACAATTCCCAAGATTGGCTTCGTCACAAAGTTATTCTTGGCAGCACCGGCCAGATTCAGACCAATCACCATAACAATAGAACCAGTGACAACTGGAGGGAGCATCTTTTCGATCCAACCGATTCCGATTGCTTTTACAAGGAATCCAATGAGAGCAAGCAAGACGCCTGTTGCTACTACGCCACCGAGAGCAGCCGCCATGCCACCTTTGGTAACAGCAGCCGCGATAGGCGCAAGAAATGCGAAGGAAGATCCAAGATAGCTTGGGAGTTTGTTCTGGGTGATGATGAGAAAGAGGATGGTTCCAACACCTGAGAAGAAGATTGTGGTCGTCGGAGGCAGATGGGTCAGAATCGGTACTAGAAAGGTCGCACCAAACATTGCTGCTATATGTTGAAGACCTGTTCCGATGGTGCGCGGCCAGCTCAGACGTTCATCAGGGGCAATGACCCCACCGCTTGAATTCACTTTCCATGACATTAAGGACATTCATTGGCCTTTCGTTAGATGGATATGCACGTGCGTCTTCGTAGATTCCTTCCTACAAAATAAAATGGTAAATCCAGAACTCGCCGAAAGTGAGGAGGCTCACAGCCACTTTTCAGGGAAATTTATAGGCTAGAATTTGCATCGATACGATATATCGAGTTAGATACTCACAGATATATCGAATCGATATGTTCTTATCTCGTGAAAGGGGTGTGAGATGCGCTCGCGTGCGGAATCATTGGAATTCGCTCTGCTTGGGCTGCTCACGCAAGGCCCATTACACGGTTATGAACTTCGAAAGCGAATGATTGCTATCTATGGACCATTCAGAGCGCTCTCGTTCTCCGTCTTGTACCCGCAACTTCATCGAATGTTGGAAGCTGGACTCATTCAAGAGTCGATCTCTGACACGGGAGGCCTCTCTAAGAGATCTCGAATTGTCTACGCGGTTACAACTCAGGGGGAGAAGCGTTTTGACGAGATAACCCATACGTCAAGTTCAGAGGCCCTGGATGATGAAAACTTTGAGGTTCGTTTCGCATTTTTTGGTCCAACTCCTCGGGGAAATCGGATAGCAATTTTAGAGAGCCGCCTCGGCAAGTTAGTCGAGAAAGCCACACTCATTCGTTCTGCCATGTCAGCAAATGCAGGTCAGCTTCCCGATGGCATCGATAAATATCTCCATGAATGGCGCCGTCATTCTTTGGACTCAGTTGAGCGAGAGATCGCTTGGCTAGAGGAAATGATAAAAATCGAAGGGAAATCTTCTTGAGTAATTCACATAGCAATGAAATCCGAGTAGCAATTATTGGCGTGGGAAACTGTGCAAACTCACTCATCCAAGGCGTTACGTACTATAAGGATGCCGCAGCAGATACAAAAATTCCTGGTCTCATGCATCCTGTTCTCGGTGGATATCACATTAGCGATATCAAATTCGTAGCGGCTTTTGATGTTGATGCGAAAAAGGTCGGATTAGACCTAGTTGACGCAATGTGGGCAAGTGAAAACAACACCATTAAATTCAGCGACGTTGCAAAGACTGGCGTGATGGTTCAACGTGGTCACACCTTAGATGGTCTTGGAAAGTATTATCGCGAGACGATTGAAGAATCTTCAGCAACTCCCGTAGATATTGTGGCAACACTCAAAGAGAACAAAGTAGATGTACTTATCTGCTATTTGCCAGTGGGATCTGAGCAAGCTGCAAAATTCTATGCCCAGTGCGCAATCGATGCTGGATGTGCATTTGTTAACGCCCTGCCTGTCTTTATAGCTTCTGACCCTGTGTGGGCTAAGAAGTTTGAAGATGCAGGTTTGCCAATCGTTGGAGATGACATCAAGTCTCAAGTTGGCGCAACCATTACTCACCGAATCATGGCCAGACTTTTCCAAGATAGAGGCGTTCACCTTGACCGCACCTACCAACTCAATGTTGGCGGAAATATGGACTTTAAGAATATGTTGGAACGCGACCGCCTTGAATCCAAGAAAATCTCAAAGACTCAAGCTGTGACATCTCAGTTAAGTCACGATTTGGGTTCTGCAAATGTTCATATTGGCCCATCTGATTACGTTCAATGGTTGGATGATCGCAAGTGGGCGTACGTGCGCCTTGAAGGCCGTGCATTTGGAGATGTACCTCTAAACCTTGAATACAAGCTCGAAGTTTGGGATTCACCAAACTCGGCTGGCGTCATTATCGATGCGTTGCGATGCGCGAAAATCGGTTTGGATCGCAAAATTGGTGGAGCCCTTCTTTCACCTTCAAGCTACTTTATGAAATCACCACCAGTTCAATACACAGATGATGTTGCTCATCAAAAGGTCGAGGAGTTCATTAAGCTCCCCGCGTAAGCGCGAATATATGTGAAATGAGGCCTTTGGATTCTTTTCCAAAGGCCACTTTCATGCAAAGATACAACGTGAATGAAATTACAACATCAAAAGTAGGCGGAGTCCTCTCCATTCAGTTGAATCGACCAGAGAAGAAAAATGCAATCAACAAGGGAATGTATGTAGCCCTCAATGAAGCTTTGATTCACGCATCTCAAGAGTTTGATATTCGAGCCGTAGTGATTTCAGGAGCCGGTGCAGCTTTCACCGCAGGAAATGATATTTTTGATTTTGCGAATACAGATGATGCGCCGATGGATGATTCAGCTCCAGGATTTCAATTCATTAAGAGCCTTCACAATTTTCCAAAGCCTCTTATTGCGGCCGTTCAAGGCAGTGCAGTTGGAATAGGCACAACTCTTCTTTTCCATTGCGATGCCGCTTTCGCAACACCCACAGCGGAATTCTCGATGCCATTTGTGACACTTGGATTAGTTCCAGAGGCCGGATCAAGCTTCCTCTTCCCAAGACTTGTAGGACATCTTCGCGCTTCTGAAATTTTATTAACTGGACGATCCTTCAGTGCATCTGAGGCCCTAGAAATGGGAATCATCAACAAGGTTGTAGACGATCCGCTTGCCGAAGCGATGAAAACCGCAGAAAGAATTGCCGATCAACCCCCAACATCGGTAATTAATACAAAAGCTCTTTTGAAGAGCAGTAATCATGCTGCCGTAGAAGCTGTTATGGCGGCAGAAGGTGAACTTTTTAGATTAGCTCTTCAATCCGATGAGGCGCAGACAGCTTTCATGAAATTTCTATCGCGAAAGGCAAAATAATGACCCTTGCAGGTAAGAAGATTTTCATCACTGGTGGCTCTCGCGGTATTGGTTTAGAAATTGCGAAGCGCGCGGCACGCGATGGAGCCATGATTGCAATCGCTGCAAAGACGGCGGATCCTCATCCGCTACTACCCGGAACAATATTTTCTGCAGCCAAGGAGATCGAAGAAGCAGGGGGAGTTGCTCTTCCTATTCAATGCGACATTAGAGATGAAGCACAGATTGAAGCAGCGATTGCTTCGGCGGTTGCTCAGTTCGGCGGCTTGGATATCTTGGTAAATAATGCGAGTGCAATCAACCTCACTCCTACATTGCAAACGCCCGCCAAGAGATATGACTTGATGTTTGATATCAATGTACGAGGAACTTTCTTGGTATCACAGGCCGCAATTCCGCAACTCAAAGAAAGTTCAAATCCACATATTTTGACGCTCTCGCCACCCATCAATCTTCAAGGCAAATGGTTTAAGCGCCATGTGGCTTACACAATGTCCAAGTATGGGATGAGCATGACTGTTCTCGGCCTGGCTGAGGAATTCAAACGTGATGGAATCGCAGTTAATGCGCTCTGGCCTCGGACCGTTATCGACACGGCTGCGCTCCAGATGATTCCAGGCATGGATACAAACTTCTGTCGAAAGCCAGAGATTATGGCCGATGCAGCGCATGCGATATTTATGCGCAAAGCTAGCGAGTGCACAGGGAACTTCTTTATTGATGACGAAGTACTGGCTTCAGAAGGAATAACAGACCTGGATCAGTACGCAGTTGTACCGGGTACAACAGAATTCTTGCCAGATCTCTACCTAGATTAAAAGTAGTTAGATTAAAGGCTCATCTCGGTATGTGTGTGTTCAGTTTCGGTAATACCAGAGCTGAAGCGTTCCTCATACTTGCCAAATTTCCAGATCAAGACTGAACCAATCCAGGTAGCTACAAAGCTTGCAATGATCCAGTATCCGACTTGGTTGAGCTGAATGCTGGCAATCCATGTAAATGGTTGGTACTTGGCGATACTTGTCTTGTCGGAAAGCACGCCAACTAATTCAACCGTGCCAATCACCAATGCCACAA
Organism: Actinomycetota bacterium; assembly: GCA_947377725.1. Taxonomy (GTDB): domain Bacteria; phylum Actinomycetota; class Actinomycetes; order Nanopelagicales; family Nanopelagicaceae; genus PALSA-747. The sequence continues at coordinate 20,834 of CANCGX010000012.1, forward strand.
AGATTGAAATACCAGTAGTGGTTAGGTTGTAATAAATTTTGCGCAGAGGTGATGTGAATGCCCATGCATAAGCCTTGGTCATAAAGATTCCGTCGAGCGAGTCCATCAACGACATACCTGCCGCGAATATAAATGGGAGGGCAATGATGGCAAGCGGCGGAAGAGTTCCGCCTACAGTTCCAATTGCAGCTGTAGCGGATAATCCAAGAAGACCAACTTCTGTTGCGGTATCAAAACCAAGGCCAAAGAGAACTCCGATTGGATAGAGCTGCCACGAATGATCGAATCCTTTTTTGAATAAGCCGCGAAAGATTCGATTGAAAAGACCGCGTTCATTGAGGAGTTGATTGAGATGTTCGTGAGAAAACTTTCCAGATTTTGCTTGCTTCCATACTTTGATAATTCCAACCAAAATGATGAGATTAAGGATTCCAACCAAATATAGGAAGAACGCAGAAACGCTTGCTCCGATAATTCCGCCAGTTTGAGCAAAGTTGTGTTGGAATTTAACGGCTTGCTTTGCGGCAAATGCGATTCCGATGGATAGAGCTAAAACAATCGTTGAGTGACCTAATGAGAAGAAAAGTCCAACACCCATAGGCTTCTTACCTTTTGCCAGCATGAGACGAGTCGTGTCATCAATTGCTGAAATATGATCGGCATCAAATGCGTGACGTAAGCCAAAGGAATATGCCAAAGCACCGGCACCGGCGTAGATAAGGGTGTGGTTAGCATCAGCGATGGCGTGGAACTGGGGCATGGAGTTGTAATGAATGAATAGACCCCAGCCGATGATGTGCAGCGCAGCAACAGTCCCTAAAACGCCAAAAAGTCCGGGAAGCTCTTCACGTTCAAAACGGAGATGTTCTCGAAGTTTGGGTTTAGTGCTAGCACTCATGAGAGAAGGTTAATGCAAATCGTTTGCAACTGCAAAAGTATCGCATTCATGTCACGTTTTGAACTAAAGGCGCCCTGCTTGTTCCAACGCAAAGAGAAAGTTCTTGAGCGCAAGGTGCTGTGGATCTTCCAACATCTGAAGGGGAGTTCCAGCCTCTAGGACTTGGCCATTCTTAAGGAAGAGGACCTCATCTGCGACCTTTTTCGCAAAACCCATTTCGTGGGTAGCAATGAGCATCGTCATTCCGTCGCCCTTAAGTTCGCTGATGAGTGAAAGGACTTCAGCAATCAAGACAGGATCTAGCGCGCTGGTAACTTCGTCCAGCAAAAGTAACTTTGGTTTGCAAATGATTGCTCTAAGAATTGCCACCCGCTGTTGCTGGCCGCCGCTTAAGAGATCGGGATATTGCAGCGCTTTCTCTGAGAGCCCAAAGCGTTCCAATAATTCCATCGCATCGAATTCTGCCTGACCCTTCTCCGTTCCGTGGACCAATCGCGGCGCCAGAGTAATGTTTTCCAAAACAGTGAGATGTGGGAAAAGATTGAAGGCTTGAAATACAGAACCAATGGACGCTCTGACTTTATCGGCATTTACATCGACCGCAGAGATATCTTCACCATCAAGAAGAATCTGTCCATCATCAATTTCTTCCAACAAGTTAATGCAACGCAGGAGAGTGCTTTTGCCTGAGCCACTTGCGCCAATCAAAACCTTTACTTGGTGCCTTTCTAAAGTAAGGTTGAAATCGGAAATGACAAGTTCTTCACCATAAGATTTGCGAATATTTCTTAACTCAAGTGCAGTCATGTTTACCAACGCCCTTGTTGTTGTCGGGCTTTATCTTGCTTCCTCGTTAACCAATCTGTAAAACGCGTGAGCGGAATAGTCATTGCCACAAAAATGGCACCCGCGACGAGATAGGGGGTGAAATTGAAAGATTGCGCAGTTTCAATTCCTGCAGCTCTGATTGCATCAATAGCACCGAGCACCGAGATGAGTCCTGAATCTTTTTGTAGCGATACCAGGTCGTTCAAAAGTGGAGGAGTAACTTTTCGAAGCGCTTGGGGGAGAACAACTCGTTGTTGTGTTTGACGTTGCGTGAGACCAAGAGCGCGGGCTGCCATGCGTTGAGCAGGATTCACAGCCTCAATACCAGCGCGAATTACTTCAGCAACGTAGGCCGAATAGGTAAGGATCAGGGAGAGCGTTCCAAGCAGAACAGCTGAATTTGGGATCCAGGAGATTTGTAAACCAGGAATTCCAAATCCGACAAGCAGAAGGACGAGAAGTAATGGCAATCCTCGGAAAATATCCGTGTAGATCGTTGCAAACAGTCTCGCGGGGTAAAGAACCGGAGACTTCGACGTACGTGCTAAAGCCAAAAGAAGACCGAAAATAAGTACAAATATTTCTGCGATGATCATTACTCGCAGGTTTAACCAAATTCCAGAGAGTACTGAAGGAAATGAATGAACTGCATAGTGCCAACTGAAGAATGATTGGCGCACCAATTGGAAACCTTTGGCCCCGGTCACCACAAGAACAACTACTGCTCCAACTGCAAAGGTGCTTAATAATGCAATGGTGGTAGAACGTCGAGAGGCCTTCTGACGTGCAGCTTCGCGTTGCAATCGCAACTGCGATGGCTGGTATGTCATCAGACCTCCCTCTGTTCTACTTTAAGTTTTTGTTACTTTTTGAAAACGGGAGCTCCGCCAACATTTGCCAACCACTTGTCAGCAATTGCTTTGAGAGTTCCGTTTGCACGGAGAGCATTGACGGCAGCTGAAACCTTTGAAGTCAGTGCGCTTCCCTTGCTCAAAACGAGACCGAATTGCTCAGCCTTGGCTTGCACTGGGAACTGTCCGACAAGAACTGCATTCTTTGCTGTTGCTGCAATGTAGAAGGCAGTAGGAAGATCAACAACGAGACCCTTGATTTGACCTGCAGTTAGCGCCGCAGTTGCAAGATCGTTTGTATCGTACACAGCAGCCTTCTTGGAAGGCTTCACAATTGAGTTAATCGTTGTTAAAGAAGTTGTACCAACTTGAGCTCCAAGTGCAACCTTTGCAAGATCTGAAATCTTTGCTGCTTTTTCAATTCCAGAACCTTTTACAGAAACGACAGCTTGTGCCACGTCATAGTATCCAGTTGAGAAGTCAACGACTTTTTTGCGCTCATCTGTGATTGAAATCTGATTGATATCGAAATCAAAGGACTTCTTTCCTGGCTGGATAACGCTGTTGAATGAAGCGGTGACCCACTTGACCTTTGATGCAGGATAACCAAGTTGCTTTGCAACTGCATAAGCAACAGCTGATTCGTAGCCCTTGCCATTAGAAGGTTTGTTGCTATCAAACCAAGGACCGTAAGCAGGATTATCGGTTCCAATAGTTAGTACACCTGGTGTAAGTGTTGGAAGCGCTGCATGTGCAGGGCTTGTTAATAATGAAGATGCAATTCCAGCAGATGCAATAACTGCCAAGATTGATACTTTTTTGGATGTAAACATAAGTTCCCTCTTTCCAAATTACCGTCGCATTTTCCCGAGTGTTAATCGAAAGGCGTAACGCGCTTGCCAGACTTTCTGGCCAGGTCATCACCCGGAGCACCCCGCCGCGTTCCCAAGTGGGAGGAGGGTTGCCGATCGATAAGCCGGGGCTTGATATCGATGCTCGTGACCTTGTGGAACTCTACTAATAAAGAAGAAAAGAGAAAAATTATTTTTGATTATTCTTGAGAAAAAGTCTAAAAGGGCTGTAAAACGCCTACTTTGGGAGTGGCGTTTATGCGAAGAACTCGCATGTGAAGTGCTTTTCCCTGCCGCCTCTGCTACCTTCACCTCAACGTTTTTGCAGTAATGAGCATTAGCGCCAAACTTATAAGGGGAGAAGGCATCGTATTTCAGCAAACGCTGAAAGTTCTCGGTGTTGTCAAAAAATGTTCCGCCAACTAGAAACTCAAGCATTTAGAAAACTTAGTAAGAATCCAGTCCAATTGTCAGACGCGCGAGTTGATGAACTCCTCGCAAGTGAGTGGGAAAAGTTTAAGAAATCCACACTCGGATCTGAAGTGGAATACGAATTAGCAAAGGAAACTTTGCCTTTAGGCGTCGTCTCAAGCTTCCAGCATTGGGATCCATATCCAATTGCAATCAAGTCCGCTAAGGGCGCTTGGATGACAGATGTCGATGGACGCGAACTCCTCGATCTCTCTATGGGCTTTGGAGCAATGCTTGCAGGCCATCTCAACCCTGTCGTTGTTGAAGAAGCAACAGAAGCGATGAAGACGGGAATGTTGTTCGTAACTCCATCCCCAATTTCACGTGACGCAGCCGAAAGAATCTGCAAGCGCTTCTCAATTGATTTAGTTCGCTTTGCGAATTCTGGCACTGAAGCAACGATG
>CANCGX010000013.1 GCA_947377725.1 Actinomycetota bacterium
ATTCTATTTTTGTTAATCTCCCCATCGAGAATTTAGGCAAATCGGTCGAGTTCTTTTCAGAGCTTGGTTTTACTTTTAATCCTCAATTTACCAGTGAAGATACAACTTGTATGGTCGTTGGTGAGAATATCTTTGTAATGCTTCTCGAAAATGCGCGATTCTCATCCTTTGTTGATAAGCCAATCGCTGCGAGAAACTCAGTCGAGGCGCTCATTGCGCTTTCTTGTGAATCGATTGACGAAGTAAAAAACCTGTGCGAGAAAGCTTTCAGTCTTGGAGCTCGCAGATATAAAGAGCCTGACGTTTTCCCTGCCATGTTCGGTTGGGGTTTTGAAGATCTCGATGGCCATATTTGGGAGCTCTTCTGGATGGATCCAGCTCACATACAGTAGAAAGAATGGACTTTAGAGTTGACGCATAAAATCTATGAGATGCCCGTTGCTGATGTATATGTTCACTATGTGAATAAGGTAGAGCGTAAAGATCGCACCGAAGCCGAACTCATTAAAGTGATTTCATGGCTCACAGGCTTTGACTCAAGGACCCTAAAGAGTCACTTGAAGCAGCGGACAACCTTTAAGGAATTCTTTAAGTCTGCGAAGATTCATCCAAATGCAAAGCTAATTACTGGTTCAATCTGTGGCGTAAAGATTGCAGAGATAGAAGATCCACTTATGAAGAAAATTCGCTATATGGATAAGTTGGTTGATGAACTTGCCAAGGGGCGCCCGATAGAGAAAATTCTTCGTTCCGGCTTATAGGGCGACTCTTCTTTAATTCGTTACTGCGAGTAATCGATTATTTATGTGATACTTCGGCAACGGTGGCTTGGTAGTAATTGGGACTTGGTTAATTTCCAAGTCCCTTTTGCTTTTCCACACATATTTCTACTTCACAATTTTTTGATCTGCTCAGATGAGCCAAACAGTCAAACCGTAACTTCACCCTCGTGTTGGGGACATGTTGTAATTGGCAGCCTGTTGGTTTACCAAGTCATCGGAACGGGTTCGAACCCCGTTGTCTCCACCACAGCCTTAGGTGCTTCAACTCGATCTATTGGTATCGGTCAATGTAGTTGTTTCAGCTTTGTATGGGGGAGCTTCGAAGCCCAGGATTAAAAAGTTCTATTCTTTTAAAACTTCCTCTACCATTGCGGGATGTATGAAATCGCATTAAGCGTTAACGCTTGCGTGGGTAGCAATACTCGCGCTGATGTTGCATGGTTAATTTCATCAACCGAATCAATTATCCCGATGAACTTCGATTCAATTGCAATCACACCAGGCGGCGGCAAAATTGGAAACCTCGTCAATTCAGCTTTCGATGGCGCACTTATTGAGCAAGCTACACGTAAATTACCTAATGGTCGCATTATCACCCGAGTAGTTACTGACTTCGAATCAACCATATCTAATGTGCCAGCCGGAAGCACTTTGAAATTTGCTGTACTACCATCTAATGCAATTGATAGTGGCTTATGGCAAGCATTTTTAGACCGCGAATCGATTGCAATCATCTGCCATCTTGATGGCGATGAAATAGTTCGTTCTGAGTACTTTACCTCCGTCACAATTATTGCCGCAGACCCTCAGATAGCTGAAGAATTTAGTAAAAATAAATCAACTTCTCTGGATCTTGGCGATCGCATTGTGACTATTTACCATCCAATCACAAAACTTGTTATCGCCGGTGCTGGACCAATCGCTGATGCGCTCGAAAGTGCTGCGCGCGGAATCGGTTGGAATGTTTCCGTCGATCCACGACCTACAATGGTTGCAGGTTTCACCGCAACTCTTTCGCCGATGGACTGCGTAGTGGTTATGGGACACGAGGTAGAAACATCAAGTAACAGCCTCAAATATGCCCTTGAGAGCAAAGCTGGATATATCGGAGCTCTTGGTTCTAAGAAGATGCAGGAGAGCCGTGAAGATTGGCTCAATTATCGTGACATTACAGATATTTCACGCGTTCACGGTCCCGCTGGTTTTGATATCGGTGCCACTACTCCTGCTGAAATTGCAATTTCGATTTTGGCTGAAGCAATCGCAGTCTTGAAGGGTGCATAATTATCTAATGAATATGCCTTACTCCAATTCTGATCGTCTTGAAATGAACATCATGTGGATGGTGATGGGGCTAATGTTCATTTTTGACATCGGGATGATTTACTACCATATAAATAGTCATAAACGTATTAAAGCGCTCGAATCTCAGCTAAAGAACCAGAAGTAATATCCATGCGCGAAGGTTCGTGGGATCAAGCCCTGGCAGTTGCATCACAGAGTTTCTCTTCACTGAAGCCACAAAAAGTCTCTCTTTCAGATGCAATAGATAGGTATCTTGCAGAAGACGTTATCTCGCTTTGCCAATTGCCCGCCTTTGAAACATCGTCGATGGACGGCTGGGCAGTATCTGGTGACAGTCCATGGAAACTCATTGGCGAAGTTGCTACCGGCAAAACTTCTACACAGGCACTTCATTACGGACATTGTTTGGCTATAGCAACGGGAGGTGTTATTCCGAAAGGAACAACTGCTGTAATCCCGTGGGAGAAGGCCACCGAGAATGGTGGTTACATCTCTGGTGAGATTGAAGAAGGCGCAAATATTCGACCTGCAGGCATGGAGAGCAAAAATGGCGATGTTCTTGTCAGCGCAGGAACTCGAGTTAATGCACCCATGGCAGGGTTGTTTGCAGCAACTGGTCATGACTCAATAGATGTGATCGAGAAACCTCGGGTAGCCATATTTTTCTTAGGCGACGAACTAATTCATTCAGGAGTTCCAGCAGACGGTGCAATTCGAGATGCACTTGGTCCGCAGTTACCTGCAATACTTTCAAAAATGGGTGCCATTATTTCCTCGGCACAATTCGTGAAAGATGATCTCGAAGTTCTCAACCGGGAAATAAGTAAGGTACTCGACTTCGTTGATTTAATCATTACAACTGGTGGAACTGCTGATGGCCCTAGAGATTACGTAAAGCCCGCGCTCGAAAACCTAGGGGCAACTATGTTGATTGATTGCGTCAAGGTACGTCCTGGATATCACGTGCTCCTTGCTCGCGTTACTCACAGCGGTCGAGATATTGCCTTCCTTGCATTGCCGGGGAATCCACAATCCGCTCTCGCTGCCTTATATTCATTCGGAAATCCACTAATTAAAACTTTCCTCGGCGCTACGCAAGAAAAGTTAGAAGTCATTGAATTAACTTCGTCACTAACGACTCCGGAAGGGTTTTCGCGGTTAGTACCGGGCACGCGAGATGGAAAAGTATTTACACCTACCGCGTACTTGGGCTCCGCGATGTTACGTGGAGTGGCACAGGCACAAGGATTTGCACTTATTAACCCTGGAATAAATCCATCAGGTTCAACTGCGCGCTGGATCTCCTTTTACTAACCAGGCTAATTAATTCCAGACTAATTCAATACTGGCGCAGGCTCATCTTCGCTGGCTAGAGAAGTCTTATGAATTGCTTCATTGCCTTTTGTTAGCGGTTGATTTGTTCCTCCAACTTGATTTGAAATAATTTCTGCTGCGATGGAGATGGCAGTCTCTTCGGGAGTCCGGCCTCCAAGATCTAAACCAATGGGAGATTTGAGCTTGGCAAGCTCTGCGTCACTCATTCCAACTTCCTTAAGTCTTACGAGACGATCTTCATGGGTACGTCTGCTGCCCATAGCGCCGATATATCCAGCTTTGGTGCGTAGGGCGATTTCAAGTACAGGCACATCAAATTTTGGATCATGGGTAAGTACGCAGATCGCAGTGCTTTCATCAACTTCGATCGTTGGGAGGAAGCGATGGGGCCAATCGATTATGACTTCATCAGCATCTGGAAAGCGTCGCTTTGTTGCAAAGAGCGCTCGAGCATCGCAGACAATGACGTAGTAGCCCATAAATTTACCAATACGAGCAACGGCAGCCGCAAAATCAATTGCACCAAAGATAATCATTCGAGGTGCTGGTGCAAAAGATTCGACAAAGACTGAGACATCATCCATCCTGTTTTCACCGTTAGGGCCAAGCTTTAAAGTCTTTGTGGTTCCGTGGTTCAAGAGCGCGCGGGCGCCTTCGATTGCAGCGTGATCCAATTGTGAATTTCCAAGCGAGCCTGAAGCATCACTTTTTGTAAGGACTATGCGCGCCCCAATGCCGGATTCTGCGTTAACCAAAGTTGCGACAGCGACCGCGTTCTTATCTTCAATCTTGGCTGCAATTTCGGCAAAATCTGGGAAAGTTGATTGATGGACATATTGAATATAGAGCTCGATGGTGCCGCCGCATGTAAGGCCAACTGCGAATGCATTGTCATCACTCACGCCATATGTAACGGATTGCGAAGCCTTAGTCTTGAGAACTTCAAGAGATGCTTCATGGATTGCACCTTCAACGCAGCCGCCTGAAACGCTACCGATGACTTCGCCGGATTCGAGTACTGCCATGGCTGCACCAACTGGGCGAGGTGCAGAGCTCCAAGTGCGTGTCACTGTTGCAAGTGCGAAGGGTTTTCCGGAATTAAAGGAAGGCAAAACCTCATCAATGATTTCGCGCATGACGTAGAGTATAGCGATGAAGGTTGGATTAATCTTGGCGGCCGGATCTGGCTCTCGTATAGGCAGCCCCAAAGCAACCATAGAAATAGATGGCGAGCGATTAGTCGATCGATCAGTAGCAATTTTTCACGATGCAGGTATTAAAGATGTATACGTTGTCCTCGGCGCTTGGCAGGGATATATCCCCGGTGCGGAAATTGTTATAAATACCGATTGGCAGACTGGAATGGGAAGTTCGCTTCGAATGGGTCTCGAAGCAGTACTCAAAAAGCCAGAATATTCCCAGGTAATTATCTCATTAGTGGACCTTCCTGGAATGACGACTGAGGCAATCGCTGCAGTTGCTAACTCTTCTCAGGAAATCGTTATGGGAACCTTTAATGGAATGCCCGGACACCCTGTTAAATTTGCGCGAAAATATTGGAAAGAGATTCTCGACAGTGCAACAGGAGATGCCGGAGCTCGCAATTTTCTCAAAGGGCGAGACGATGTTTTTCACATCGCCTTGGACAGCTTGGCAAATGGGAAAGATGTCGATACCCCCGAAGATTTGGCTGAGTTTAAAGGCGTCAATTAGTCCACAAATTGGGCGCAAAGCGAAGTTATTAAGCTCCAAATCGCACCACCTTTTTCATGCCAAACCCTTGCTGGTGCAAGGTTCGGGTGTTAGGTTTCTCGCCACCGTCAAACGAAGAGGGAAATCCATGACTGTTGAATCGACTGGCCACGAGCGCGGCACTCCACGTTTGTTTACACTCTTTGAGAACTCACCGAAGACTGGTGATAGTCCAACGATCTGGGCATGGCCACAAATTACAGAATTTCTAAAAGTTGCAAGCCAACCAGTGCAAGGTCCTTGGCCTGCACATCAAGAACCGCGTCCAAATCCAGATGCAGATTCAATGCCAGTTGCAGTAAAAGACAAGAAGAGCAAGTAACCGGAAAACTCACGTAGGGGAAATAAAATATGTATCCATCACGTTTTAAATATGAATCTCCGAAGACAATTGCCGAAGCAATTAAATTGCTCGATGCTGGTAAAGGTGAAGCAAAGATTCTTGCAGGAGGACAGAGCCTTGTCCCAATGCTCAAACTTCGCTTCGCATTCCCAGAACAACTTGTTGATATCAATAATATTCCTGGACTTGATTACATACGCTTCGATGCGGATGGATCACTTCATATAGGTGCGCTTGTTCGTCACGAGCACCTAGAGAAGTCTGTTGAAATCACAAACCGCCAACCAACAATTGCAGCAGCAGCTCCACTCGTTGCAGACCCAATCGTTCGCACGCGCGGAACATTCGTTGGTTCTGTATGCCACGCTGATCCACAGGGTGACTGGGCGGCTACGATGATCGCTCTTCACGGTTACCTCGTTGTTCAGGGTCCTAAAGGCAAGCGCAATATAGATATGAAAGATTTCGTTCTCGGCCCTTACGCGAATGCGTTGAACTACAACGAGATAGCCATCGAAGCTGTTATCCCTGCCCCTAAGGGTGTTGCACGTGGTGGTTACCTCAAGCTTGAACGTCGTGTTGGTGACTTTGCAACTGCTTCGGTTGCAGTTTCACTCGATATGAGTAGTGATACCGTGCTTGGCGCAGGATTTGCACTTGCCGGGGTTGGTGGAAAGACAATCGACGCTAACGAGGCAGCTTCAGCACTAATTGGCCAGAAGTTAACCGATGCAACAATTGCAAAGGCCGCAGCACTTGTTGCCGCTAAGGCAGAGCCTCGTACAGATCACCGCGGTTCAGCTGAATATAAGCGTCACATCATCGAAACCTTTGTTAAGAGAATCCTCATCGCAAACTCCGAACAGAAAGTAGCCTAAGAAATGTCGAGCCTTTACGAAGAAATCAAGTCTGCACCCGCAAGTGATATTCCGGTTCGCCAAATAACAGTGAACGTTAACGGAGAACCACGTACTGCGAATGTTGAACCACGACTACTACTTGTACATTTGCTGCGCCAAGCGTTTAAGTTGACCGGTACACACAGTGGTTGCGATACGACCAACTGTGGCGCTTGCACAGTCCTTTTCGATGGTCGCCCAATCAAGAGCTGCACAATGCTGGCAGTTCAAGCAGAGGGTCATAACGTTGAAACTGTTGAAGGACTTGCTTCAGCGAGCGAACTAAATCCGATACAAGAAGGTTTCAAGCAAGAGCACGCACTTCAATGTGGTTTCTGCACTCCAGGAATGATGATGGCTGCAAAGGCTCTTCTCGAAGAGAACCTCAACCCAACTGAAGATGAAATTCGTTGGGCGCTATCTGGAAATCTATGCCGTTGTACTGGTTATCAAAATATCGTCAAGGCAGTTCTTTGGGCTGCTGAAAAAATGCGCGCGGAACTCAACTAGGTTAGGGAGCAGAACTTAATGAAACTAGACGAAGTCAAAATTGGCGGAATGGGCGCGAGCCGTCGCCGAGTTGAAGATAACCGTTTTATCCGCGGTAAAGGTAACTATGTAGATGACATCGTTCTTCCAGGAATGCTCCACATGGAGATCTTGCGCAGTCCGCTAGCTCACGCACGTATCAAGTCAATTGATACAAGCGCTGCATGGGATATGCCAGGAGTTCGCCTTGTTCTTACAGGCGAGATGATGGCTGCACGAAACCTCGCATGGATGCCAACACTTTCATACGACACGGCAGCGGTACTTGCGACGGATAAGGTTCGTTTCCAGGGCCAAGAAGTCTGTGCAGTGATTGCGGATGACCCATATATTGCTAAAGATGCATGCGGAAAGATTGTTGTTGAATACGAAGTATTGCCACCAATTGTTAATCCAGTTCAAGCAGCGGCGCCAGATGCAGTGCAGATTCGCGATGACAAAGCCGGTCAAGTTGGAAACAAGGTTTTCGACTGGGAAATTGGCGATAAGGCACGCACCGATAAAGCTTTTGCAGATGCAGATGTAGTCTCTAAAATCGAACTTCACTATCCACGTACACACCCATCTCCAATGGAGACTTGTGGATCACTTGCTGATTACGATCGTGCAACTGGAAAGTTGACTGTCTATATGACATCACAGGCTCCACATATCGTGCGTGCCGCTGTCGCAATGGTTGCAGAACTTCCAGAACAGAACATTCGTATCGTCACACCAGATATTGGTGGCGGTTTCGGAAATAAGGTTCCAATTTATCCAGGCTACGTCATTGCAATTCTCGCTTCAATATTGACTGAGAAGCCAGTTAAGTGGATTGAAGATAAGACTGGTAACTTGACCTCAACTGGCTTTGGTCGCGATGTCTACCTTAAGGGCGAAATGGCGATGCGCAAAGATGGAAAGATCCTTGGCGTTCGCATGAATACGATCTCAGACCACGGAGCATTCTTTGCAGATGCACAACCAAGTAAGTTTAAAATTGGCTTGATGCACTCTGCGTTTGCTGCTTATGACATTCCAACAGCACATATGTTCGCAACTGGTTACTACACCAATAAGGCACCAGGTGGAGTTGCGTATCGTTGTTCATTCCGTGTCACTGAAGCCATGTTCTTCCAAGAGCGCATGGTGCAAGCAGCAGCTGATGATCTCGGCATGGATCAAGCAGAGTTCCGCCGCATTAACTTTGTGAAGGATGAACAGCATCCACACCGCACAGCGTTCGGATTCCTTACTGACTCAGGTCAGTACGAGAAGTGCCTCGATATCGGATTGGAAGCAATCGGATATAAGAACTTCGCTGCTGAAAAGGCAGAAGCAGCAAAGCGTGGACGCCTTCTTGGCATCGGAATCTCAACGATGACTGAACCATTGGGCGCTGGTAACAGCCGTGAGTACGACATCTTAGGTATCAAAATGTTTGACTCTGCCGAGCTTCGCATTCACATGTCTGGTAAGGCGCTATTGCGCACAGGTTCACGTGGACAAGGAACTGGCCACGAAACAACATGGGCACAGATTGTCGCTCACGAACTTGGAATACCTGCAGATGACATCCTCGTTGAAGAAGGCGATACCGACACAGCTCCATTCGGTATGGGTACTTACGCATCTCGTTCAACTCCCGTAGCAGGTGCTGCGATTGCAATGGTTGCTCGTAAAGTTCGCGCTAAGGCTCGCAAGCTTGCTGCTCACCTACTTGAAGTATCTGAAGAAGATATCGAATGGGAGCTAGGTCGCTTCTACGTTCGTGGAAATCAAGAACGTGGCGTAACTATTCAGGAGTGTGCAATGGCCGCCTACAGCAATATGCCAGATGGCATGGAGCCAGGGCTTGAGAACGTCGCTTACTACGATCCTCCCAACCTTACATGGCCATTTGCGTGTTACATCGCAAAGGTAGAGATTGATCCCGAGACAGGTGTTTGGGATGTATTGCAATTCGTTGCTGTAGATGACTGCGGTGTTCGTATCAACCCAATGATTGTCGAAGGACAAATCATGGGTGGTCTCACCGAGGCGTACGCAATGGCAAATATGCAATATCAAACTTACGATGAAGAAGGAAACATCATCGGCGGTAACTACATGGACTTCTTGCTTCCAACAGCGTGGGAAACACCAGGCTTTGAATTGTACGAAGTTGTAACACCGTGCCCTCACCATCCAATTGGTGCAAAAGGTGTTGGTGAATGTGCAACTGTTGGTGGACCAGCAGCATTCGTAAACGCTGTCATGGATGCACTTAAGGACAAGGGTGTTCGTAATATTGATATGCCTTTAATGCCTAATCGTGTCTACGAAGCGCTCACAACAGGTAAAGATGTTTACGGTATGCCACCAGTACGGAGCGGCAACTAACACATGTCTTTTAATCCAGTCGAAGGTATGGGCGTCATGGAGCGCGCAGTCGAACTCACTAATAGCGGTGAATCATTTGTGATGGCGACTGTCGTGTGGCGCCAAGGTCCTTCTTCTGGACAGAGCGGATCACGAGCAATCATTACCTCTGATGGAAAGTTGCATGGATGGATTGGCGGGGCGTGTGCTGAGCCAGTCCTTATCCGTGAAGCGAAAAAGGTGATGGAAGTTGGAAAAGCACAGCTGATTTGGCTTGGACAGGAAGCCGATTTTAAAGGGATGCATGTTCCTGATGGAGTCATCACTGTTCCGATGGCATGCCAGAGCGAAGGCGCACTTCAAATTTATGTCGAACCAGTTCAAGCATCACCGCAGGTAACGATTGTTGGGCGCTCGCCAATGGCAGTGACACTCAAGCAACTTATCGAGGTTTTGAATTGGCGGGTACAGCTTCTTGATTTTGCTGATTTCACTTCAAGCATGGTTAATTCTTCATCTGTAGTCGTCATTGCAACGCAAGGCCATGGTGATGAAGAAGCAACAGAGACGGCGCTACCGGCAGCTCCTGCATATCTCGGCGTCGTTGCATCACGTAAGCGTGGAGCGGCAGTTCTCTCATACTTGGTGGATCGCGGCTTTACTAAAAAACAGATAGATTCGGTTGAATTACCAGCAGGTCTAGATCTCGGACATACAACACACCGCGAGATGGCAGTCTCAATTCTCGCGCAACTGGTTCAACTCCGTGCCGCTGGATCTCTGACACAGAAGGCAACACCAAACTTGCTTCAGATGGCTCAGCCAACTGAGGTTATCGACTTGGTTTGTGGAATGACTGTAGCTGCTGAAAAATCAAATCGTCCCTTTGAATATGAAGGAACGACCTATTACTTCTGTGCGCCAGGGTGTCGTACAACGTTTGAAAAAGATCCATCCTCATTCATCAATCAGGAGGCAAAATGCTAATCTCGCAGACGATAGTCGTTGATCAACCGATCGACGATGTATGGAAATTCTTTGATGATATTCCACAACTAGCAGCATGTATTCCTGGTGCTGACCTAACCGACAAGCTTGGAACAGATCACTACGGTGGAGATGTCATCATTTCTGCAGGTCCAGTGAAACTTGAATTTGCGGGACAGGCAAAGGTAGCCAGCCGCGATAATGCCAAGAAGACAATTACTCTCGATGCATCTGGCTCAGATAAGAAAGGCCGCGGAGAAGCGCAAGCAATTCTCGTTGCAGCGCTCAACCCGGTTGCCGGTGGAACTTCAGTAAAGATTTCACTCGATCTCGTAGTTTCCGGTGCCGCTGCTCAATTTGGACGAGGACTTATTGCGGATGTAACAGCAGTTTTGGTTAATCAGACAGCTGGCAGCATGCAAGCGCGTATGAAGGCAATCGAAATGGGTCTTGATCCAAATACTGTTGGTGGTCCAAAAGCTGCGAGCGGTGTTGCGATTGCAATGACAGTTGTAAAGAAGGCAGCGACAAGAGTCTTCTCGCGCTTCTTCCTTCCATATCAACCAGTAGCACGTCGATAACGAGAGAGAAAGGAAAACAAATGAGTCTTTGGGGAATCGGAAATCTGGTTCTGTTAGTTGTCATCGTTCCAGTTCTCGTTGCACTACTCAACTCGGTCCTTGGGCCGCTAGAGCGCATTCGTGGGGCAGCAGATGATGCACTAGGCGGAGGAGTCGCTTTGATTGGCGAACTAAACACCACACCAGAATTACTTTCGAAGACAGATAACGTCATCAAGGAAGTGGCTAACGGAGCAGTTCGTTACGCCGGTCCAGTTTCTAAGTTGCTGGGATAGGGGAGAGAAGATGCCACAACAAGCAGTATTTACTTTAATTTTAGCGACGCTCATTATTGCCGCTGCAGCCCTTGGGTTGTCTCGAGTGATCTTGCACTTGCGTGCAGTTGTTAAATCACTCGATGCTCTTGAAGGCGGAGTAGCAGTAATCGTTGCTAAGACTGCAACAGTCCCATCTGTTGTATCTTCAGTAAACGCCAGCCTCAAGCCAGTACGCGACTTCGCGGAATCGATCTAGGGGGGGTAATCATGGACTTCACTAATCACACAGGTTGGCTCGTGGGTTACGTCATTGCAACAGTAGTTGTACTTGTCGTTGTTGCTCTCGTAGTCCCAATCTTGCTTCTTGCTCACAAAATTGGTGGACAAGCACAGCGCATCAACTCAGGTCTTGAAGGAGCGGTTGTAAATACTGCCGGCCTTAAGGGACTTAAGGTAACTATCGCATCGGCTACTGCGATTGTTGCTGGCCTCAATCGTGGCCGTACGAAGTTGGGAGGCTAAGCAGATGGATTCAAATACTCACTCACTCTGGGTTTTAGCAAATATTCTTGGTGCAGTCGTAGTTGTGGCAGTCGCTGCGCTATTGACTATCCTGGTTCTGCTAGTTCGAGTTATTGATAAGCGAGTTACACAGATTCGCGCAACCCTCACTTCTGCTAAGGCAAATACTGCCAATACTGCGCTCATCAATGAGACAGCAGCTGCGGTAGATGCAGTTCTTGCAGAGGGCCTGGAACACCACTTATTCCTCGGACGTGTATTGGATAAGGTGCGCTCATGAACAGCCTTCAACTTTTCTCGGTTATTGATATCACCGCACTCATTGCGGGCCTTGCAATTTACCTATTTATCGTAGGCCGTCAGCTTGCAGCAGTTGCAGTAAAGCTCGAAGAAGCGGCTGACCTTGTCTGGGAGATTAAGCACGATGCTGACACCATCGAGCCAGGCCTCGAGCGCATTAACAGAACTGGTGGAGTAGTCGCTGGTGCACTTCCACTTCTATACGGATTCGCTGAAGCAATCGTTGTAGGTGCCACTTATGTGCCAGAACCTGAGAACACAGCGCCTAAGCCAAATTTCCCTGCAATGGGAACTCGTCGCTCACGTCTCTTTGATGGCGTCGGTGTAAAGATCGATTAGATTTTACTGATCGCGATTATTTGGATCGCGACCAGTGGTCAATGGGTCGGTGAATGCATTTGAGTATTCGCCGATCCATTCGTCTTTCCAAGCTTGATCGTATTTCTCTAGATTACAACTTGGTTCGTATACCGCCATCAATTCATGTGAAATTTGTTCGCGGTGGCGAAGTGTTCCGCCAGGAATATCAAACCAGCACACATGCAGATTAAATTTATTTCCGGCACGTGCAATCCATGCTGCAGAACGCGGGTGTTTGAAAGGAAAACCTTCAGTGCTTAGATCCGCGCTTTGGCCAACATAGATAATTGAAAACTCTTGAGGTTTATTCACAGAGTCATTGAGACACATCACGGCGTAGACGGCTGCAACTTTAGGCGCTGTCCAGCCCGCAAGGGCGCGCGGGCCTTCAAATGGATAGCCAGCAAGTGAGCCAAGTCGAATCATTAATCGATGCCGTCTTCCCAGTCATCATCTTCCGACATGGTTTCGGCCTTGATAATTTCAAAGATAGGTAGCTTTGCAGTTCTTACTGCTTCATTGAAAATTACGAGAGCTGCATCGACAGCGATATCAGAGCTTGGCGCTTCGACAATTATTTGAGCACCATAGCCAGTTGTGCCAGCACCGGATGCAAAGCCGCTATGAACCGCTACGGCATCGGCAAGCTCTACTATCTCTTCGAGAGTAACGATGCGATCGCCCTCGGCAAAGATTGAAACGCTGAACTTCATTTTCGGGATTCCTGTCTTCTCTTACTATCGGAT
Source organism: Actinomycetota bacterium (assembly GCA_947377725.1). Classification (GTDB taxonomy): domain Bacteria; phylum Actinomycetota; class Actinomycetes; order Nanopelagicales; family Nanopelagicaceae; genus PALSA-747. The sequence goes on from CANCGX010000013.1 coordinate 13,059, forward strand.
GGAGACTAGCTTGCGGCTGAATTCTTCCAGACTCTTCAGGTTATGTCCTGATACAACTTCGTGGATAAATGGTTCAGCGATGATCATTCCCATGGAGGTTGGGACATATCGGTCAGCATCCCCACGATGTGGATTCATCCAGACAACTCTATGAGCAATGCGCGATAAGGCTTCCATAGATTTTGCCAAGGTCTCAGGATCGCCTCGATCTAGGCCATCAGAGCAGATAACAACAATCGAACCACGTCCGACGCGTCCACGGCCCCACTTCTTTAGGAATGTATTGATGGCATCGCCGATGCGAGTACCACCTTCCCAATCCATGGCTTCGGTGCCGGCTAGCTCCATTGCCTGATCTGGGTTACGCCGTGAGAGTGATCGCGTTACACGGGTAAGACGTGTTCCAAAACAGAAGACTTCTACTTTCTGGTTTGCACTTCGCGCTGAGTATGCCAGTTGCAACAAATTCCTTGAGTAATCTGCCATCGAGCCTGAGATATCGAGAATGAAGACGATAGGGCGTAGCTTCTCCTTCTTCTTTGTAAAGTAGATCTCGCGGTTTTCACCCATTGCGCGCATGTTCTCGCGGACAATCTTTCGCATATTTAATTTCTTGCCCTTGCTTGTTGAAATCAAACGACGAGTTCTGCGAATGGGTGGATTAAGACGGATATTCGACATCATCTTGCGAAGTGCAGTGAGCTCTTGCGGAGTGCACTCGTTAAAGGCCTTATTTCGGAAGATTTCATGGCTTGCTGCCATAAATCCCATCTTGGTGTCATCGCTGGAATTGCCCTGTTCGGTTCGTTCATTTTCGGGGATTTCAATAGTTGATGTTGTGCTTACTTGTGCGCGGAATTTCTTCTTGGCTTCACTAGCTTCTTCCTCCCAGTTATCAAAGAAGAAACGTTGGAAAATCTCGTTATAGATTGGAATATTTTCTTTTCGTCGCACCAGTGAAGTTCTGCCGCCCCAGTACACATCCATGACATCTGTTGCGTCAAGCACGGACACCGCATTGCAAAAGGTAATGACATCATCAGATCCGATGAGCATTCCATGTAAACGAAGTTCTTGGGCAAATTCAACAAAGAGTTCGTCAAAACCCTCAGTGAGAGGCATCAGCGACTATCTCTGCAAGGTTGCCAGAGACATATTCCAGATCGTCACGTCCCTTGATAACAGCACCGAGTGTTTCAGCTGCATTTGTTTCAGTAAGGGTATGTGCACCGATTGCCCCAAGAGACTGAACCCAGTCGATGGTTTCAGCAACGCCAGGAGACTTCTCTAGATCCATCTCTCGGAGTTTGTTGACAGTCCCGACAACCTTTGATGCTAACTGTTCAGATACTCCCGGAACGCGAGATTTAACGATTTCAATCTCTTGCTCTGCCGCAGGGAAACCAATCCAATTATAGAGACAGCGGCGCTTGAGAGCATCATGTAATTCGCGAGTGCGGTTTGAAGTCAAAATAACAATTGGGCGTGATGTTGCTGCGATGGTGCCGATTTCCGGGATAGTTATTTGGAAATCAGAGAGAAGTTCAAGTAAAAAAGCTTCAAATTCATCATCTGCACGGTCAACTTCATCGATGAGCAGGACGCACTGATCGCCAGCTTTGATTGCCTGAAGGAGTGGACGTTCGATAAGAAATTTGGACCCAAAAAGGTCATCAACAGATTTATTAGATATTTCATTTCCCGACATTGCGCGGATCTGAAGCATTTGGCGGGCGTAATCCCATTCATAGAGCGCTTGATTGGTATCGATACCTTCGTAACACTGTAATCGAATAAGAGTGCGCCCAAGAAGCTGCGAAATACTCTTTGCAAGTTCGGTCTTACCCACGCCGACCTCACCTTCGAGAAGGATTGGGCGACCAAGTTTCATCGAGATTAAAAGGGATGTTGCAAGACCGCGGTTGGCCACGTAACCGATAGAGCGGAGCTCTGAAGTTAATTCGTCAACGGTCAGCGAATCAAAAGAGGAGATCATAAATTGCTGGTCAATTCGAAGCGTTACTTGATCTTATTTTCGGAGACGAGAGCGCCAATCGATGCAGCGCCAAGCTTGCCATCACGTATGAGAGTTTCACGCCAAGCTGTCGCAAGAGTTTTTCCTTCTTCTTGAATAAATCCTTCGAAGGTAACTTCCTTCATATTACGGCAAGCCTTATTTGGATTGCACTCTTCATCAAGTTCTTCCATCTTCTCGCCCTGTGCTTGCCAAATTGAACTCAGTGCTTGACGTGCTAGATCGCTCTCAACTGACATTGCGGGCCTCCTAACTAGATGTGGATGAATCATATCAGCCAGCGTATTTGGCGCTAGCCCAAAGGAGGGCATAATTACCGATGTGAAGAGTATGTTTCGGCGATTGCTGCTAGAGAGAGTAGTTCTCGGCCTTTTCTTACTTGCTTTCTCCTTCTCGGCCATGCCACCCGCAACTGCCGCGGATGGCAAGTCCGTTAATGTCTTCGCTGCATCGAGCCTCCAAGTTCAATACACCGCTCTTGCAGAGAAATTTCAAGCTGCACATCCTGGCGTGAAAATTAATATTTCTTTTGGAGCCTCTGCAACCCTTGCAAATCAAATTGCCGCAGGCGCACCTGTCGATATCTTTGTCTCAGCAGATCAAGCAAGTATGGCAGTTGCAAAAACAGAGATTACAAATCCAACCGATTACGTTGTAAATCATGTTGTACTAGCAGTGCCAACTAATTCAACGATAAAAAACACTAGTGATCTCAATGGAAATGTGAAGTGGATTCAATGTGCACATACAGCTCCTTGTGGAATTGCAGCAGATCGTGCGCTAGCCGCTGAAGGAGGAGTCAAAAGCTCACCAGTTTCATATGAAGCTTCCGCTTCAAGCACACTGGCGAAGTTGTTAGCCGGAGCAGTAGATGCTGCAGTCGTTTTTAGGACTGATGTCATTGCTAACAAGTCAAGGTTGCGTGCAATTGAATTTGCAAATTCGCAATCTGCTTCTTCCCAATATCAAATCGGTATCGCTAAGAGCGCGGTTACCAAGAAGAATCGTTGGGCAAATACATTTCTTGTCTATCTCAAGAGTTCATATATTCGCAAGGCGCTTTCAAAAGCTGGATTTCAAGTAGATTCACTGAAGTAATCGCATACTTTTGATTCATTGGCTATGCTTGATCAGTGAATTCAAGAGGCGTAGATCCACTCTCGCGCATCTTTGCCTATCTAGCAATCTGCATTATCGCACTACCAATTTTTGCTCTTGTCATTAAAGTCCCATGGTCAACGTTTTTCACAAGTCTTTCAAACGGTGATTCATTTACAGCCGTAAAACTTTCGCTTTGGACTTCGCTCTTATCAGCGGCAATTTCTCTGATTCTTGGAGTGCCTCTTGCGTGGTGGCTCGTTAAATCGAATTCAAAAGTGACCAGGTTTATTCGTCCACTCGTACTTGCACCTATCGCGCTTCCTCCTACTGTTGCAGGACTTGCACTGCTTGGCTTGCTAAGCCGCCACGGAGTTCTTGGTGAATATATTTATCACCAAACGGGCTGGCAGATGCCTTTTACAACGACAGCCGTTGTATTTACAGGGCTCTTTATTGGAATTCCATTTCTTGTACTTATTGCAGAATCAACCTTCGCGCAACTGCCCGAAGAAATTGAAGATGCGGCAATCGTTGATCGCGTTTCACGAAGTCAGCTACTTCGATTGATTGCCTTGCCACAGGCACGTAACGGAATCACAACAGGGTTGCTCTTGGCTTGGGCACGAATCTTGGGCGAATTTGGTGCCACCATGATGTTTGCAGGCTCCATGCCCGGCATAACTCAGACTTGGACGATCCAGATTTACCAACAACTCGAGATAAGCCCAGATACCGCCTATGCCTTGAGTTTCTTAATGGTCGTCATCGCCATGGGCATCTTCGTACTTATTCGAAATCCTCTCAAAGATGCATTTCGTCGATAAGCGATTAAGATTCCTTCATGACTGAAAAACTGACTCATATCAATGACCATGGCGAAGCGCACATGGTTGATGTCTCAGATCGTGACCGGGCAGTGCGAACAGCTACTGCATCAGGAAAAGTCATGCTTAGTAAAGAAGTACTCGCCCTGATCGCATCAGGCACAACCCCTAAAGGCGATGTACTCGCAACGGCTCGCATCGCAGGAATTATGGGAGCAAAGAAGACTCCCGAGTTAATTCCACTCTGCCATCCAATCGCTATTTCAAGTGTAAACGTCGATATTAATGTTGTTGAAGATGGAGTGGCAATACTTGCATCAGTAAAGATTGCAGATCGCACCGGAGTAGAAATGGAAGCGCTGACAGCTGTATCCATTGCTGCGCTAACTATTATTGACATGGTAAAAGCACTTGATCCTGGAGCGAAAATTGTTAATGTGCAGGTAGAAGAGAAGGATGGCGGTAGAAACGGACATTGGAAGCGCATATGAAGCGTGCCGTAGTTATCACTGCCAGTAACCGAGCTTTTAACGGGATCTATGAAGATCGTTCAGGTCAGATTCTCCTGAAGGGTTTACAAGACCTCGGATACGAGATCGATGCTGTGCAGATTCTTCCTGATCATCAAGGAATGATTGCATCAGCAATTCAAAGTGCGATTGAAAGCGACATTGATTTAGTAGTCACCACCGGTGGCACAGGTATTTCACCATTTGACATCACACCCGAGGCCACTTCTCCTCTGATAGAAAAAACCATGCCTGGCATTCTTGAAGCGCTACGCGCGTATTCCCGCGAGAAGGTTCCGACTACCGATCTTTCTCGAGGCGTAGCTGGAGTAACCAAGAAATCGCTCATCATTAATCTTCCTGGTTCACCAGGCGGAGCTAAAGATGGTCTTGTAATTATTGAAAGACTTGCATCTCACATCCACGATCAATTGGCCGGACATGATCACAGCCCTGGTAACTGATCAGCCGATAGCGATGCAGAGCCTCAGTGATTCTGTAAAGACTATCCAAGCAGGCGCTGTTGCAACTTTCTGTGGAGATGTCAGAGATAACGATGCAAATAAGGCCGTAACTTCTCTTACCTACGAAATCCACCCAACCGCACAAAAAGTTATAGAAGAGATCTCCCATCGCATTGCATCTAAGCATGAAATCTTAGGAGCAGCGGTTGCTCACAGATATGGCCCAATACCGATTGGCGAGACTGCCTTCGCCGTTGTAGTCTCGGCAGTTCATCGTGGACCAGCTTTTGCTGCCTGCGAAGAAATCGTCACCACTGTGAAGGCAGAACTACCAATCTGGAAGTACCAAGTTTTTGCAGATGGAACTACCGAATGGGTGAATAGCGCATGACACAGTTGATTGACACCTTTGGCCGGGGCCATCGTGATCTACGTGTTTCACTTACCGATCGCTGTAATCTTCGCTGCACATATTGCATGCCTCACGATTTTGCTGCATGGTTACCATCGTCAGACCTTCTTACGACAGATGAACTCATTACGATTATTGAAGTCGCTGTTTCACAAGGCATCGATGAAATTCGCCTTACAGGAGGCGAACCAATGCTTCGGCCGGATATTGTTGAAATCGTTTCTCGAATTTCATCCATTGAAAATGCTCCAAAGCTATCCATGACGACAAACGGCTTGGCCCTTGCCAAGCTTGCAAAGCCACTAGTTGATGCTGGACTTCGACGTATCAATATCAGCCTTGATACTTTGGAAAAAGATGTTTTTAAGAAGATGACTCATCGCGATCGTATCGAAGATGTATTCGCTGGAATCGCAGCAGCCAAGGAAGCTGGACTATTTCCTGTAAAAATTAACACCGTTTTACTGCGTGGGATAAATGATGGCGAAGCTGTATCGCTCCTTAAATGGGCACTCACCGAAGGGCTCAACCTTCGTTTTATCGAACAGATGCCACTGGATGCTGGTGGAATTTGGAACCGCGATCAACTCATTACAGCTGATGATATTTTTGCACAGCTCTCGGCGTATTACGAACTTACCCCTGTTGAAGATCGTGGTTCAGCGCCAGCAGAAGAATTTCTTGTTAATGGTGGACCTGCAACTGTCGGAATTATCGGAAGCGTTAGCCGTCCATTCTGTGGGGCTTGCGATCGCATTCGGATTACATCTGACGGTCAACTTCGCTCTTGCTTATTTTCAATGACTGAAACAGATCTTCGTTCAATTTTACGCTCTGATTTAACTTCCGAAGCAAAAAATGAAGCGCTCATTTCGATGTTCCACTCAACAGTGAAAGCAAAACTTCCAGGTCATGGAATTAATGATCCAAGTTTCATTCAACCAACTCGCCCAATGTCCGCAATCGGCGGTTAAGGAACAGCCGTACATTTAGATTGGATAATCCTTGCTCGTGAATAAGAGAGAGCTTTCCGAGAGTGAGCGCCTCCGCTATGGACGCCATCTCGTGCTTCCGAAGATTGGCGAGGAAGGTCAACTTCGACTCAAGGAAGCAAAGGTTCTCTGCATCGGTGCAGGAGGGCTAGGTTCTCCCGTTCTGATGTATCTCGCAGCTGCCGGCGTCGGAGAGATTGGGGTCGTCGACTTTGACCTAGTCGATCAATCAAATTTACAACGACAGATTATCCATCGCGAAAGTGATATCGGGACTCCAAAGATTGAGAGCGCCGCTCAATTTATACATGCACTGAACTCGCAGACGAAAATAAATCTCTATCCGGATGGCCTTAAAGTCGAGAACGCCTTAGAAATAATACAAAGTTATGATCTCGTTGTCGATGCAACAGATAATTTCGCTACTCGATACCTCATAAATGATGCCTGCTACTTGGCAAAGAAGCCATGCATTTGGGGATCGGTCTATCGCTTTGATGGCCAGGTCTCAATCTTCTGCGCCCCAGAAGGGCCTTGCTATCGTTGCTTGCATCCCGAACCACCAGCCAAAGAGTTAGCGCCTAATTGTGCTACCGGAGGAGTTTTTGGATCGCTCTGCGGAACAATTGGGTCCTTACAAGCGACAGAAGTAATTAAATTGATCACTGGCGTGGGATTGCCACTTATTGGTTCACTCCTTACCTATGACGCCCTGAGTGCAGAGACAGAGTTGGTTCATATAAATCCGAACCCCGATTGTGTGCTTTGCGGGGATCGGCCAACGCAGCAGAAACTTCTCGCTGATTATGATTCATTCTGTTCAATCTCTCTCTTCAATCTCCAAGATGGCTCGATAGCGGAAATCTATGCCCCTGATCTCTCAGCGATGAAGAACTCAGCAACTGAATTTCAACTCATTGATGTACGCGAAGTAGAAGAGTGGAATCTTGGCTTTATCGATGGCGCATTGCTAATTCCACAAGGAGAAATCTTCGACGGTTCTGCATTCGTAAAAATCTCCCATGACCGTCCCGTCGTCTTGTACTGTCAATCAGGAGTGCGTTCAATAAATTGCGCACAAGCTTTATTACACGCCGGCTACTCTCAAGTGGTTTCCTTGGCCGGGGGCTTTCAGGCTTGGGATCAGTTCACACTCCATGTTTGACAGCGCCCTCGCACATTTTCGCACCAAACGTCATCCATCGAGTTAGACCGTTGGCTGCAATGTGTGGCTAATTAACCGCCAGCAAAGCGAGGAAGAACATCGACCTGATCTTCCGGTGTTAGCTTGGCCGAGTGGTCTTGACACGAAGTTCCATTCAACAGGTACGAACAGAGTGGAAGTACCGCGCGAAGTTTCTGATGGGTATTCTCAAGGCTTGTTATCAAGGAACCAAGGTCTGTTGAATCAATGTCGAGCCGCGCGCTTCCAGCCGCATCCCTTGCCGCTGCGTAAAAATGAACCCTAGCCATAGCTTAAGGATACTCGCGGAGAAGAACTTCGAGGTAATTGAAGTACGGTTTACGCAAAAAGTCTCAACTCTTTTGCTTGAATCTGTCAGTAATGGATGGCCTACATGAGTGGTGATCGGTTCGCAAGAACTGCAGGATTCGGCTAACAGGGCGGCTAGTCCGATAAGCAAGAGTTAAACTCGCATTATGAATTTAAATGGTGCTTATGTCTTTTCAATCAATATTGCGCCAGCAAGTGAAGAACAGTTCTGGACAAATTTGGGCAACCGCACAGGAATCAATAAAGTTAGTGTTGAAGGACTTGTGAAATTTGCTAACGACGGTGTTTCGGGTGATCACGTAGTTGATCGAGAAAATCATGGCGGATATGACCAAGCTGTCTACGCCTACTCCCTGGAAGATGCACAGTGGTGGGAAGAAAAGATTGGAAAGCCAATTGCCGCAGGTCAATTTGGCGAGAATCTCACAACCTGCAATATAGATATTTCTAACGCTCTGATTGGAGAGCGTTGGCGAATTGGAGATTTACTCCTGGAAGTTTCACAACCTCGGATTCCATGCAAAGTCTTTTCTGGGTTTTGGGAACGCCCAACGTTAATTAAGGAATTTACTAAAGCTAATCGTCCAGGCGCTTACTTGCGCATAATCGAAGAGGCGATGATTGAGAAAGATACGGCGATTGAGGTCATTGATCGCCCAAGTCATGGCATCACAATCTCAGACCTCTTCGCTGCCCGATCGGGAGCTCGCGAGAAAATTCATGAGATAGCGAAACTCAGTGAGCTGTCGGAGAAATACAAAGCTTGGGCGCAACAAGTCAGCAAGTGAATTACTTGTTAGGCTTTAGAAAATACACTTCGCCTTCATTTTGAAGGATGTAGAACCACCTGAAGAAGCAGACCACATTTAAGGAATTCTTTAAGGCTGCAAAGATTCATCCAAATGCAAAACTAATTACTGGATCTATCTGTGGTGTAAAGATTGCCGAAATAGAGGACCCGCTCATGAAAAAGATTCGCTATATGGATAAGTTAGTCGATGAGCTTGCCAAGGGACGCCCGATGGAGAAGATTCTTCGTTCCAGCTTGTAGGCTCTCACGTAATTATGTGGAACTTTCCAAAGATTACGGTGAACATCATTA
>CANCGX010000014.1 GCA_947377725.1 Actinomycetota bacterium
GTTTGGCCTCCTAAAGGGTTCAAAGAAAATAATGGTGTATTTGCACGGGTTCCAAGCGGAGCTGAACTTGTAGGGCTGCTTTCATCAAAGAAGACTCTTGCAAAGACAGTTTTGGCTTGCGAAGCAAGTGCTTGCGGAGCCGTTTACATCGCATCGGCTACCGACTGCTTATGGTGGGAAGTAAATGCGACGGTCTTTGGGCCAAGTTATTCCGACATAACAAACTATGTTCCGTATGGAAACGTAAGAAATTTACTTTCTGGAACTACAGCCCATACAGTCACACCAGTCTTCTTGGTTAGCACAGAACCTTTGATTCCAAATGAAGCGCTCATTCTGCAAACCATAGGCATGAAGAAAGACAAGTTCTACGGCTTGATCTCCAAAGGTCAAAGTTTGCGCCAAATAGCAGGATCGAAAATTAATGCAGTTGTAGGCGCAATAACAGCGGCAGAGAGAAAAGATGTCGCTGATCGATTAGCATCTGGCGCAATCACCGAAGCTCAATCGCAAGCTGAACTAGAGGTTTTGCCCGCAAGAATCTCGAATGAACTCACCTCTTACAACCTTACCGTTGGTGGAATCAACGTAAAGTGTTGGCTAACTGCTCCAACCGAATCGGTTCCATCAACAACTTACACTCCGGCACTAACTCGTTAACGATTAGCTCCCGGAACCCAAAGTACGTCGCCCTGTGCCTTATTTGCAACTCTAGCCAAAACAAATAACAGATCTGAAAGTCTGTTGAGATATTTTGCCGTGAGCGGATTTACTCCGCCACCAAATGAATGGATAGCGCTCCACGTTGCACGTTCCGCACGTCTTACAACCGTTCGGGATGTGTGAAGCAGAGCGGCTGCAGGAGTTCCTGATGGAAGAACGAATGATCGAAGTTCTGCCAAGCCTGCGTTGTACTTATCAATTTGTTCTTCAAGATAGATGACTTGAGATTCTAAAACACGTAGAGGTTCAATTTTTGGCTCATCGACAACTGGAGTGCAAAGGTCTGCTCCAACGTCAAAAAGATCATTTTGAATGCGAACAAGAAGCGCAGTGATATCTGCATCTGAAATCGCACCAAGAGCAAGCACCACTCCAAGAGATGAGTTCGCCTCATCGACAGTTGCATAGGCCTCTAGTCGAGGATCATTTTTAGACGTACGGCTCATATCTCCCAATGAAGTAGTGCCGTCATCTCCGGTTTTTGTATAAATACGCGTCAGGTTAACCATGGGGTGGAGCCTAATGGAGCCATTAAGATGTGACCACTCGAAGATGCCATGAATAGAAAGGTTGGGTCTCTAGATATGGAAAATTCACTTGCTTTTCAGATTGATGGCCCAGCGCGTTTAGAGGGCTCAGTAACTCTCTCGGGAGCGAAAAATTCAGCTCTTAAGTTAATGGCAGCAGCCTTGCTTGCCGCAGGTAAAACCACCTTGCACAACGTCCCCGGTATTGCTGATGTAGATATTATGTCTGATCTGTTGAGAAGCTTGGGTTGTTCTGTCGACTACGACAGTTCGAATCAAACATTAACTATTGACGTACCCGAAGTTCCGAGCCATCGCGCTGAATACAACCTTGTCCGCAAATTGCGCGCGTCAATCAACGTTCTTGGCCCACTACTTACCCGCCTAGGGCGAGTTGAAGTAGCTTTGCCTGGCGGCGATGCAATTGGTTCGCGCGGTTTAGATTTTCACATCAAGGGTTTACAAGATTTAGGCGCAGAAGCACATTCTGAGCACGGCTATGTGATTGCTACTGCTCCAAACGGTCTCAAAGGCGCAGATATCAGTTTGAATTTTCCCAGCGTCGGAGCGACAGAAAATATTATGACTGCTGCAGTACTTGCTCATGGAGTCACCACAATTGATAACGCTGCTCGCGAACCCGATGTTGTAGACCTCGGCGAATTTCTCATCTCTATGGGTGCCAACATCAGCGGTCTTGGTTCATCTGTAATTACCATTTCTGGTGTTGAAAAACTCCATCCCACGACTCATTCAACTCTTCCCGACCGAATCGTGGCAGGCACATGGGCATTCGCAGCAGTCATGACTCAGGGAGATATCACAATCATTGGTGGTCGCGAAGATCATCTTGAAATTCCATTAGATAAATTGGTGCAAGCAGGAGCTGTCATAACAACCACCACAAATGGATTTAGAGTCAAGATGGATCATCGACCTCGCGCAATAGACATTGTCACACTTCCCTATCCGGGCTTCCCAACCGATCTTCAACCGATGGCAATCTGCTTAAACGCCATTGCAGAAGGTCACTCCATGGTGACCGAGAATGTATTTGAAGGCCGGTTCATGTTCGTCAATGAACTCAAGAGATTAGGCGCAAATATCACTGTTGATGGCCATCACGCGGCTATAAGTGGTATCAATCAACTGTCAGGAGCACCCGTCGTCGCAACAGATATTCGCGCTGGGGCTGGGTTAGTTCTTGCTGGGCTTGTAAGTGAAGGCGTAACAATTGTTGAAGATGGTTATCACGTAGACCGTGGATACACCCACTTTGCAGAAAACCTCCGTGCCTTAGGCGCGGATGTCAAAACCATTCATCAAAGTACGCACTAGGTGGTTCCTGGCAAGCCACTTGCTAGAGAAGAAATCTTGCCTTAAATATTGCCGAACTAGTCTGCTTGGCCTAAAACTGAAACTCGGTTTTGTGAGACTGAAAGAAATCCACCATTGATTGTGAATTCGACTTTCTCTCCCGCAACTGTTTTGATCTCAACTTTTCCATCTACCAAAACACCAAGTAGTGGTGCATGGTCAGGCAATATACCGATATCGCCTTCGAGGGTGCGAGCTGAAACCATAGTTGCTTCTCCAGACCAGACTCGCTTATCTGGAGAGACAACTTCAACAGTTAGCACGTGAGATGCATTAGCCATTTAAATTAAGCCTTAGCCAATTCAGCAGCCTTGCGCTCTACATCTTCTAGACCGCCACACATAAAGAATGCTTGCTCAGGTACATGGTCGTACTTGCCATCAGCAAGCGCTTCAAATGCTTCAATCGTCTCTGATAGAGGAACGAATGAACCATCGATGCCTGTAAAGACCTTAGCGACGAATGTGTTCTGTGAAAGGAAGCGCTGGATACGACGTGCGCGACCAACCAAAATACGATCTTCTTCTGACAATTCATCGATACCCAAGATAGCGATGATGTCTTGAAGGTCCTTGTAGCGCTGCAAAATTTGCTTTACACGGTTTGCAACACGGAAGTGGTGCTCACCGATATAGCGAGGATCCAAAATACGTGATGTTGAGTCAAGCGGATCCACAGCAGGATAAATTCCAAGCTCTGAAATTGGACGAGACAACACAGTTGTTGCATCCAAGTGAGCAAAGGTTGTGTGCGGAGCTGGGTCGGTGATGTCATCGGCAGGAACATAAATTGCCTGCATAGATGTGATTGAGTGACCACGTGTTGATGTAATGCGCTCCTGCAATTGACCCATTTCATCAGCAAGTGTTGGCTGGTAGCCCACAGCTGAAGGCATACGTCCTAGAAGTGTTGAAACTTCAGAACCTGCTTGTGTGAAACGGAAAATGTTGTCGATGAAAAGAAGCACGTCCTGCTTCTGTACATCGCGGAAATATTCAGCCATGGTCAACGCTGAAAGCGCGACGCGAAGACGTGTGCCAGGTGGTTCATCCATCTGACCGAAGACCAATGCAGTTTTGTTGATAACGCCAGTTTCTGTCATTTCAAGGAAGAGGTCGTTACCTTCACGAGTACGCTCACCAACGCCGGCGAACACAGATACGCCACCGAAGTTTTCAGCTACACGGTAAATCATTTCTTGAATCAAAACTGTCTTTCCAACACCAGCACCACCAAAGAGACCAATCTTTCCACCGCGAACATATGGTGTTAGAAGATCGATAACTTTAATTCCGGTTTCAAACATCTCAGTCTTTGACTCGAGCTGATCGAAAGCAGGGGCAGTACGGTGGATAGGCCAACGCTCTTTCACATCAAGTGAAGAGGTTGGTACATCGAGTGACTCGCCAAGGGTGTTAAAAACGTGGCCCTTTGTGACGTCACCGACTGGAACAGAGATTGGGGAACCTGTATCGCGGACTTCAGAACCACGGACCATGCCGTCTGTTGGTTGCATCGAAATCGCGCGCACGAGGTTGTCACCAATGTGCTGAGCAACTTCAAGAGTCAACAAACGATTCTGTCCTGAGAGCAAGACATCAACGTGGAGGGCGTTGAAGATCGCTGGCATCGCATCAGATGGGAATTCAATATCCACCACCGGTCCGATAACGCGAGCAACACGTCCGTACTTTGTTGCTTCAGTAGTTTGAGTCATTATTCGCTCCCTGCGCTAGCTGAGGCAAGCGCATCTGCGCCGCCAACAATTTCACTGATTTCTTGCGTGATTTCTGCCTGACGAGCTGCGTTAGCTAGTCGGGTCAAAGATTTAATAAGTTCATCTGCGTTATCTGTCGCAGATTTCATGGCGCGGCGGCGAGCTGCATGCTCGGACGCTGCTGATTGCAACATTGCATTAAATACTCGAGCCTCAACATAACGAGGTAGCAATGAATTAAGCACCTCGGTTGCATTTGGTTCGAATTCATATTCAGGAAGCAAGCCTTCTGGCTTTACAACACCATCGAGCATCATGGGCAACATGCGAGTTGCAATAGGTTGCTGCGTGATCATCGATTTAAAGGTTGTGTAGACGATATGGATTTCGTCTGAGTCGCCAAGAAACTCTTGTGCCAGTGCATATGCAACTTCTTTTGCATTTTCAAAAGTTGGATTATCTGAAAAACCAGTCCAAGATCCTGCAATTTCGCGATTGCGGAACTTGTAGAAGTTAACAGCTTTGCGGCCAACCAAGTATGAACGAACGTCGAGTCCGCGCTCCTTGAGAGAGGCAATCAGAAGATCGCCTTCTTTGATTGCAGCATTCGAATACGCACCAGCCATACCGCGGTCGGCAGCAATGACAAGAACCGATGCTCTGCCCGCATTTACATGCTGAGCGGTGAGCGGATGATCAGTATTTGAATATGTTGCGATTGCGGCTACAGCGTTTGTAATTTCGGTTGCGTACGGAGACGAGGCAGCCACACGTTGTTGGGCCTTGACGATACGGGAAGCAGAGATCAACTCCATTGCTTTCGTAATCTTCTTAGTCGCCTTAACGGAGCGCATCCGTCGGCGATAGATCCGTAGTTGAGCACCCATGAGTTAGTTCTTCACCTCAGTGGACTTGAATTGAGCCTTGAACGCGGTCACTGCTTCATCGAGAGCAGCAACTGTGTCGTCGGTAAGTTCACGAGTATTTGAAATAACATCCATGATCGCTGAACGCTCACGAGCAACGAAATCTAAGAATTCTGATTCGAAGCGGCGAATGTCTGAGACAGGAATTGAATCCATCTTGCCGGTTGTACCAGCCCAGATTGAGACAGCCATGCGCTCTACTGAGTAAGGGCTGTACTGACCTTGCTTGAGAAGTTCAACCATGCGAGCTCCGCGCTCAAGTTGTGCCTTTGATGCTGCATCAAGATCTGAACCGAATGCTGCGAAAGCTTCAAGTTCGCGATACTGAGCAAGGTCAAGACGCAGTCGGCCTGCAATCTTCTTGATTGCCTTTGTCTGAGCAGAACCACCAACACGTGAAACAGAGATACCCACGTTAATCGCTGGGCGAACGCCTGCGTTAAAGAGATCGGTTTCAAGGAAGCACTGACCATCAGTAATAGAAATAACGTTTGTTGGAATGAACGCAGATACGTCATTTCCTTTAGTTTCAATGATTGGCAAGCCAGTCATCGATCCGCCACCGAGTTCATCGGAGAGCTTTGCACAACGCTCTAGCAAACGTGAGTGTAAGTAGAAGACGTCTCCTGGATACGCTTCGCGGCCTGGTGGACGACGGAGCAATAGTGATACTGAGCGATATGCCTCAGCTTGCTTAGAAAGATCATCAAAAATAATGAGGACGTGTTGTCCTGCATACATCCAGTGCTGACCAATTGCAGAACCTGTGTACGGCGCTAGGTACTTGAAACCAGCAGGATCTGATGCAGGTGATGCAACGATCGTTGTGTATTCCATTGCACCAGCTTCTTCAAGTGCACCCTTTACAGAGGCAATTGTTGAACCTTTTTGGCCAATAGCTACATAGATACATTTAACTTGCTTCTTTGGATCCCCGCTCTTCCAGTTCTCTTTCTGGTTGATGATGGTGTCGATTGCAATCGCAGTCTTACCAGTCTGGCGGTCACCAATGATGAGCTGGCGCTGTCCGCGACCAATCGCTGTCATTGTGTCAATAGCTTTAATACCTGTGAGCATTGGCTCTTTAACAGGTTGGCGTTGAACTACTGATGGTGCCTGAAGTTCAAGTGCGCGAGTTGCTTCGGCAACGATTTCACCCTTACCGTCGATTGGACGACCAAGAGGATCTACAACGCGACCGAGGAATCCATCTCCGACTGGTACTGAGAGAATTTCACCAGTACGACGAACGGTTGTTCCTTCTTCAATGCCGGTGAATTCACCCAAAATTACGACACCGATTTCACGAACGTCGAGGTTGAGAGCCAAACCAAGCGTTCCGTTTTCAAACTTCAAAAGTTCATTTGTCATGGTTGAAGGAAGACCTTCAACGCGCGCAATTCCATCGCCTGCTTCGGTAACTACACCGATTTCATCGCGAGCTGCAGCGCCTGGGTTGTATGACGCAACGTGCTTAGAAAGCGCATCACGAATATCTTCAGGGCGGATTGTTGTCTCCGACATTTCTACTCCCTCGATCCTCTAACTAGTCTTTACTGGGTGAAGTAAAGAATTCTTTAAACTGCGAGCGCTCTGCCCGCTTCTGCCAAACGATGACTAATAGTTCCGTCAATGACTTCATCATCGAATCGGACTTCGACACCACCGATAACGCTGGCATCAATTTCAACTGAAACATGAACTGGTTGACCCATTTGCTTCGTAAGAGTTGAGGCCAACTTCTCACGTTGCGCTGGAGAAAGTTCAATTCTGCTTCTAACAACTGCACGGAGGCGGTTGTGGCGTGCGGTAACTCCGTGGATAAAGGCTAGAAGTACAAGTTCGATGCTGCGACGTTGTAGAACGCGCACGAGTTGTTCAAGAAGGCGCACTGAAGATGGTGCGTACTTGCCACCAAATATTGCCTTAATGAGTTCTGCCTTGTGATCTCCGGAATCAAGTGAGCTATTAAGCGCTTGGCGAAGATCATTATTTGCAACCAAGACTTTAGAGAAAGCAAAAAGCTCTTCTTCAACTTGGTCCAAAAGGTTTTCCGTATTGGCGGCAGTTGCTTCTGCTTCTACTGCCAATTGCTCGATTGCATGAACGACATCTGAGGTGCGTGACCAGCGAAGAGCAACAACTTGAACGATTAAATCCAATGTTGACTTCGACAATGTAGCTCCGAAGATATCCGTGACGAGAGCTGTTTTGGCTTCGTGATCACGAGCTGGGTCTGTAATTGCGCGACGAAGCGCACCAGAAGATTGGAGTGCAAGTAATACATTGAACAGTTCTGTAGAAACAACGATGCAATCTGATGATGAAGAGCCCTTCAGCTTTCCATCCAAGACAACACGAATCGCCGACAAAGATTGACGAGAGTTTCCACCGAGGTTCAACATTAGTTACTACGCCCCGTTTCTGTTGCAAGATCTTCAAGGAAGCGATCGACAACACGTGATTGACGAGCCTGGTCTTCTAGAGCTTCCCCAACGATCTTGGACGCAAGATCAGTTGCGAGCGAACCAACTTCGAGACGAAGTGAGGTTATCGCCGCCTGACGTTCAGCTTCGATTGAAGCATGTGCAGATGCTGTAATACGGGCTGCTTCTTCTTGAGCACGAGCACGAAGGTCTTCGATAATTGCTGCGCCTTGTACGCGAGCTTCTTCACGAATCTTCGTCGCTTCACCGCGAGCATCAGCAAGTTGAGCCGTGTATGACTCCAACGCTGCTGCTGCATCTGCTTGTGCGCGCTCTGCCTTTTCAATGCCGCCTTGAATCGCTTCGGTACGAGCTGCGAATGCCTTTTCAAACATTGGCACAACTGCCTTACGAAGGACAAGGAAGAGCAAAGTGAAGGCAATGAAACCAACGATTAATTCAGCTGTATGCGGAATTAATGGATTGGCTGCTGCTTCAGCTGCAAACCTAGTTTTCACTCAAAACTCCTAATTATTAGCTAGTAAGAAATAACTCGGGATTAGAGAACGAATGCGAGAACGAGACCGAACAGAGCAAGCGCTTCAGCAAGTGCGAATCCGAGGAACGCGATTGGCTGTAGAACGCTACGAGCTTCTGGCTGACGAGCAACGCCGTTGATGTATGCAGCGAAGATCAAGCCTGTTGCAATAGCAGGTCCGATTGCTGATAGGCCATAACCGACCAGGTTGAGTGTGCCTTTCATTGTGGTGCCTTTCTGTAGGTGGTGCGTTTCGTAGTTAGTAGAACTTATTAATGCTCATCTGCCAGCGCACCAGCAATGTAGAGCGCAGAGAGAAGAGTAAAGATATAAGCCTGTAGGCATTGGACCATGAATTCAAAGAATGTCATGACAATTCCAAGAGTGAATGAGAACGGTGCAACAAGCTTGAGTCCAATGACTCCCTTGATGAGGTGATCTCCACCCATGATGAAAACAAGAAGAAGTAGGTGGCCCGCGAACATGTTTGCGAACAAACGCAAAGAAAGAGTTAGTGGGCGAACCAAGAAAAATGTTGCAATTTCAATTGGGGTAAGAAGAATGTAAACAGCCTTTGGAACGCCTGGCATGAACGCGATGCCCTTGAGGTAATGACCAAGGCCTTGCTTCTTTATTCCTACATAATGAAATGCGATAAATGGAAATGCTGCCAACACATATGGGAATGAAACGTGCGACATCGCCGGGAATTGCAGCAAAGGCACAATTCCAAAAATATTGTTGGTCAAAATAAATGTAAAGAGTGAGAAAAGTAGAGGAACGAAGCGCATGAATTCAGCGCCGATAATTTCCTTGCCAAGATCGTTACGAACGAATCCGTATATCAATTCACCAGCAAATTGAAGCTTGGTTGGTACAACAAGAGCTTTACGAGAAGATGCGATAAAGAAAACTGAGATCAAGATGACTGAGAGAAAAACCAAGAGAATTGGCTTGGTTGTAAATTCGTTATTTCCAAAAGCTGGAGGGAGGTTGAAGTCGGCGGTGCTAGGTGGGACGAAGCCCCCTTCGAAAGCAAAAGCGCGCACACAAACTCCTACATAAAAGCCCAATTTTGGGTAAATGGGAAGACGGCTGAACCTTATAAGTTATTAGGGCAAAGTTAAAATCCGCAGGCACTCATCGTTGAGTGAGACGCGCTACTTCTTCTATTCTTTAACGAAGCGGAGCCAGACGAGATAGATCGAAGCCCCCATGCCCAAGAGGAATCCAACGAGCATGAACCAATGATTGTGGTGGATAACCCAATGGTCGATGGCCGCCCCAATTCCGCCCCATACGAGGAGCCCAGAGAGCAGATATCCGAAGATGGACCAAGCTGCGCCTTCTTCGTTACTCCGTGCCATCAAAACCTCCTGATTTGCCAGAGTCGCTGGCTGGATTGGAGGGTAATGGTAACCCCAAACGGAGCTTCAGGAAGGCCCGAATCTCCCCTCCTAGCCAAGCCGCGGTAATGGCCAAAGCGGTCACTGCAAAAGCTGGCCGATCAACCGTCTCGGGGGTGGTTGTCTTGGTGACAATCACCAAGAAAGCCCCCATAACCAGAACCTTGGCAAAATACGAAAACATCGCCAGAGCCATGGTCGCGATTGGGTCCAAATTCTTTGAGAGTTGATTGATGATCAAGTGGATTGAGAAGAAGAAAATCACGGTTGCGCTCGCCATGAGGGCTCCCCAGAGTCCAGATGTGTGACGAACGAGAGCGGAGCCAGCTACGCATAGCACCACGACAAAGGCTGAGGGAATGAGTGCGCCTCTCCACAATGCAGTTCCTGCTTGATCGGCATCAGTACTAGACATTCAACAGCTCCTGGTTCACTCGACGTTTGGTGAGACTCATCATCGCAATCGAAACCGCAAGCATGCAGCCAGCAACGACGAGCGCGATCCACAACGGTGCGAATGCCGCAATAACAGTTGGGATTGCAAACATTGCGGTCCATGTATACAAAATAAATGTTGTTCGTCGATGTGAATTTCCCATAGACAGAAGGCGATGGTGCAGGTGTTCCCGATCGGCTGCAAATGGAGAACGCCCAGCACGTAGACGTCGAACAATTGCCATGCCTAAGTCAATAAGAGGAATCGCCAAAATTGTAAAAGGAAGTAAGAGTGGCAAGAAAGTACTTCGAGAGCTTGATTCAGAAATTGCATTCAAATCTATTTGTCCCGTGAGGGTTATTGCACTTGATGCCAGGAGAAGTCCCAGCAACATTGCTCCAGAATCTCCCATAAAGATTTTTGCCGGATGGAAATTGTGTGGCAAAAAGCCAATACATATCCCGACTAAAACAGCAGTTATAAGCGATGGTGCTCCTGCGCGATTGAATCCGTTTACCACTGCCAGAATGTAGGAGAAGATAAAGAACGCTGTTCCGCATATTGCGACAATTCCTGTAGCCAGACCATCCAAGCCATCTACAAAGTTAACTGCGTTGATGACGAGCATGACGAATACAACTGTCACCACTTGTCCGATTGCTGGTGGCAAAGTAAGAATTCCATTTATCGGAAGCCACAATATTTGCACACCGTGGAGAAGAAGTATTCCGGCAGCAAGAGCTTGCCCTGCTGACTTAGTTACAGCATCCAGATCAAACCTATCGTCGAGCGCACCAAGAAGCATTACGAATGTCCCAGCCAAGAAAATACCTTGAGCTTCGTGACCAAAAGATTTACTTACAAGCGGAAGATGACTAACTATTAACATCGTCATCGACATTGCAGCCCACATCGCGATGCCACCCCAACGAGGTGTTGGCGATTTGTGAACATCCCGCTCACGTATTTCTACAAATGCCCCAGTTTGCATCGCAAATCTTGCGACCCAGGGAGTTATAAGAAAACAGAGCGCTGCCGCCAAGCTAGCTGTTAAAAGGTATTCGCGCATTTACCGAGAGATTATGCGTGTGGGTATACAGGGAATTGCGCAGTGAGAGCGTGTACATCGGCACGAATTGCAGCGGCCTTTGATTCATCTGCTCCATCCTTAATTGCGCGGGCAATGAGTGAAGCAACTTGCTTCATTTCAGGAACGCCCATTCCTTGAGTTGTTGTTGCAGCAGTTCCAACGCGAATACCACTGGTAACGGCTGCGGTTTCAGGATCAAATGGGATGGAATTCTTATTCAGTGTGATTCCAGAAAGTCCGCAACGTTCATCGGCCACTTTTCCGTTTATGCCTGTACCGCGAATATCCATCAGAGCGAGGTGTGTTTGTGTTCCACCTGAAACCGCACGCATTCCTTCACTCTCAAGAGATGCAGCAAGTGCTTGAGCATTTTCAATTACTTTCTTTGCATACGATTGGTAAGCCGGTTGTGCTGCTTCTTTAAGAGCGATTGCTTTACCAGCTACAGCGCTCATGATCGGACCACCTTGCATACCTGGGAAAACAGCTTTATCTAAAGCAGGTGCATGCTCAGCTTTAGAGAGGATCATGCCACCGCGTGGTCCTCGCAAAACTTTGTGAGTTGTGAAAGAAACAACATCGGCGTAAGGCACAGGTGAAGGAATAGCTTTTCCAGCTACCAATCCAATGAAGTGAGCAGCGTCAACCCACATGATTGCCCCAACTTCATCACAGATTTTACGGACAGTCTCAAAATCAATCAGGCTTGGATAAGCTGTTGCGCCAGTGCAAATCATCTTGGGTTTATTTTGAATCGCTAAATCCCGAAGCTCGTCATAATCAATTAACTCATTATCTTGGCGAACTCCATACGAAACTATGTTGTACCACTTGCCAGAAAAATTAACTTTTGCGCCATGGGTTAAATGGCCACCATGAGGAAGTGACATTGCAAGAACCGTGTCACCTGGATTTGTAAATGCTTTATAAACGGCGACGTTGGCACTTGCTCCAGAGTGTGGTTGCAAGTTTGCATGCTCTGCGCCAAAGAGTTCCTTTGCACGTTCAATTCCGATGGTCTCAACTTTGTCGACTTCTTCGCAGCCACCGTAATAGCGTTTGCCTGGATATCCCTCTGCATACTTGTTTGAAAGTGTTGAGCCCATTGCGGCTAACACGGCAGAAGAAGTGAAGTTTTCACTTGCAATCAGCTGGAGATTTTTACGCTGGCGATCAAGCTCTGTGAGGAGAAGCGCTGCAATATCAGGATCTTGGGATGTAAGGGCATCAAAATCAGGACCATAGAAAGTTGTCATGGGGCAAGCCTAGAGCGTGCCGCGGGAAATACTGGAAACTACCCCTTCGAGTTCGATAAATGAGATATCTCCCTCACGGATCATCTCCAATCCTGAGATTCCACTACGAACGATTGTGGAGGTCTGCACCTTCTCAATTGGACCCTCGTCGACATAAATTCCGACATCACTTGGAAGTGCCGGAACATAATTAATATCCGACGTTGGAGGCCTGCCGGCAACAGAAGCGGATGCCACAGCGAGTGGTCCACTTTCCTGAAGAACGTCAAGCAAAAATGAACTAGTTGGGATGCGAATCGCAATCTCATCGAGATCTCCGCTATCCCCAAGATCCCAGCTCAGACCACGTTGGGGTGCAAGCAATAAAGTTAGTTGACCTGGCCAAAAACTATTTGCTAGCAAATGAGCATCTCCATCGAAATCTCTTGCGATGCCACTAGCAGTTTTAAGGGATCCGATAAAGACTTGGCATGCGGTACCAGGTTCCGTTTTACGAATCGCATGAATTCTTTCTACAGCAGGCACATTGAATGCATCTGCAACATACACATAACCATTTTCAGAAGCTAAGACGGCAACCGAACCCGCGCGAATATTTCGGAGTACGGCATCTTTCGCAGCACTTCTCTCCTCAGATTCAAGTGTTAAGAAATCACTCATTGAACTAGCCTAGCTCTTCAAGTTTGCGGGCAATAGTTCCGTCGACATACGCATGAATAATCGTTCCGAGCTCAGAATATGTTTCAGAGATTATCTCTCCCCGCTCGTGAATGGCAGAAACAAGTTCTCCTCGATTAAATGGAATGGTCGCTGTGATTTCAATTCGAGGCTTGGGCAGCGATGACTCCACTGCTTTCAGCAAAGTCTCTAGTCCAAATCCTGTTCTTGCTGAGAATGCAAAACTGTTTGGCTCTTCACGAAGCAATTGCATCAAAACTTCTGGAAGTGCAATATCTGCCTTATTTATGGCAATAATTTCAGGGATATCTCCCCCGCCAATCTCATTAATAACTTCTCGTACTGCTCGTATTTGTTCACGTGGATCTGGATGAGATCCGTCAACCACATGAACAATCAAGTCAGATTGGGATACTTCTTCAAGGGTCGATTTGAAAGCTTCCACAAGCTGATGCGGAAGGTGACGAACAAATCCGACAGTGTCGGAGAGCGTGAAGATGCGGCCGTCGCTAGTCGTCGATTTTCTCACCGTTGGATCAAGAGTTGCAAACAGTGCATTCTCCACAAGCACACCAGCATTTGTTAAACGGTTCATGAGTGAAGATTTACCGGCATTTGTATATCCAGCGATTGCCACCGACGGAATATTGTTGCGACGACGTTCTTGGCGCATCGTGTCGCGAGCAGTTTTCATCTCTTTTATTTCACGACGAAGTTTTGCCATCTTGTCATTAATGCGACGACGGTCTGTTTCAATTTTTGTTTCACCAGGTCCGCGACCACCAATGCCACCGGCTTGACGTGAAAGTGAATCTCCCCAACCACGTAGACGTGGAAGTAGGTAAGACATTTGAGCTAATTCAACTTGGGCTTTACCTTCTCGCGACTTTGCGTGCTGTGCAAAGATATCCAGAATTAAAGCTGTGCGGTCAATTACTTTTACTTTAACTTTTTGCTCAAGTGTTCGTAGTTGTGCGGGTGACAATTCACCATCGCAAACAACAGTATCTGCTCCCGTTGCAAGAACAGTTTTCCGGAGTTCCTCAACTTTTCCTGACCCAATAAATGTCGACGAATCGGGTTTATCGCGGCGCTGGATGAGGCCGTCCATAACTTCCGATCCTGCTGTCTCGGCAAGCGCAGCTAATTCTTTTAATGAATTATCGGCATCGATAGCCGTTCCTTCAGTCCAAACTCCTACGAGAACCACTTTTTCTAGACGAAGTTGGCGGTATTCGGAATCTGAAATATCTTGCATTTCAGTGGAGAGTCCTGCAACACGACGAAGTGCCTGTCGATCTTGAAGATCTTGTTGTGAATTTTCTGCTGCATCGAACTCTGCAGCCGCTGCTGCTGACTCCCGAAGCAGTTGGTCAATATCTAAATCGAGCGGCTCGTCTTTCAAAGGTATTGACTCACATCGTGGTCCTCGAGCAAAACTGCTGGACCAATAAGTGTTGCATTGTTATGGCCATCGGTGTCGACCACCAATCGACCCCCAGGTGGATTAATCACCCAACGAGATGGAAGGCGTTTGCCTGTCTTAAACGTGGCAGCGAGCGCAACAGCACATGTTCCTGTTCCACACGATTGAGTTTCACCAACACCCCGTTCATGAACACGCATTTCTACTTCGCCATTTTCAAGAATATGTACGAACTCAACGTTGACACCTTCTGGATAAGCCTCTTTCGGATCAACTTCTGGTGCGACGAGCAAATCGCCGGCTTCCGATAGATCGTCAACAAACACAACAGCATGTGGATTTCCCACGTTAATGTTGAATGCAGGCCATGACTTTCCATTGACGGTAACTGCAACTTCAGGATATTCATCGTCAAGAATTGCATGACCCATATTTACCGAAATATCTTCGTTGGCAGGAACTGCTAGATATCTCATTCCCGCACGAGTATTTATTCCAAAAATTCCTTCTGGTTGGTGACCACGCTCGACAAGGTATCTCGCCATCACGCGAATGCCGTTCCCGCACATTTCGGCAAGCGAACCATCAGCATTGCGGTAATCCATAAACCATTTGCCATCTATTTTTCCGATACGAATTAATCCATCAGATCCAATTCCAGTTTGGCGGTTACAGATGTTCTGCACTTGAGTGGGTGTGATTTCTAGTGCGTTCTCTGGATCGAAAAGGAGCACAAAGTCATTGTGCGTTCCATGCCCGTATGTCCCAATCATGATTTGATAATAGACGCTAGAACGCGTTGGAGGTGAACTTCAGTGCCAGCCGACTCAAGCCATGTGATGCGAGCATCTCTGGTAAACCACGTTTCTTGGCGCCGGGCATATTGGCGCGTGGCTATTTTGGTATCTGTTTTCGGATCAATGCTCAGGCCGTTTCGAGCGGCAATAATTTGCGCGTAACCCAAGGCCGCCTGGGCTGTTTTGCCTTCAAGGAGCCCTAGTTCAACCAACTTATCAACCTCAGTCTCCAGCCCTCTCTCCCACATTTTCTCAACACGTCGATCGATTCGCTCATCAAGAAGTGTTCTATCGAGAGAGAGTCCAAACTGTTGTGCCTGCGGGTAGCGAGTTGAATCTTCCCGGGGAAGATTGGCTGTGAAAGGTTTACCTGTAATTTCAATTACTTCTAGTGCGCGCACAACTCGTCGAACATTCTCTTTTGGAATTGCGACAGCCGCCGCAGGATCCAAGATAGCAAGGCGCTTGTGAAGAGCCGCAGCTCCGATTCGCTCTGCCTCTTCAGTGAGCTTTGCTCTGACTTCAGGATCGGTCTCTGGAAAATTTAAATCATCGAGAATCGACTTAATATAGAAGCCAGTTCCTCCAACGATGACAACTGGTTTTGAAGCTGCAAGAAGTTCATCGACCTTTGCTCGAGCCAATTCTTGATACCAAGCAACAGTTACATCAGTGCTGATATCGACAACATCGAGAAGGTGGTGCGGAATGCCTCCGCGTTCATCCATTGAAAGCTTTGCAGTCCCAATATCCATTCCACGATAGAGCTGCATTGAATCTGCGTTAATTATTTCAGCGCCGATTTCATTTGCTACGGCAACAGCTAAATCACTCTTACCTGTCGCAGTTGCACCACATATTACGATCAACGTCATGAGCCGTGAATTAACTTCAACTTCGCAAGCGATGGCATACCTATCATGATTGGTTCAGGCCCAATTTCTGCCACTCGCGCTTCGTGGGCATCTCCCCCACGAGTGCGGCGGACAGAACCAACTTCTCCTGCCACCATGAAATTCGGAGCTGCTTGAGTGATTCTTCCCGTAACAATATCTCCAGGCCGAGCGTCAATACCTTCAGGAATATGCACTAAACGAAAATCAGGAGTTCGAGTATCGCGATTCTCCGTGACGAGTAGTTCATAACTCTTACCCAGTGACGCATCGTTTATCTCTTCGGAAATTCGTTGCTGCACTATGTGTAAACGGCCATAACGATCGGCCATAGTGGCATCGTCAATTTGATCGGGCATCGTTGCAGCTGGCGTTCCAGGACGCTTTGAATACTGGAAAGTGTAAGCAGCGCTGAATCTGGCTTCTTCAACAACTTCAAGAGTTTGCGCGAAATCCGCCTCAGTTTCACCTGGAAAACCGACAATGATGTCAGTTGTAATTCCCGCATCAGGAATCGCTGCTCGCACACGCTCGATAATTCCCATGTACTTCTCGCGGCGATATGAGCGGCGCATGGATTGAAGGATTCGATCAGAGCCTGATTGCAGCGGCATATGGAGATGGGGCATTACTGATGGAGTTTCAGCCATCGCTGCAATGACATCATCTGTGAAGTCACGTGGATGCGGCGACATGAAGCGCAAACGCTCAAGTCCATCGACTGATCCAACCTGACGCAGCAGTGAAGCAAAGCCACCATTCTTATATGCATTGACGTTTTGGCCCAGCAAAGTAATTTCTACGACACCTTGATCTACAAGCGCGCGAACTTCTTTAAGAATGTCGCCTTCCTCGCGATCTTTCTCAACGCCACGAAGCGCCGGAACAATGCAAAAAGTGCAGGTGTTATTGCAACCAACTGAGATTGAGACCCAAGCACTAAAAGCCGAATGTCGTCTCGATGGCAGTGTTGAAGGGAAATGTTCGAGTGCTTCTTTAATTTCAACTTGAGATTCTTCTTCAATACGAGAGCGCTCGAGCAGCGCTGGTAAGGAACCAATGTTGTGCGTTCCAAAGACCACATCAACATATGGCGCACGTTTGATGATGCTCTCCTGGTCTTTCTGTGCCATGCATCCACCAACAGCGATCTGGAAATTCCGATTCTGTTTCTTAATTGGTGCAAGAAAACTTAATCGTCCATAAAGTTTATTGTCAGCATTTTCGCGAACTGCACAGGTATTAAAAACAACGAGATCGGGCTCGCTTCCTTCGAGAGCCTGCGTATACCCGGCGTCAAGCAGCAATCCAGCAATGCGTTCACTATCGTGAACATTCATTTGGCAGCCATATGTCTCGACTACGAAAGAGCGGGATGTCATTGGCCAATCTTATTGGGAGATTTTAGGACTCTGTTCCCGTCAATTCACGAATGATTCTTGAGGTTAGCCCACCTGAAAAGCCTTTTCGCGAGAGAACGCCAGATATACGGCTATAAATCTTCTCTGGATCTAGATGCGCGCAGGAACGATATTTCCGCTCTGCCAATGCATAAGCCAGCTTGTACTCACTCTCATCATCAATTTCAGCGATTACTTCTTCGATGATGTCTTGGGCAACTCCTTTTACTCGGAGCTCTTGAGAAATGATTCGTTTACTGAGTTTCTTCTGGCGTTGGCGAGATTCAGACCAAAGTTGGGCAAATTCCAAATCATTAACGAGCCCTTCGAGCTCCAACTGATCAAGGACCGCTTCAGACGTTACGTCATCGAAATTGCGCTTGATCAGATGGGCATGAAGTTCGGCCCTACTCCGAGCGCGAGGAGCAAGGGCGTAAAGCGCCACGTTCATCGCGTCGGAGTATGAGTCTGCGTTTACTTCTTGGTTGACTTTAGAAGTCGACATCAGCGCCGGCTTCATCAATCGCAGCGACAAGTGCTGGATCAACTGCAGTCGGTGCGTTCATCTCTCTAATCTGCTTTTCAATATCATTTGCAAGGTCTGGGTTATCGATAAGGAATGAGCGAGCATTTTCCTTGCCTTGGCCAAGTTGATCACCGTTGTAGGTATACCAAGCACCTGACTTTTTAACGATTCCCATTTCGACGCCAAGGTCGATGAGTGAGCCCTCGCGTGAGATTCCAACACCGTAAATAATGTCGAATTCTGCTTGCTTGAAAGGAGGCGCCATCTTGTTCTTAACAACTTTGACGCGAGTACGGTTTCCGACCGCATCTGTTCCGTCTTTAAGAGTTTCAATTCTGCGAACATCAAGACGAATTGAGGCGTAGAACTTAAGAGCTTTACCGCCTGTTGTTGTTTCAGGAGTTCCGAAGAAGACACCGATCTTGTCACGCAACTGGTTGATGAAAATTGCAGTTGTGTTTGATTGGTGGAGTGCACCGGTCATCTTGCGGAGCGCCTGTGACATCAAACGAGCTTGGAGACCCATATGGGAATCGCCCATCTCGCCTTCGATTTCAGCACGTGGTGTAAGTGCTGCGACGGAGTCGACGACGACGATATCTAGCGCTCCAGAACGAACCAACATATCCATAATCTCTAGAGCTTGTTCACCAGTATCTGGTTGTGAAACAAGAAGTGCATCGATATCAACGCCGAGCTTGCGTGCATACTCTGGATCGAGTGCATGTTCAGCATCGATAAAGGCTGCGATTCCACCGTTGCGTTGTGCATTTGCAATTGCATGCAGGGCAACAGTTGTTTTACCTGAAGATTCAGGTCCATAAATTTCAACAATACGACCACGAGGCAATCCACCAATTCCGAGAGCAACATCGAGTGCTACAGAACCTGTTGGAATAACTTCCATAATCTGTGGGCCGCGATCGCCCATCTTCATAACCGAACCCTTACCGAACTGACGCTCGATTTGGGATAGGGCACTATCAAGAGCTTTGGCGCGATCTAGCGACGCCTTATCTGTTTTTTCTGGCTTTTCAGCAGCCATTGTGTGAACCTTTCATCGTTCGTCTTGTTGACCTGCTTTCACAGCGCCAATGTCTCGGTCCAGAAGGTACGGAATACCACCGACGGCCTAGGCATATGCCTGGCGGAAGTGTGGAACCGCTCTGGTTGGGTATATCCACGCCGGTGAGCGCGAATAGAGGAATACTACCGAACATCTGTTCGAATGAGCAAGACACGCTCGAAGTTGCTCTTAAATCGAAATGTGGGCGTCGAATCTAGCCTCGAACGAGGCCGAGTTGTGGGCAACCACGAGAACCCCATGCTCTTTGGCAATTATCGATAAAAGATCAAGAGTCCGATCCTGGTGGTTGGCATCTTGAGCGCTGAGCGGTTCGTCGAGGAGGTAAAACGCTGCTTCCTGAATAAGTGCGAGAGCAACACTTACACGCTGTTGCTGGCCCAAAGATAATTCAGTGACTTTTAAATCAGCAATCGCATCTATTTCAAGTGCTTCACGAACATCTGGAGCATGTGATGCTCGCGCGTTTTCTGCAACAACCTGCAGAATTTGGTCCACGGTAAACGCTAAATCAAAGATACGTCGTTGTGGCGCAACCGATCGAATGCGTGATTGTTCGCGAGCCGACAAATTTTTGATATCGAGCCCGTTAATAATTACCGTTCCGGAGGATGGCTTTAATACCCCACCAATTACATTAATTAACGTCGTCTTTCCAGATCCATTTGCTCCCGTAAGCAGAGTCGCCCCGGTTGGTGCTATGGACGTATTGAAATTGGTAAAAATAGCTTTGGTTGGACGTGAGAAAGAAATATTTCTAATTTCAATCATGATCCACCCACTGAGAACGTTGAATGCGAAGAAGAATGATTAGCGCTGGTGCTCCAAGCAGGGAAGTTAAAAGTCCCAATGGAATTTCATGGGGTTGCGCAATAGTGCGGGCTAATAAATCTGCAATCAACAAGAGTGTCGCACCAACAAGTGCACTCATCGCAAGCATTGACCGATGGGCAGGACCAATCAAAAGCCTGACGATGTGAGGCACGAGAAGTCCTAGAAACGCGATTGATCCTACGGCGCTGACGGAAGCACCTACAAGCAGAGCCATTGCAACAATAGATATGGATCTCAATCGCCTTGGATTAATGCCTAGGAAATGAGAGGTCGTCTCTCCGAGACTGTATCCATCCAGCAACGGTGAAAGGAAAAAAGCGAGAATCAAACCAAAGAGAATGAATGGCGTAATCATCAGCACTGTCGAGTTATTTAATAACGTAAGTGATCCAAAGTTCCAGAAAGCCAATGACTGAATTCCAGGTTTTGGAGAGATAGTTATAACTAAACCTGCGATCGCAGTTAAAACCGCTGAAATGGCCAAGCCAGTCAAGAGGAAGCCATTTCCTTTGTTGGGAGCCAAGAGTTGTACGAGGAAAGCGGCGCCAATGGCGAAAACTATTGCTAGAGCTGCATTTAAGGCAGAACCATATGTTGCGACGCCTGTTCCAATTGCAGCGATCGTGCCGAGAGTTGCTCCACTAGACAGTCCAATTAACGTTGGTTCAGCTAATGGATTTCGAAAAATTGCTTGCGCTAATCCCCCGACAACACCTAAGCCTGCGCCAATGATGAGCGCACCTACTGCTCTAGGGAATCTGACTTCCCATATGGTTGTGGCATCGGTTGAGTCATGCTTTCCAATCAAAGAGAATACTGAATGCGAGAGATGCAATATTCCAGTACGTAAGGAGAGAATAAAAAATATGAGCATGAGTGTTGTGATAAAAATGGCGATGGATACTTTCTTCATATCGCCTTCTTTCCTGCTTTTTGAATAGCCGCACGTAACGCAGGAAGTAAGGCTACCGAACGCGGTCCAAATGAAAGTAGTAGCGAGTCATCGACCGTTACAACTGCTCGATTCTTCCCCGCCGGAGTTTGAGCAATCCCTGGAAGTTGAACCAACCCGTCCACTCCATTAACCGATTGAAGTCCCTTTGTCATCAAAAGTAGAACGTCTGGCTGCAGTGAGATCAGCTCCTCTGCCGTCATCGCATTAAATGGGTTAGCTAATTTCTCTGCTCCCACATCACGTACTCCTATCGCAGATAAAAGCGAATCCGCACCAGATCCCTTTCCACCAATCAAATAGATTGCCGAAGTTCCACGAACATAAAGAAATGCAACTTTAATCGGCAGCGATGGAAAGTTACTTGTCGAAATCTGTGAAGAGATCTTTGCGCCAGCAATTGGCGTCCCAATGGCTCTTGCGACTTCCATTTCTTTTGTTGCAACCCCACGTAAATTGAATGGGTCAGAAATCTTCACAAGCTTAATTCCACTTTTCTTCAATGTCTCTAAGGAAGATTGTGGTGAGGTATTGGAATCAATCAGAATCAAATCCGGCTGTTGGGATAAAACTTTTTCAATAGAAACATTATGTGAAGGATTATCAATCGGAATTTTCTCTAACTCAGGGATTGACGATGCGACATCTCGCCCAACCAAAATTGAGGAATAACCCATCGATGCAATGATTTCGGCGCTGCCGTTTGCCAAGGCCACAACCCGTTTGACGTTTGGAATCTCCGAAGTGTGAATAATTGGTAGTGAGATTTCGGACGCAGAAATATCCGACACTGACTTCTTGCTTGTCGAGCATCCCGTAACCGCTAGGCTCAAAATGAGCGCTAAGGGTAGGAGCTTCTTCACACGGATGAGTATGGCAAACCTTTACCCGACGGGAGTTCGGAAGTTGTCGGATAACTGAAACT
>CANCGX010000015.1 GCA_947377725.1 Actinomycetota bacterium
TGTGGTCATGTTCCTGGCTGGAGTTCTCTTACTTCTAAATAGGCATAAGGAAGCATTCGTTGGAACTCCATCTATTTCCGACATCGCTACTACGGTTTTACTTGGATTCGTGGGTATTTCTGGACCATTGCAGTTCGTGAGTGAACGTATGTCGGATATCGTTTCAACAACACTTCCTATTCTTGGATTCTTTATTCTCGTCGTGCCGTTTGCAATGTTCTTCCGTCGTGTTAAGCCAATTGATGTCATGAGTGAAGATGAGTGCGCATTGGTAAAAAAACTTATTGCGCATGATGGAGATCAAGATTCTCTCGGATATTTTGCGACGCGAAGAGATAAGAATGTAATTTGGAGCCCAAACAAAAAAGCAGGTATTGCCTATCGCGTTCAGAGCGGAGTGATGCTTGCAAGTGGGGATCCTTTCGGGGAATTTAGTTTGTGGCCCGACGCCATTGATGCGTTCTTAGAAGAAGCTCGTAGGCACGCATGGACGCCGGCAGTTATGGGAGCAAGTGATCGTGGAGGCGAAGTTTGGGTTGAGAAAGCAGATCTCCTGGCAATTGATATTGGAGATGAGGCGCTTATTAATGTTCAAACTTTTACTTTAGAAGGTCGTCCCATGGGCAACGTTCGACATATGGTTAATCGGATTGGTCGAAAAGGTTATTCAGCCGCTACTTGCCGTTGGCGTGAGCTTGATGAGCAAACTAAATCAGAGCTACGAATATTGGCAAAGAAGTGGCGTTACGGAGTGCCCGAGCGCGGCTTCTCAATGTCCATGGATCGTTTTGGTGATGATTCTGATGGTGATGCATTCATTACTATTACAAGACAAGAAGGCGTAATCAAAGGTCTTCTTTATTTTGTCCCGTGGTCAACACACAGCCTCTCGCTTGATCGCATGCAACGTGAACGTGATGCTGATTCTGGTGTGAACGAATTAATGATTGTTACCTCTGTTGAATACGCGAAAGAACATGGTTATAAATATATTTCCTTGAACTTCGCAGCCTTTCGGTCTCTCTTTGAGCGCGCAGATAAAATAAGCGCGGGTCCAATCACGCGTGGCACACGCAATTTCATTCGATTCTTATCGAACTTCTTCCAGGTGGAATCGCTTTACAGATTTAATGCGAAATTCGACCCGGAATGGCAGACCAGATACGTCCTGTATCCAAAACCAAGAGACCTGCCTTCTGTTACATGGGCAGCTCTACGCGCAGAGAAATTCATTTCAAGCTTCCGCAGCCACGCAATCTAGGAGCGGAAGGGGAAATTCAAGCGTATAGTTTGGCCACGTGCGATTCCTAAATAACCCAGCTTTCGACTTGACCTATGACGACGTATTCATGGTGCCAAGCAATTCAGATATATCTAGCCGAATGGATGTCGATTTATCTTCGACAGACGGCACCGGAACCACTATTCCTATAGTCGTAGCAAATATGACTGCAATCTCCGGACGCAGAATGGCTGAAACTGTTGCGCGCCGCGGTGGCATCGCTGTAATCCCACAAGATATTCCGATTCAAATTATTACTGATGTTATTACTTGGGTTAAAACTCGCCATCCATTTTTTGATACACCTGTCACGCTTGCTCCTCACGAAACTGTTGCAGATGCCATAGATCTCATTACAAAACGAGCACATGGCGCACTCATCGTTATCGAAGATGGGAAACCGGTTGGAATCGTTACAGAAGCAGATTTGGAGAAAGTAGATCGCTTCACTCAAGTGCATGTTGTAATGAGCAGAGATTTGGTTTCGCTTAAATCCGATGTTACTCCGCATGAAGCATTTGATTTTCTCAATACCCACCGACGTCGCCTTGCGCCGGTTGTGGATGCGAACGGAAAATTAGTTGGAATCTTGACGAAGACAGGAGCTCTCCGAGCAACTCTTTACTCTCCTGCTCTAGATGCAGATGGCAAATTGAGAATTGCTGCGGCTGTTGGAATCAATGGAGATGTCGCTGGAAAAGCTCAGGCGCTTCTTGATGCAGGCGCTGATGTTCTTGTTGTTGATACCGCGCATGGACATCAATCAAAAATGATTGAAGCACTAAAAACAATACGTGCTTTGAACCCTAAAGTCCCACTTGTTGCTGGAAACATTGTTACCGCAGAAGGTGTAAAAGATTTGATTGAAGCAGGAGCTGACATCATTAAAGTAGGAGTTGGACCTGGAGCTATGTGCACAACGCGCATGCAGACTGGTGTCGGTCGTCCACAATTTAGCGCGGTTCTTGAATGTGCAATGGAAGCTAAGAAGTATGGCAAGACAGTTTGGGCCGACGGAGGAGTTCGACATCCTCGCGATGTAGCTCTGGCTCTTGCTGCTGGCGCTTCTCAAGTAATGATTGGTTCGTGGTTCGCAGGAACTCTCGAATCTCCAAGTGATCTCAATCGGGATTCAAATGGCCGTCTTTATAAGGAATCTTTCGGAATGGCTTCTGCTCGCGCAGTGGCAGCGCGAACAGCAGGCGAAGGGGCTTTTGATCGAGCCAGAAAAGCTCTTTTTGAAGAAGGCATCTCTTCATCGCGCATGTACATCAATCCTGAACGTCCAGGTGTTGAAGATTTGCTCGATGAAATTATTGCTGGAGTTAGATCTTCCTGCACATACGCAGGAGCGAGGAGCTTGGCAGAATTTAATGAGAAAGCAGTTGTTGGTATCCAATCTGCTTCTGGTTATGCAGAAGGCCGTCCGCTCTTTCAGTCTTGGACAAAATAAGGCTAAATAAAACTAATCCACTTCACGAGGTGGGTCCATCGAGTCATCAAATGGTTCTCTTGGCTGCGATAATTTCCAGTACATATAAAAGAGGAATAACGCGAAAAAGGGCCACTCAAGGACATAAAGCCAACTTCGGTCATTTCCACCCAACGCACGATCAAATTGCAAGAGTCCCATTGCGATGCATACGGGAATGCCGAGTAGTAACCATTTCCGTTTAGGTTCTTGGTCTGGAGAGTTACTCATCTTCTTCCTCAGCTAATTTTGCTTCGTTTATAAACCAATCTCTTGCTGCCAACACAATCCAGACTGTATCAATCATCATTCCCATAGCCCACATAATTGCGCCACCAGCATGCTGCTCTTTCAAGCCAGTTGCTTGCGAAATTGAATCTGGTAACGAATGCACCATTCGGTTTCCTGAATAGAGAAAGAATCCTGTCATCGTCTCAGGAAGCATCATGGCAAAAAGTGAGATAACGCGCGTGGAGTAAGGAACGTGAAACGGTTGAGGATTACCTTCCATCACCGAGTAGTAGTAAATCGTTCCTGAAAAAATAAATAGCACGAGTTCAAGGGAGTGCACATTTGAATTTCGCATCCCAGCATTTGCGAGAGGTGAAAAATGAGTTGCAATCAGCGTTGCTAGGAAAATTGAGAACCCAACTTCTGGCTTCAATAGATAACGAATGAGTCCCTTATCAATCCGGAATATCTTGAAAGGTGAGCCGAGCACGATGAGGGGTGATATCAGCATCATGAGCGAGATGTGCTGGATCATGTGGAAAGTAAAATTATGAGTCGCGATGTGGGGCACTGGGCCGACAAGAACGATGGCAGATAACGAAAGCGCCAGCACAAATAGCAGTTGACGGGGTTTTGCGATTCCGTAGACCAAAGGTTTAGCCAAAAAATAACGATATCCAATAAGAATCAAGGTCGTTGCAAAAAAGAGATCCCACGCGATATTGAGCTTCATCTCACCCCTAATTCATCACCGAATCGTTATCGTTTTCACAGTCACTCTGACTTCCTTAAGCCTACTCACAGGCGTAGGCTCTCGCGGTGACCTGCTTCACAGAAATGACTGCTAATGACAAAAGTTTTTGTAGTCATTCCCTCACTAATGAAAACGGAAAGAAGGAATAGTGGAAACCACCACTTCAACAAGTTCAAGTAAGCGCCTGATCAGCGCACTTGTTTTTGTCGTTCTTGGTGTTGCTGTAGTTGGAACTGTTGGATTTACGTTGCATACATTGAGCGCAGATCCGCAAAAACCACTCTATGCAACTAAGAGCTCCGAAACAATTGTTATTGATGGCAAGAGTTACCCAAAAGCTTCAGCAGTTCTCGGCGTATATCCCGATAAAGAAACAGCCGCGAAGCATGGGTACACCGCCAACAAGCATGATTACGTTCAATATGGACCCTCATCACACCTGGTTCTTCCAGCCCATACTTACGTGACCATGACAATTCATGCGTATGACGGTGGTGAAGAACTCAACAATCCATATTTTGGAAAAGTTGTTGGAACAATTGGTGGAACTATGAATGTTGATGGCGTGGATGTAAACAGTCTTCCTTCAACTGGAGTTCAACATACGTGGACATTGCATGGCATTCCTTCTAGTTCACAAGATCCACTTTTCGTAAACGTTCCTCTCCCAATCGTAGAAGAAGGCGACAAGGGATTTCTCCCTACGCAAGATCCTGGAACAAACTTTGAAGGTCACACCGTGACTTTCTCCTTCATCACTGGCGGCGCTGGTGACTATGTATGGAACTGCGAATACCCATGTGGTGACGGTTCATACGCGAAATTCGGAGCAGCAATGAGCGCTTATGGATATATGTCCGGAAAGGTAACGGTCGCATAATGTCTGATAACACTCAGCACGAAGAAGAATTATCTCCAACACCTGGACAACGCGTAAGCAATCTCTTTAAGAGAAACGATGTCCGTCGCACTACTGTCTTCACATTCTTGTGGACAGCACTATTTGTAATTCTTGGTCTGTACATTTATCCAAAATTCATGCCAGAAGTTATGAGCGTTGACATGAAGGCAATGGAAAGAATCATGGTTGCGTTCACTGTGATCTCAGCTCCTATTGCTGGTCTTGTACTTGGAATTACAACTCAAGCACTCACAAATCGTCACACAGGCAATACGCCACCTCCAGATGGGCCGGCTGTTAGAACCAATGGCCCCGTCGTGGTGGTCTGGTCTGTTGTTTCAGGTCTATTTTGCCTAATCGCAGTGGTGTGGGGATTGGTAGAACTTAATACTTTTGCAAACGCAGCAACTGTCGACGAGCGAACAGCATTGCATGTTGAAGTTGTTGGATCACAATGGGTTTGGTCCTTTAAATATCCTGAACTAGGGGTTGAATCTGACAAGCTCATGCTTCCGGTTGATCGACCAGTTACTTTTGACATTACATCTGCCGACGTGAATCACTCTTTCTGGCCCCTTCAACTTGGCATAAAGATTGATGCAAACAGATTACAAACCACCCACATCAACACCACCCCAACAAAACTTGGGCGTCTTGATGTGAAGTGCGCAGAGCTCTGCGGGCTTTATCACGCATATATGGAAACCAGCGGTGAAGTTATGACTTCTGATGACTTCAATAACTGGGTTACATCAAATGGAGGTCACGTAGCATGACAACACTTCACAGCACCTCGACACATTCACGACCAATTCCCAATCCAGCAAAGAGTTTGATTACCAAACTCAACATGGGTACGGGAGTTGTGGTTGGAGTTATATTCGCATTTGCAACTTATTTTGCATTTCGTCCAGCAGCAGATGCTTCTGGGTTTTATAACCAACAGAATAAAGCGCTTCTTGGAGCAATGCTCATGTGGAGCGTTGGTTTCCTTATCGGTATTGGTGCATTCATTGGACCTTTCCGTTGGTTGATTGGAAAAGATCTCACGGCTGAAGAACAGCTTTACCTCGCCGGGGACGGTCAGGGCATCAAGCGCTACTTCAAATATTGCACCGACCACAAAGTTGTTGGTATCCAATATTTAGTTGGTGTCACGACCATGCTTGCTGTTGGTGGCGGTATGGCGATGATGATTCGTACAAGCCTTGCGGTTCCAGGCGGACATTTCATTGGTGCAACCATCTACAACTCACTTGTGGGTCTCCATGGAATCACAATGATTGTCGCAATGATTATCGTCGCAACCGGACCTTTCGGTAACTACATCATGCCAATCATGATTGGTGCTCGAGATATGGCTTTTCCTCGACTCAACGCACTCTCTTGGTGGGTTCTTTTCACCGCAATTCCAGTGCTCTGTAGCGCTTGGTTCCTAGGTGGAATTCCAACAGGCTGGACTGCTTATGCACCTTTAAGCATCCAAGCAGGTCCAGGAATGAACTCATTTATCGGCACTATTTTGATCTTTGCAGTTTCTACAGCTGTCGCTGGTATGAACATCACTGCAACCGTTATTGCAATGCGCGCGAAAGGAATGAAGTGGAATCGTGTTCCAATTTTCGTAATTGGCGCAACGATGTCAGTCGCGCTTGCTATTCCAGCTTTCCCAACATTTATGTTGGCAATGGTTCAAACCGCAACTGATCGTGTATTTAATACTGGTTTCTACGATGCAAACGTCGGTGGAAGCGGTTGGCTCTACGCTCACCTCTTCTGGATCATGGGTCATCCTGAGGTTTATGTAATTCTGCTTCCTGGAATTGCAATCCTCATGGAAATTGCACCTGTATTCGTTCGCAAGCCTTTGTTCTCATATAACGCGGCCATCATGGGCTTTGCCGGTATTGCTGGTCTTTCTGTTCTTGTTTGGGCTCACCATATGTACATTTCCGGATGGACCCCAACCTTGAACGGACCTTTCATGGTCACTACGGAAATGATTTCGGTTCCTACCGGACTTCTCTTCCTGGTGATGCTTGGAACTATTTGGCGCGGTAAACCGTGGATGAAATTACCGATGCTTGGACTTTTCGCAGTGATGTGGAATCTGCTCATTGGCGGAATCACCGGCATCTACTTGTCTGACGTTCCAGCTGATAACTACTTGCATGGATCCATGTTTGTAACTGCGCACTTCCATTACACGCTAATGGGCGCAGCACTAACTGGCGCAGTTGCAGGTCTTGCATATTGGTTCCCAAAGATGACAGGACGCATGCTCAATGAACCTGCTGGATACATATCTTTCTGGTTCACCCAGATTGGTTTCCAAGTTTTGTTCCTTGGGATGTTTATTGCAGGCGCAGAAGGACAACCACGACGCGTTGTTAGCTTCGCTGCAATGTACAAATACACAAACATGATTAGCACTGCTGGTGCTTATCTTGTAGGTACTGGTTTCATCGTTCTTCTCTGGGCAGTTATTCACTCATGGCGTAAGGGCGTTATCGCTCCACAAAATCCATGGGGCGCAAAGACTCTCGAGTGGACTGTTCCTTACCCTGTCCCACTAGAAAACTTCGATGAAGCTCCGATTATTACGAGCGATCCTTATGGTTATGGAAAGGGCAACTAATGTCATCTGATACTCAAGCAGGTCACGAGTTCCATATTCATCATGATGCTCCAGCAGTTGTCGGACGTCGTGAACGCCTAGGAGTTCGCTTACTAATCGTTGCTGACGGCGCTTTTGTTGCTGGCATGATTTTCTCGTACTTCTATCTCCGCGGATTAAATGCAAACAATGCATGGATTCCAAAGGGAGGCCACACATTTTCAGCTTCAACGGGATGGGTAGTTGCACTCCCATTAATCGTTGCAGCTATTGTCCACAAGATTGGTGTCAAGTCTCGTAGCACAGCCACATCAGGCATCGTGCTCCTAGCAATGCTCGTTGGTGCTTATCTTCAGTGGCACCAACTTTCACACATGCCATTTATTTCAGTTGATGACGGTGGACGTCATTTCTTTGAAGGTGCTTATGCATCTAACTGGGTAATTCTTGGTGGCGCAAACATGTTCCACTACATCATCGGAACATTTCTAGCTCTTGGTTTATTTATTCGCGGCTTCCGCGCAAAGGTAGATCCAACGCTTGAATATTGGCGCCAGCTTACAGCCAGCTCTTGGTTTACATGGATTGCATTTTCAAGCATTCTCTGTGCAATCACAACTGGCATCATTTAACAGTAAATAGAAAAGCCCCGCTCGTTACTTTTGTAACAAGCGGGGCTTTTTACTTTCTCTTTACATAACTGGAAGTGCTGCAAGAGCTGCTTCAAAGTCTGAATCCAAAAGTTTGGAATCGACCATGTTGCCGCTGAGGAATTGATCGTATGCTGCAAGATCAAAGTGTCCATGTCCGCAAAGAGCTGTGAGAATAACTTTCTCTTCTCCAGTTTCTTTAGCGAGGAGCGCTTCTTGAATCGCAACAGCGATTGCGTGTGTAGGTTCAGGAGCAGGAACAATTCCCTCGGTACGGGCGAACTTAACAGCAGCTTCAAAGCATTCCTTTTGACCCACTGTTGTCGCAGTCATCATTCCGAGTTCGTAGATATGAGAAACAAGCGGCGCCATACCGTGATAACGAAGCCCACCAGCGTGAATTGGGTCTGGGATAAAGTCATGACCCAAGGTGTGCATCTTCATAAGTGGCGTCATTCCAGCGGTATCGCCGAAATCGTATGCATATGTTCCACGTGTAAGCGATGGGCACGATGCTGGCTCGACGGCACGAATCTCTGGATTCATTTTGCCCTTCATCTTTTCACGCATGAATGGGAATGAGAGGCCTGCAAAGTTTGAGCCTCCACCAGTACAACCAACTAGGAGATCTGGAGTTTCACCAACTTTAGCCATTTGAAGCAGCGCTTCTTCGCCAATAATTGTCTGATGCAGAAGGACGTGGTTCAAAACTGAACCGAGCGCGTATGCAACTGTTGGATCCGCAACAGCAGCTTCGACTGCTTCGGAAATGGCGATGCCTAATGATCCAGACATATTCTTTGGATCAGCAGAAATACGACGACCGGCTTCGGTTAGTTGTGAAGGTGAGCGATGAACTTCGGCACCGAAAACTTCCATCATTAAGCGACGGTAAGGCTTCATATCGAATGAACCACCTACTTGCCATACTTCACATTCAAGATCAAAGAGCGCACAAGCAAAAGCGAGCGCAGTTCCCCATTGCCCTGCACCAGTCTCTGTTGTGAGCTTCTTGATGCCAGCCTTCTTGTTGTAATAAGCCTGTGGGACTGAAGTATTGGTCTTGTGTGATCCTGCAGGAGATACACCTTCGTACTTGTAGTAAATGCGCGCAGGAGTATCAAGAAGTTTCTCTAAACGACGCGCGCGAAATAGTGGTGATGGGCGCCAAGTGCGATAGACATCTAGGACTTCGCCTGGAATATCAATATAAGAATCGGTAGAAACTTCTTGCAGGATTAAATCCATTGGGAAGAGTGGAGCTAAATCTGCAGGACCTACAGGCTCGTGTGTACCTGGGTGCAAAGGTGGTGGAGGTGGAGATGGAAGATCAGGAATGATGTTGTACCACTGGGTTGGCATCTCACTTTCATCAAGTGTTATCTTGGTAAAAGAGTGCGGATCTTTATTCAGTCCCATTAATGAGCCCCTCAACTTGTAGATTGACGGCTAACGGTACGGGTGAGATTCGCTCCGAGCAAGGATTATCGAGTAACGATTTCTTTAGCTGTTGTAATTTCTTCGAGGAAATCCATGTGAGGCTCGACGCCAATGCCAAACCCTTGCGGCACATCGAGGTATCCGTCGTTCATAACAAATGGGTTAGTGACATCCTCTTTGAAGTATCTTGCCGACGCCGAAGTATCCCCAGGCAACGTAAATCCAGGAAGGGCGGCTAAAGCGAGATTGGAAGCTCTGCCGATACCTGTCTCTAACATTCCGCCACACCACACTGGAATATTTCTCTCAACGCAGAGATCGTGGATTCGGACTGATTCAAGGTATCCACCAACTCGTCCGGGCTTGATGTTGATGATGGTTGTCGCTTCAAGAGCCAAAGCATCCTCAGCGGCACGCAACGAAACGATGGACTCATCGAGGCAGATGGGAGTCTTAACTTTCTTTGCAAGACCCGCGTGCCCCAAAATATCGTGTTCATCAAGTGGTTGTTCAATCAACAATAGATTGTATGGATCAAGCTTCGCCAAGTGCTCGCCATCGCCTCGCGCATAAGCCTGATTGGCATCAACCTGCAATGGAATTGTTGGCCACGTTTCGCGCACGATGCGTACTGGCTCGATATCCCAGCCGGGTTCAATCTTTAACTTAATGCGTCGATACCCTGCATCAACGTACGAAGCTACTTCTTCCAATAACTTATCGATGCTTGGTGAGATCCCAACCGACACTCCACATTCAACTTTGCTTTTCGTGGCTCCGAGGTAGGACGCAAGAGATTGTTTTTTGCCTCGAAGCTGCCCATCCAATATCGCTGTTTCAAGTGCAGCTTTTGCCATCGGGGCTCCAAGAAAAGGAGCAAGCACGTCTGCTACTTCTTCAGCTGTGACTTCGGCACGCGAGAAAAGAGCGGGAATTAAAAATCGCTTAATGAGATCGAGATTTCCTTCAACATATTCTGGTGAATACAGAGGTTCAGACATCGCGACATCCTCAGCCCAACCAACGTTTCCGTCAGCATCAGTCACTTTAACAACTAGGACTTCGCGTGATGTTTGTGTCCCAAAGGAGGTACGAAATGGGCGCACTAAAGGTAGGTGAATCTTACGAAGTTCAATCTCCTGAATTTTCATTAGGCAAGAATGTATTCGTTATTCTCAGAAAAACCAATAAGTTCGCGATTATTTTTTAGCGCATTCGTAAAGACTTGGCGGACATTCATACGCCATTCTTTAGCTTTCGCTGGGTCATCCCCTCGAAGCTTGACGATATCTTCAGGAATGGCAATTCTGATTGAATCTTCTGGAATATTCGTAATGATGGGTCTTTTTAGTGGCACTTCATCGGCAAGATCCCACCTGGCCATTAATCGATCTGACTCATCCCCGGAATTGAGCATATCTACCATCGCACCATAAAAATTTGGATAGTAACCAATTACGTCAACGCCAAGTTTCACAATATTGAGTTTTGCATTACGACGGACCAGCGGATCAAATGTCCATCTAATTGATTTGAATCCAGCCTCTCTTGCCCATGTGTATTGATGCATTTTCAAGGCAGAACCAATTCCTGCATCTCTGTATTGCGGGAGAGCCGCTGCCATATGAGAATGCAGATGAATTTCATCTTTAATTGAAGGGAATGCAAAGGCAGCTCCTGCTATTTTTCCATCAATAAATGCACCGGCTAAGTAAGCACCGTTATGCACCATAGCTTGCATTAAATTGGGAGTTATTTCGGTGCCACCACCCATTACTGGCCAAACTTCATCAAAAACTGCGCGTGCCATGGATTGATCACCAATAGCTATGAGGTCTCTCACTTCTAGGTTATTCACAACGGTACTCTAGCGAGAGTATGCTCAATTTCATGACAACGGAGTCTGCACTCGATACTGCCCTATCTCAACTTAAACAAGCTGTTTCTCAACTTGGACTTTCTGAGAATGATTGGCAAACCCTTTCCACACCACGACGCGTTTTAGAAGTTGCAGTTCCACTTCGACGCGACAACGGAAATGTTGAAATGTATCGCGGGTACCGCGTTCAATACTCAACAACGCGAGGTCCCTCAAAGGGTGGGGTGCGTTTCCATCCTGATATAGATATGAATGAAACTGTTGCACTTGCAATGTTGATGACGTGGAAATGTGCACTAACCAATCTTCCTTATGGCGGGGCAAAAGGTGGCATTGCTGTTGATGCCGGTTCACTATCAATTACTGAAAATGAACGCTTAACAAGACGATATACCTCAGAGATTCTTCCCATCATCGGACCCGAGCGCGATATCCCAGCGCCGGATGTGGGCACCGATGAGCGAAATATGGCCTGGATGATGGATACGTACTCAGTAAACGCCGGCTTCTCGGTTCCTGGTGTTGTTACAGGAAAACCAATTGTTCTCGGCGGATCACTCGGACGAACATCAGCTACTGGAGATGGCGTTGC
This sequence comes from Actinomycetota bacterium, assembly GCA_947377725.1. Classification (GTDB taxonomy): domain Bacteria; phylum Actinomycetota; class Actinomycetes; order Nanopelagicales; family Nanopelagicaceae; genus PALSA-747. The sequence goes on from CANCGX010000015.1 coordinate 11,818, forward strand.
AATCTCAGCACGCGAGGCTCTTCGCGTTCGCGGAATAAGTCCTCACGGCGCCACTGTTGCAATCCAAGGTTTTGGAAAAGTTGGATATTGGGCTGCAGTTGCTTGTGAGCAAATGGGTATGAAAGTGGTTGCAGTCAGCGATGTGCATGGTGGCATAACTGGATTCGATTCAATCGCAGGCGTGTGGGATCACTACAAAGCCAATGGAAATATAAATGTTCCTGGTAGTGAAAAACTAACAAATGATGAACTGTTGCACCTCAAAGTGGACGTACTCATTCCTGCGGCGCTTGCGGATGCAATTACAGAGAAGTCAGCAAACGGAATTCAAGCAAAAATTGTTGTAGAGGGCGCAAACGCACCTACAACTCCGGGTGGCGATGCAATTATGAAAGATAAGAATATTCTTGTCGTTCCTGACATTCTTGCAAACGCAGGAGGCGTAATTGTTTCCTACTTTGAATGGGTACAGGACAAACAAAACTACTTCTGGACAGCTGAAGAAGTTAAAGAAAACCTCAATGACATTTTGATGAAATCTGTTCGTGAGGTCGAAGCACTAGCTGAATCCAAGGGAGTCACGTGGCGAGAAGCTGCGATGATGCTCGGGGTAGGACGCGTTGCTGAAGCCCACAAACTGCGAGGTCTTTATCCTTGATTAAGGTTTCGTTGCATCTCTGCGGCAATTAAGCGCTCTTCCAGTTTTGAAGACTCCGCTAAATCTTTTGAAACAGTTTGCTGATCAATTTTTGAACGATTCTGACTGAGTTTGGATTTAGCTTCAACTTTTGTGACGTGCATTGTTATCGCCACTATCCCCTTGAGCTGCGCTTCCATGTAATCAGGATTTGTTTCATCGGTATGCCAAGGTTTTTCTCTTGTCGCTTCATGAAAATTAGTTAAGTTTGTGACAATCTTCCGCAAAAGTTCCTGATCCTCACTTACTTCGAGCGTCCCAGAAAGTTGCACGGCTTGATAATTCCACGTAGGAACAACCTTATGATCTGTCTGCTTATTTTCATAGTTAGTTGGTGATACATAGGCTTGCGGGCCATGAACGATAGCCAAAGCTTTGTCTCCATTAGATATTTGCTTCCATTGCGGATTACCTCGTGAAATATGGGTTATCAGCGTTCCGTAATTTCCAGAAGATATCTCTCGTGTATCCCAAACGCACGGAAGAAGAGTTGCAAATATATCTCCCTCATTGCCCACTGTCACAAGATTTATTGCAGGGTGTCGACTTACGAAAGAAGTAATCTCTTTCCAATCAACGACGGTGAACGGCTTTGGGATATACATAGTGCGCTGAATCTATCCGTTAATTACCAGGAGATAAAGATTGACGTTGATACAGATCAAAATATAAGCCTTTGAGTGCGACCAGCTCATCGTGCGTACCTCGTTCGGCTATAAGTCCATTTTCCAAGACCAAAATATGATCGGCTTGCACAACAGTCGACAATCTATGCGCAATGACAATACTCGTGCGATCTTTGAGGGCAATCTTTAAAGCATCTTGCACGAGAGCTTCATTTTCTGAATCCAAATGCGCTGTCGCTTCATCCAAAATAACAATTTTTGGCGCTTTCAAAAGTAGACGAGCAATTGCAAGTCTCTGCTTCTCGCCTCCAGAAAGTCTGTGCCCACGTTCACCAACGACGGTATCCAAACCGTTTGGCAGAGTGCGGATGAAGTCTCCGATTTGGGCAGCATTGCATGCAGCCCATAAATCCTCTTCCGTGGCTTCATTTCGTGCATACAGCAAGTTTGTTTTTATTGAGTCATGGAACATATGCGAATCTTGAGTTACAACTCCGATTGTGGAGCGAAGCTCAGTGATGAGAACATCTCGGATATCAACACCATTGATTTCGATTGAACCTTCAGTTACGTCATAAAGACGTGGGATAAGTCCTGAAATCGTGCTTTTGCCTGCACCTGACGGTCCGACAATCGCTGTAAGTGTTCCAGGCTTCACCTCGAATGAGATGCCCTTTAATACCTCTCCACTTTCAACAATCTCCTTTTTAGCGACAACTTCAAGGGAGGCCAAGGAAATCTCATCTGCTTTGGGATAGGAAAATTTCACATTATTGAAAGTGACATTGGGTTGGTGCGAAGGAAAACTCTTGGGTGTTAACGGATCTTTTACCATCGGTTCAAGATCGAGAACTTCGAAAACTCGTTCAAAGGAGATGAGCGCCATCATGACATCTATTCGCACAGTTGAAAGTGATGTTAAAGGTCCGTAAAGCCTTGCAAGAAGAGTCGTGATTGCAAGGAGCGTCCCAATCGTAATTGTTTTGCTGATTGCAAGATGTCCACCAATTCCATAAGCGAAGGCGGTCGCTATTGCGGCAATTGTTGTAAGAACACTAAAGAATGCGCGGTTAAGTACTGCACTCTTAATTCCAATATCCGCTACTTTGCGAGCTTTTGAACGAAAATTTTCACCTTCTGCTTTACCATCGCCATAAATATTTACCAGCAGCGCTCCTGAAACATTGAAACGCTCTGTCATGGTTGAAGACATTTCTGCATTTACATTAAATGATTCACGGGTTAGACCTTGAAGACGTTTACCAATCCATTTGGTCGGCAAAATGAAAAAAGGAATCATGAGGAGAGAGGCAAGAGTGATTTGCCAAGAGAGAGTCAGCATCGCTCCAACTACTAAAATTAAACTGAGCGCGTTGCTTATAACGCCAGAGAGAGTCGAAGTGAATGCCTGTTGTGCTCCGATAACATCAGAATTGAGTCGCGAAATTAGCGCGCCTGTCTGAGTACGAGTAAAAAATGCGATTGATTGTTTTTGAACATGTGAAAAGACTTGAGTACGTAGATCGTAAATCAGTCCTTCACCAATCTGGCTTGAATGCCACCTTAAAACTAGATTGATGCCGGCATCAAAAAGAGCGAAGAAGGCAACCAACAATGCAAGCTGTGTAACAACTCGTCCATTGTGTGGGACGACTCCTTTATCAATTAACTGTTTGAGGATTAACGGAGAAGCAACCGTAAGTATTGCGTCTAAAACAACCATGAAGAGAAAGACTGAGAGTTGTTTTTTATACGGCTTGGCAAAACCCACAATTCGCTTGAAGGTCCCGGCTTTTAGTTTTTGGTCCTTAACGGATTGATCTGTGGAGGCGTTACGAAGGGCGCGCCATTGGGCTTGCGGTGTCATCGACATCCTTCGACTTTATCCTTATTTCTAGCCTCTTGCACACTTGGTACCCTGAGGCAAAGACAGGCTGGGTCTCCGATAGACTTGTGGATATGACAGAGATTTCTATGATTGAGCGAGCCCGTAATTACCGCAAAATCTATATTTTTATGCTTATCTCATCTTTGGCCAGCCTTGTTGCTTCACTTGTTCTCTCGGTTGATGCAATTGCTATCGCCAAGAACGCTGCCACTAAGTTGTCATGCGATGTGAATGCGGTTGTCTCGTGTGGCAAAGTTGCACGCTCTTGGCAGTCAAGCCTTCTTGGGTTCCCAAACTCATTCATCGGTTTAATTTGTGAGCCAGTTGTTATTTCGATTGCTGTAGCCGGCTTGGGCATGGTGATTTTCCCAAAGTGGTTCCTCAAGGCTGCGCTGGTTGTTTATGGCTTCGGCTTAATGTTCGCTTTTTGGTTACTTTCACAATCATTCTTCGTGATCAAAGCTTTCTGTCCTTGGTGCCTTTTGGTCACCATTTCAACAGTGACTGTATTTTCTACGATGCTTCGAATTAATTTGCGTGAAAACACGTTTAATCGATCAGCAGAACAACAAGAAAAAGTAATCAATTTTCTCGACCGTGGCTGGGATCATGTGATTGTTGGGGCTGTCTATACAGTCATTCTCGTTGCAATCTTCTTCAAATACGGAAAATACTTCTTGCCAACATTTGGTTAGAACTTAGTTTGGTAGTCCTTTTACAAATTCTTTAAGCCATTTTCTCAACTCTGGACCTAAATCATTTCGTTCGGATGCAAGTCGGATGGTTGCTTGTAGATAACCAAGCTTGTCTCCAGTGTCGTATCTAAGTCCATTAAAAACGACTCCGTGCACTGGGCCGCCGTGGTCTTCGCGATTTGTTAATTCAGCAATCGCATCCGTCAATTGAATTTCATTACTTCTACCTGGTTTAGTTGATTGCAATATTTTAAAAATATCAGCCGTAAGTAAATACCTTCCAAGAACTGCGTAATTGCTTGGAGCGCTCTCCTTTGATGGCTTCTCTACTAACCCAGTCACACGAACAACATCTTCAAAATTACTTTCAGAACCAATAGATTCGACTGCGGCGGCTCCATAGGAGGAAATTTTGTCAGGTTCAACTTCCATAAGAGCCAACACGGTTCCACCAAATTTTTGATGCACTTCAATCATTCTTGGAAGTATTGGATTCCGTGAATCGATAAGGTCATCGCCCAACAACACTGCAAATGGCTCATCTCCGACAAAAGCAGAGGCTGTCAGAACCGCATCTCCTAATCCGCGAGGTGAGGCTTGGCGACCATAATGCATATGAGCGAGCTTCGTGGACTCTCGTACGGTTGCAAGTAACTCTAAATTCCCTTTTTCTTCGAGCATAGTTTCAAGTTCCGTAGCGCGATCAAAATGATCTTCGAGCGCTCTCTTGTTACGACCGGTTACCATCATTATCTCTGTCAGACCTGCGGATGCTGCCTCTTCGACGACATATTGGATAGCGGGCTTGTCGACGACAGGAAGCATCTCTTTCGGCATCGCTTTTGTCGCTGGCAAGAAACGCGTACCCATGCCCGCAGCTGGGATTACGGCTTTTGTAATCAGCTTTGAAGTGGGTTGCGAATGCATGAGGCTAGATTAACTCAAAAGAGAGATTTATCTAGATTTTTACGTTGAAGTTTGCTTGCGTCTGCGTGAATTCATCCAAAAGTATTTGGATACTTATGTGCCATTTACCGGCTGCCGGAATCGAAAGATACGACATATATTGATTGGATGCACCCGTTAACTTTGCGTGCAAGTCGATGATATTTAGCTCAGTATTTGAAAAATAGGCTTCAACGCCAAGCGACTTCAGAGTCTTCTTTGAAGACACTGCAAGCATAATCATTGATGGTTTCCCGCGTAATACTTTCTGGATATAAAAAGTCCCCTTGAGTCCGTTATCAAACGTAACCGGAATTTGTAAATAATTCTTTCCAGAATTTGCACTAATTAATCGTTGTGAAATTTTATATTGATTTGCTGTGATTTTAGGAGGTGTGTACGAAACTAAAAGAGCTGTCGATGCCACAATCCCAATAATTGCAGTTCCTTCCAGTAGAAGTGATTTACTAAAATTGAATTCTGGGTTTTCAAGAAATTTCTTAGCAGCAAAGTGGTGGTAAGCACCGATTAATAATGCAGTTAGAACAATTGCTATTTTAATTAAAATGAACGATTCCCATGCGCTTTTGCTTGCGAAGCTCAAAGGTAAGGCAAGGAAATATGTAAGGACTGAACCAAATACAACTAAAAGAAATATAGATACCGTGCTTATTCTTCGAGTGATTGCATACTGATCCCGTGTTCGCAAAAGAATAAATGCGGTAACGCTTCCGGTCCACAGATAGGCAAATAGCAAGTGCGCCGCTGAAACATATTTTAGGTATCCCGGTTGAACGACATCTAGCGGATGGCCCTCGAAAAACGGTTGCAATACAAAAAGAAGTGTCAAAAATGAGAGCTGGGTGAACTTCAACCGATCTGAACCCGCTAATTCTCTCTTAGGGAGAATTAATACAATTGCAAAAATAATAAGAGCTAGGATGGAAATCTTGGAACTTCCGGTACTTGCAAACGCACCGTGGAGAACAGAATATGAATTGAGAATTCGAATTACAGAGACAGCCAAGATTAGGCGTGCAGCGAGAAGAAATAATCTCTTTCTACTAGCCATGAGAGCACCAAAGGCTAGGATCATAAGAATCCAAAAAATTCCTTGAAGTAGCTCAACAAAATATGAGGTCGTCGTCGAACTTTTTGCATTTATAGATTTCACATTTATGCCAAAAGTGTTTGCGCCAGCCACAAGGTGGCCATCTCGGCTGATGACTTTCCAAGAGACTATATAACTGCCGTCTTCAAGCTTCTTTATCGGAGTAAGTGACGCGCTTCCTTCTCCGGTAGTTTTATCAAATCGATAGTTGAATGATGTTTTTACAGGAATTCCAGTTGTATTAGTTAAAGCAAATTGCTTGGCATTTGTTCGAACATCCTCACCCCATGAGAGAACAATGACATCCGGGGCACTTTTCACAATTGACCCATCAATGGGATATGTAGCCACCACCTGAGCATGGGCCGATGCAGGAGCAACTTCTAGATTCATTATGAAAAAGAGCAAACCCAAAATAGCCAAGAGCCTTAAATGCATGTTGGATGATTTGGATTTGCTCTGATTCATCTAGTTACTTTCTACTTTAGATTCAGTACTGGAACAGGTTTAGCTGATTCGGCAGGATCAGATCCATCGCTTGGTCTTGGTTGAATCCAACTTACTGAGGTTCCATCGGAGCAGTACTGCACGGCTGGAAATTTAAGTTGTGTTCCTTTTGCGCTTGGGGTGATAGTCTTAAATTTCAGAGTGACTGCGTTTGGACCCATGTCTGGTCCTGCTTTCAAACCTGGTCCTTTAATATCGAGGTAAGACTTTCCACCAACAACAATAATTTTTTGACTCCATCCCTGCACTACTTTTCCTCGTTGGTAGACACCTACAGGCGAGAAGCTTTTCACATTGAAGTTTGCAGGAAGTTGAAGTTTCATTTCAGTCGTTTTTGATTTTGTATTACAGTCATGAGGTACTACAAGTGTGAGAACTTGATTTTTATTAGCGAGAACAAAATCTGGAGTAAATTCCACGTGTGCATTTGCAATGCTCGCACTTAAGATAGTGATGGCGAACGCGCCACCCACAATAGATAGTTTTCTCTTCATTTTCTTTCCTTCCGAATTGTAAAAGTATTAAATGTGGCGTTTTCCCCAGAGCCACCAAAAACCAATACCAGCCAAAGCCAGCGCCGTTAAAATAATATGAAGGCGATGATTATAAATAAATCCTGACATTGACATCGGCTACGCCCCCATATGTTCAGAGTTTGGGTGGCGAGGGGGCATTGGGAAATTTTACCTATCACAAGCGGAATTATTGGGAAATAGCTCTCTCGTTGATGGCGCAATGTTGGAGTGTTACCCCTGGCTCCGATACCTGGTTGAGACTCAAATCATCGAGCAAAAAGCGCATCGCTCTAGTAATTTCAATACAAAGTGGCAAGATGTAAACGTGAGTAAAACAGTGGTTTCGCTGCACCAGGTAACAATTCGATTTGCTGGAGATAGCGGCGATGGAATGCAATTAACAGGTGATCGTTTCACCATGGATACAGCAAGTCTTGGAAACGATCTTTCGACTCTTCCGAATTTTCCGGCTGAAATTCGAGCGCCGCAGGGTACGTTGGCGGGAGTCTCATCCTTCCAACTTCATTTTGCTGATCATCACGTACAAACCCCAGGTGATGCACCAGATGTGCTCGTTGCGATGAACCCAGCAGCCCTTAAAGCAAATATCAAAGATTTGCCAAGAGGGGCGACAATTATTGTTGATAGCGATGAATTCACTACTCGCAACCTCTCCAAGGTAGGGTATGAAACAAATCCACTTGAAAATGGATCACTTGAAAGTTACAAGGTCCACGGCATTCCTCTTACTAGCATGACGTTGGCTGCACTCTCTGAATTAACGCTCTCTCGAAAAGAAGCTGAACGTTCAAAGAATATGTTTGCTCTGGGTTTGTTGACGTGGATGTATCACCGTCCAACGGAGTCCACGGAAAACTTCTTGAATGCCAAGTTTGCAAAGAAGCCTGAAGTACTTGCTGCGAATCTCCTCGCATTTAAAACAGGTTGGAATTATGGAGAAACGACTGAAGAGTTTTCAGTCTCGTATGAAATTGCGCCGACAAAGATGCCAGCGGGTAAATATCGAAACATAAGTGGCAATGTTGCGATGGCATATGGACTCATCGCTGCTTCTAAACAGAGTGAGTTGAAGTTATTTTTGGGTTCCTACCCAATCACTCCGGCGTCAGATATTTTGCACGAGTTATCAAAACATAAAAAGTTTGGAGTCATTACTTTCCAGGCAGAAGATGAGATTGCAGCTGTGGGTTCTGCACTCGGAGCTTCTTATGGTGGCGCCCTTGGAATAACAACCACATCTGGACCTGGGCTTGCACTTAAAGCTGAAATGATTGGTCTAGCAGTAATGCTTGAGCTCCCCCTCATAGTGATTGATGTTCAACGCGGTGGTCCTTCTACTGGTTTGCCAACAAAGACAGAACAAGCCGATCTCTTACAGGCAATGTTTGGAAGAAACGGTGAATCTCCAACTGTTGTAATCGCGCCCGCAACACCAAAAGATTGTTTTGATATTGCGATGGAAGCCGTGCGGATTGCAACCACGTACCGAGTTCCTGTCTTCATTTTGTCCGATGGCTACATCGCAAATGGGTCAGAACCTTGGAAGATTCCGGTAGTTGAAGATTTGCCTGATTTAAGAGTGGAATTTGCGAAAACTCAAGAGAATTTCCTCCCTTACGCTCGAAATCCCGAGACTTTAGCTCGACCATGGGCTGTTCCCGGTACAAAAGGAATTGAGCACCGAATCGGAGGAGTTGAGAAAGCCGACAAGACTGGTGCGATTTCTTACGACCCTGCAAATCACGACTTTATGGTTCGTACTCGTGCTGCAAAAGTTGCTGGCGTATCCGTTCCTGATTTAGAAGTTGATGATCCATCAGGGGATGCAAAAGTACTTCTACTCGGTTGGGGTTCAACATTTGGACCAATTGCAGCCGCAGTTGAAAGTTTGCGCGAAAATGGCCAAAAAGTTGCACAAGCACATCTTCGATACATAAATCCTTTCCCGAAGAATTTGGGCGACGTTCTAGCGAAATATGACCGTGTAGTTGTTCCAGAAATGAATTTAGGTCAACTCGCGATGTTGTTACGTTCACAATTCTTGAAAGATGTAACTGGCTACAACCAGGTGCGAGGACTTCCCTTCTCAACTACTGAAATAATTGAAGCGACGATGGCGGTGCTAAATGACTGATCTCACGTTAACCAAAAAAGATTTCACATCTGATCAAGAAGTGAAGTGGTGCCCTGGTTGTGGTGACTACTCAATTCTTTCTACAGTGCAATCTTTTCTTCCCGAACTAGGTCTACCCCGTGAAAATATTGTCTTTATTTCCGGAATTGGATGCTCTTCCCGTTTCCCTTATTACTTGGAAACTTTTGGTATTCACTCCATTCATGGGCGCGCTCCAACGCTTGCAACAGGATTGGCAATCTCTCGACCAGACCTAACGGTTTTTGTTATTACAGGGGATGGAGATGCGCTATCCATCGGCGGTAATCACTTGATTCATGCGTTGAGAAGGAATGTGAATCTCAAGATCTTGCTTTTTAATAATCGCATCTATGGTCTTACAAAAGGTCAATATTCACCTACGAGTGAAACCGGCAAGGTAACCAAATCAACCCCCGCAGGCTCATTGGATACTCCATTTAATCCAATTTCTCTTGCATTAGGTGCTGAAGCTACTTTTGTAGCTCGCTCGATTGACAGTGATCGCAAGCATTTAACGGATACTTTACGAGCCGCTTCACAACACAAGGGTTCAGCCTTGATTGAGATTTATCAAAATTGCCCAATCTTTAATGACGATGCATATCAAATAGTGAAAGATGCCGACACAAAGGGTTCTGCAATTTTGCAGCTCGTCCATGGGGAACCGATTAAATCTTTTACTCACGGAGTTGTCTTTAAAAATGGCGGATTAAGTGTCGTGTCTCTTGATTCAGTCTCAGAAGATGACATCGTCATTCATGATGCAAACAATCTCGACCCCTCATATGCCTTCGCTTTGTCTCGCTTATCTGGATCTGAGCTTGTGCATGTCCCCATTGGTGTTTTCCGTGATGTGGAGCGTGCTGAATATTCCGGTCTCGTAAATGACCAAAT
>CANCGX010000016.1 GCA_947377725.1 Actinomycetota bacterium
ATCCTTTCAACAGCTATGGCCACTGCCACCACAATTTTCCCTGCTCACGCGACGACCTCAGGCGTTGTAATCATCAATATTGATCAGACATTCACTTCACCACTTGGTACCGCCACTGTGACTGGGGCTATCGGAGATTACGGAACCATCCAAGGTTCAGACGTTCTGGGAAACGTAAGCAAGTCTTCACCTTCTCCAGCGGTAATCCTTAAGCTTAAAAAAGGTTCAATAATTATTGATAACAGTAATTTTAATAAAGCAACAGGACAGACTCCACTGATTCAAAACAAAACTTGTTCCTTCTCTTTAAGTGGAACAGCTATTCCTTGGGACATTATTAAAGGAACTGGCTCTTACAAATCTATTAAAGGCTCCCTGACCGTCACGTTGAATCTTGGTGGAATAACCCCTCGATATAAGACTGGAACAAATAAGGGAAAGTGCGATTTTTCTAACAAGTACCCACCAATCGCAAGCTTCTTTAATGCAATCGCGACAGGAACAGTTACTTACTAAATCCATGATAAAAATCGAACCCTTCACCATCGTTGGAATCAGCGAAATCGGTCCATCGTCATTTAATAATTCCGAAGGAAGCGGCGCTAAGTTTGCTGACACTGTGTGGCAGAAGTTCATCCCAATGGTTTTGAACGCAGGACTGTCCTCCCAGAGAGTCATGTATGGAGTGAGCTGGCCTGCTGATGCAAATGTTCCCCCGCAGGAAATTCATTATTTCGCTGGGTTCGAACTCAAGCCAGGAGAGCCAAGTGCAGGATTTAAAAGCCTGGACATAACTGGCGGAAACTACTTTGCCCATACATACATTGGCTCAATGGCCAACATAGATATGGGGTTCATGGATGCTTACACGGTTGCACTTCCTGGGTCAGGATTATCAAATCGCGAAGGGCAGCATCTTGAGGTTTATCCAGCGAATTATGATCCGGCTGCACCAGAAATTACTTTTCAAATTCTTATCCCAGTCGAGTGAATAACTAAACTAAACGTATTGCGTGTTAACCCTCCGAGACGAGAACACATTTCGTACTTAGCTAAAGTGTTTACTTTTCAGATACCCTTACCAGATGGAACTCACTACCTGTTTATGGTTTAACGGCCAAGCTCGCGATGCAGCAAATTTCTATTCAAGCATCTTCCCAGATAGCTCTGTTGCCGATAATTGGATTGCTCCCACTGATACTCCAGGAAATTCCAAGGGTGACGAAGTTGTTGTGAACTTCAAAATTTTTGGACAATCTTTTATTGGGTTAAATGGCGGACCTCAATTTCCGCACACCAACGCAATTTCATTCCAGATTCCCTGCTCGAATCAGGCAGAAATTGATAAGTATTGGGAGCTCTTGATCGCTGATGGCGGAGAAGAGAGCCAATGCGGATGGCTTAAAGATAAGTTTGGCGTCTCTTGGCAGGTAACTTCACCTGAAATGGGCAAGTACCTCGGTGGCTCAGATCCTGATGGGGCTCAACGGGCAACACAGGCAATGCTTCAGATGAGGAAGATTGATCTTGCTGCAATGGAGAAGGCATATCTCAGACAATAAAGGTTAAGAATTAAACAGGTCCCTCGGAGAAATCTGGGGGCCATTTTTTCCGTGAAAAGAGACTTGAGTGCCCGAAGTTTTACTTTAAGAATTGCGCTTGGCGGTGCTATTAATTAAGAGTTGCATCCTTGATGATACGTCCATGCGTCGCAACCTCTCGATATCACTTATTTTAAGTTTTCTTGTCTCATTGAGCACTCCCAACACATGGGCGACTCCCACCCCTCGAAACGGCGCTCCATGCAACAAAGTCAATCAAACAATTAGCTCTGCTAGCTTCAAATACATTTGTAAAAAATCTGGAAAGAAACTTCTGTGGACAAAAACAAGAGTCTCCAATCAAAGTGATCAATCGGCAATGCCCGCGCCAACTTCTATCCCAACAGTGACACCTGCCCCGACACCAACCCCCGCGACAACTTCAGTACCTACCCCCAAAATCAAATCGTTTGTGGTTCCACTTCTTCCGTCCACAGTTATTCCGATAACTTGGAAAAATCTTGAAAGTCGCGCTTCTGACATCAGTTCGGTTGCGTGGCAAAGCGCGCAAGACACGTTGAAAGCAAATAGCAGCAGTGGAGCTACAACTTCGATAAAAGTTATCTATGCCCCCAATACACCGACTTCTCATTACTCCGGTTTTGAAAATTATCTTCGAACCGGTGTAGCCCTTTGGAATCGATTTATCCTTCCTCCAAAATCCGCTTTCCTTGTTTATAGTTACGATGAAATTCCTTGGGCGAAATCAGAAATTACAAAGATTCTTACCGATTCTGGGATGAGCAGTAATCAGGCTCAGCAGGTAGGGGACAACCTCTCTCGGGCGCCTTACGGTGGTCCGGATTGCGGTGGTGCAAACGCCGGAATGATTTCTGAAAATCAAGCCATAGGGGTCTTCGGACTCTGTGCAAGAAATGAAGGAACCGATCCCTATTACGTTGGCCCATTACAAATTCATGAGTTCACCCATCAAATGCAAGGTGCACAATTCATTGGTAGTAATTTGAACAGCCAACAAATTTTGCCTTGCTGGATCTCGGAAGGTCTTGCCCATGCTGCGGGCTTATCGGCAGGTACAAATAATTTGAACGCTTACCTCGATGTTCGTAAACGACAAGCTTCTCATCCGGTGCTGAATGTGGCTGGGGGGCATTCTTCGACTCAGGTTGATGCTTCTACAATCACTTATGAATTTCTAACAAAGTTTTATGCAGAAAGTTCCCCACCAAGCTGTTTCGCTCTACCTAGCTACTCGCTTGGATATTCAGTTGGATTCCTCACTACAGAAGCATTGTCTGCAATCGGTGGAATTGAATCAACATTGCTGTTGTATTCCCGTGCCGCCACCGGAGAATCATTTGAGGAAGCCTTTAAAAATATCTATGGAATTTCATGGGTAGATGCAAGTGACATACTTGCCAAGGCAGTAAGCAAAGAGTTCTTATTGATTAGGTAAGCAAGTATTGGCTAATTAAATTAATCCTGCCATTTTAACTTTGGTGGGTTGTGAGGGACTCGAACCCCCGACCCAGTGATTAAGAGTCACTTGCTCTACCAACTGAGCTAACAACCCAAAGTTTTACTGCGGTGCAGACCCTATCAGCGATGAGGGATTCTGCGAAAATGGACTAAAGCGCGTCAGAACCTCGCTCATTTGTGCGGACTCGGACCACTGAATCAACGGTGGTGACCCAGATCTTTCCATCTCCAATGGAGCCGGTATTGGCTGTTTGAACCATTAAATCAAGGACTCTGTCGAGATCCACGTCGTCAACGAGAACTTCAATGCGAACTTTAGGGATGAGATCGACGGTGTATTCAGCCCCGCGGTAAATCTCGGTGTGGCCCTTCTGGCGACCAAAGCCACTGGCTTCAGAAACTGTCATTCCGGCAACGCCATTGGATTGGAGGGCGACTTTGATTTCGTCGACGCGACCTGGCTTAACAATTGCGGTAATTAATTTCATGATGAAACCTCACCTCTTAAAATTATTTAAAACAAGAATAGTTAGTGAGCGCCTTTATATCGTGCATAGCTGTTGTTGATTTCTTCTTCTGCAGCAACGTGACCAACCCACTCGCCACCGAAAACTTTTTTGCCTGGTTCTAGTGCTTTGTATACCTGGAAGAAGTGGCTGATTTCATCAAGATCATAATCAGCAACATCGTTAAGGTCTTGCAATTCATTCTTACGAATATCTCCGGCTGCAACACAGAGCAATTTGTCATCTCCGCCAGCTTCATCTTGCATGTGATACATACCGACAACGCGACAACTTACAACGCACCCAGGGAATGTTGGCTCATCAAGAAGAACAAGTGCATCGAGTGGATCGCCATCGAGTGAGAGGCTGTTCTTTACGAAACCATAATCGTATGGATAGCGCGTAGAAGTGAAGAGCATGCGATCAAGGCGGATTTCACCAGTTGCATGATCGATCTCGTACTTGTTGCGACTTCCTGCTGGGATTTCGATGACTACGTCGAAAATCATATGAGGCATTCGAAGCTCCCTTATGTGAGCGCAGAGATCTGCGTTTAAAAATTGGGGTGATCGACGGGGCTCGAACCCGCGACATTCCGGACCACAACCGGATGCTCTACCAGCTGAGCTACGACCACCATGTTTATTCGTTCACTGGAAGTACAAATTATACGCGACAGAACTAGGGAGCCGGAACGAAAATCTGTTCGCGGTAATAGTCCAGTTCATCAATGGAATCCCGGATATCGCCCAAAGCACGGTGGTTTCCGGTCTTCTTGGGAGCTGCAAAGTAAGCGCGTGGGTACCAGCGACGAGCCAACTCCTTGAGAGAGGAGACATCAACCGTCCGGTAATGAAGATAGGCGTGGACTTCTGGAAGATCGCGAGCAATAAAGAGGCGATCGACATAGACCGAGTTGCCAGCCAAAGGAGATTTGCCTGCGCCAGGCGCGTATTTATTTAGATATTCAAGAATCTTGGTTGAGGCTTCCTCGAGAGATACCCCGTTTGGAATCTCTGTGATCAGCCCGGAGGAGGTATGCATCTCTCGAACGAAATCATTCATCCCGTCGAGCTTCTCCTGGGTGGTCTTAATGACGAGATCTACGCCTTCGCCGAGGACGTTTAATTGGGAATCGGTCACGAGGACAGCGATTTCGACGAGAGCGTCATTCTCTACGCTCAGCCCAGTCATTTCGCAGTCAACCCAGATGAGATTTGGGAGTTCAGAAGCCATGGACCCACCCTAAGGCAGAGTCCAGTCATTTCACCATTCGTTCACCTTCTGTTAACTAATGAGCCAACTAACAACCCCCATTTAAGGGGAGTATCTGCGAGTGAGTTCAGTCCAAGTAAGTGAGCGCCCGGCGCTGCCCGAGAAGCGTCAGCTAACGACCAAACCTCGATTTTCAGACAAAGTTTTCCGTGGAGTAGTAACAGGCGGAGGCCTCTCGTCACTTTTGATTTTAGGAATGATTTTCATATTCCTTCTATATCAGGGCTTTTCAATTCTTCACTCTCAAGGTCTGCATTTCATCACGACGAGTGATTGGAATGCCGCGGTGGATGACAACAACGTGCCGATTCCTTCACAATCCCATTTCGGAATTGCCGCGATGCTTATCGGAACTCTTGTTTGCGCAACCATTGCAGTTGCAATTGCAGTTCCGATCTCAGTCTTCACTGCGCTCTTCTTAACTTTCTATGCACCATCTTCAGTAAAGAAAATAATGGTCACACTTGTTGATCTCATGGCTGCATTCCCATCCATCCTTTATGGCTTATGGGGATTCTTTGTTCTTATGCCAAGCGCTGTGTACTGGGCAAAACTTCTGAATAAGTTTTTTGGCTGGATTCCATTCTTTAGTATGCAAGCTCCAGTCTTTGATCGCTCACCATTTGTTGCCGGCGTAGTCCTTTCAATCATGATTATTCCAATTGTCACTTCGATTGCACGTGAAATTTTTGGACAGACTCCTCTAGATCGAATTCAAGCTGCGTATGCGCTGGGTTCAACACGTTGGGGAATGATTCGTGCAGTTGCATTTCCTTATGCGCGCTCTGGAATTGTTGGCGGTGCAATGCTTGGCCTGGGCCGTGCCATGGGTGAAACGGTTGCGGTGTATACAGTTCTTAATATCGTTTATCAGATTAACTGGCATGTTCTATTGGGTGCTGGTGGCAACGTTGCATCAATGATTCTCATGAAATTCGGCGAAGCTACGCCTCTTGAAATCAAGGCGCTAATGGCTGCTGGTTTGATCCTTTTCCTTGTCACTCTCATCGTTAACTCGCTTGCAGATGTGATTGTTTCTAAATCAGGAAAGAGCGGCCGATGAGCACAATCTCAATTCCTAAGCCACAAAAGCCTTGGAAAGCAACACCTCGTCAACGTGTCGAAACTGGTGGAATTCTTTTAGTTTCACTTCTTTTAGCAATACTCCTTGTTGCAGTCTCTCCTCTCAAAGGAAAGCTTGGCTACGTGGGAGCTTTTGTTGTCATTTACCTAATTATTGATTATGCGGTAGTTCGTTTTAACCATGGAAAATCTGCAGGCGTTGATGCATTTTTCCGCGGCTTAGTAACTATGGCCATTGGAGTAGCTGTACTTCCAATCATTAGCATCATTACTGCCGTTGTCGTTCGCGGGTACAAAGGTTTGCATCTTTCATTGTTCACAACGGATATGCAGAATGCTGCTTTTACAGATGAGAATTTATCTGCAGGCGGTTTAAAGCATGCAATCATCGGTTCAATATTGATTGTTGCAACTGCTTTGGTAATTAGCCTTCCCATCGGAATTCTTACGGCAATCTACATGACTGAGATTCGTGGACGTTTTACTCGCCCAATTAAATTTCTTGTTCAATCGATGTCAGGTGTTCCATCGATTGTCGCAGGCCTTTTCATTTTGGCTGCAGTTGTTTATCCACTCACTAAATTTTATTCATCCTTCGAAGGATCACTCGCTCTTGCAATTTTGATGATTCCAACTATTGCCCGTACCGCTGAAGAAGTATTGCTTTTGATTCCACAAGATCTTCGCGAATCTGGTGTTGCACTAGGTGGAACTCAATGGCGCACCGTTCAACAAATTGTCTTGCCTGCTGCACGAAGCGGATTGGTTACGGCGTTGATTCTCGGTGTCGCTCGCGTTGCCGGAGAAACAGCGCCAGTTGTGCTTCTCACTGGCGGAGGCGATGGAACTCAATGGAATATTTTCAAGGGTCCCATGGGAACACTCCCTACCTACATTTGGAAAGCTTTCGGTTCGGGTACCGAGGCTTCCATTTCACGCGCGTGGACGGGTATTCTCGTTCTACTCGTAATTGTTCTAGTTCTATTTGGCCTTGCACGATTCCTAGGCGGGAGAAAAGTTAAATGACCGACGAAAGCGAGAATCCAGAGATGGAAACACACGTACAGCCTTCTTCACTTGCAGGCATTGCCTCTGCAGCTGAAGCAAAGAAGGCCCCTGGTTCTAGCGCGCTCGGTGTCGGACTTGAAGCTCGCAACATTCACGCGTGGTTCGGTGACAAGCTTGCTCTTCGCGATGTTTCCCTAGATTTCTGGGCAGGAACAGTCACAGCGTTGATCGGACCATCTGGTTGCGGTAAATCTACTTTTATTCGCACCTTGAACCGCATGCATGAATTTATTCCAACTGCAGCAATGGCTGGCGAAGTCTTGCTTAACGGAACAGATATTTACGCACCTGGAGTAGATGTAACTCAAATTCGGTTAAAGGTTGGAATGGTTTTCCAAAAGCCAAATCCATTCCCATCCATGACAATTGCAGAAAACGTTCTTGCTGGTTTAAAGCTTGCTAACTTAAAAGTTGAGAATAAAGATGACTTGCTCCAAGAGTGTTTAGAGCGCGCCGGTCTGTGGAATGAAGTTAAAGATCGTTTGAATGCACACGGCGGATCACTCTCTGGTGGGCAGCAGCAACGTCTTTGTATTGCACGTTCACTCGCTGTGCGTCCTCAAGTGCTTTTGATGGATGAACCTTGTTCAGCACTTGACCCAGGATCAACTCTTAAAGTTGAAGAGACCATTTCGCACCTCTCTTCTTCGATGACAATCATCATCGTTACGCACAACATGCAACAAGCAGCCCGTGTCTCTGATTACACAGCTTTCTTTTTATCTGATGGTGGACCTGGTGAACTCGTTGAAGTTGGTCACACGAATGAGATTTTCTCTCGTCCAAAGGACACTCGAACCGAAAACTATGTAACTGGGCGCTTTGGTTAAGCTCAAAATCGTTTACCAGTTGTTCATTTAGAACCCACCCGACGTTAAGGGTGGGGATACCCCAAGTTACTTGTCATCCATATGTTTCCTCTTACAAGTCCAATCACGTGGACCAAATTTCGAGGGGAATACATGAAGCTTTCACGCTCCATCAAAATCGCTGCCGTAGCCGCAGCCGCTGCAGTTGTTGCAGCAAGCCCAGCATTCGCTGGTGTTTCACTAACAGGCGCAGGATCATCTTTCGCAGCACCACTAATCGGTGCATGCAAGGCTGCTTACCAATCAGCTTCAGGTAACACCATTACTTACAACCCTGCTGGTTCAGGAACTGGTCGCGGAAATGCTGATAAGGGCATTGGAGATTTCAACTTTTCAGATGCAACATATACACCAGCTGTTGCTTCAATCGTTCACATCCCAGTTGTAGCTGCACCAGTTGCAATCGCTTACAACTTGAATTCAACAAAGACACTTTATCTTTCACCTGCAACACTTTCAGATATTTTCGCTGGAAAAATCACAATGTGGAATGACCCAGCAATCGCTGCGGATAACAACGGTTCATCACCTCAGGTTGTTTTCAAGAAGAATTCATCAGGTGCGGTTGTTAAGGATGCATCAGGAAAGCCTGTTGTACTGAAGACAATTTCAGTGAAGCGTTACTTCACACTTCCAAACCAGAAGATCAAGGTTATCTACCGTGGAGATGGATCTGGTACAACTCAGAACCTCGTTAACATGTTCATCAAGAAGTTCCCAACAACTTGGACCAAGTCTTCTTCATCAACATTTACTTCAGTATTCCCAGGAAGCATCAACGATGCAGCAAACCTCGGTCGTTTCCAATCAGCAACAGGTTCAGCTGGCGTAACAGCACTTGCAGCTAAGACAAAGTACTCAATCACTTATGTTGAAGCTTCATACGCAAAGGCACAGAAGCTTGGACTTGCAGCAATTAAGAACGCTTCAGGTTCATATGCACTTCCAGAAGCAGGCGGAACAGCTTCATTCTTGAACGCTGGAACAGTTGCTGCTGATGGCAAGATGACATTCAACTACGAGACAACAGATCCAGCGGCTTACGTCCTCGGAATCGTTTCGTACGCGTTAGTTGATACCAAGACAAAGAACGCTGCGGAAGTTAAGTCATTCCTTAACGCTCTCTTGGATCCAGCTTGCCCAAACACAGACCCTTCACTTCAGTACTCAACAGTGACAGGTGCTTTGCTAGCAGCAGATAAAGCTTTGATCGCAAAGATTGGTGCTTAATTTTCTAGATATCTAGAAACTAAAAAACCCGGCCGCTTGAGGGAGTGGCCGGGTTTTTTTATGCTCAAAAGAGTTCGAAAAGCGGTTGTGAGAAGAGAAGTGCGCCCGGCTGGAATCGAACCAGCGACCTACCGCTTAGAAGGCGGTTGCTCTATCCGACTGAGCTACGGGCGCGAATTTGTACGGGTGCAGTCTACCCAAGCAAGGAACGGTAGAGTTTCGTCTTATGGCTGAGTTCATTTATACGATGAAGAAGACGCGTAAAGCGCACGGCGACAAGGTTATTCTTGACGACGTAACACTGATGTTCCTACCAGGGGCAAAGATTGGTGTTGTAGGTCCAAACGGTGCAGGTAAGTCGACCGTTCTCCAAATTATGGCCGGGCTTCAACAGCCATCCAATGGCGAGGCATATCTTTCCCCGGGTTACACCGTTGGAATTTTGCTTCAAGAACCGAAATTGGATGAGACGAAGAATGTTCTCGAGAACGTTCAAGAAGGCGTTGCAGAAACCATCGCAATGATGAACCGCTTCAACGCGATTTCGGAAGAGATGGGCCAACCTGACGCCGATTACGACACGTTGCTGGCCGAGATGGGCAACCTTCAAGAGCAACTCGATCACCGCAATGCATGGGATTTAGATTCACAATTAGAACAAGCTATGGACGCTCTTCGCTGTCCGCCACCTGACGCCGATGTCAAAGTTTTATCTGGTGGAGAAAAACGTCGCGTCGCTTTGTGCAAACTTTTGCTAGAAGCTCCAGACCTTTTGCTTCTCGATGAGCCAACCAACCACTTGGATGCAGAATCCGTTTTATGGCTTGAACAACACCTTTCAAAATACCCTGGCACGGTTGTAGCGATTACCCACGATAGGTACTTCCTCGACAACGTCGCTGATTGGATCTTGGAGCTCGACCGCGGTCGCGCTTATCCGTATGAAGGTAACTACACAACATATTTGGAGACTAAATCAACACGTTTGAAAATTGAGGGCCAAAAGGATGCAAAGCGCGCAAAGCGTCTGACGGAAGAGCTTGAGTGGGTTCGCATGAACTCAAAGGGCCGACAAGTTAAATCAAAGGCACGTCTTGCCCGCTACGAAGAAATGGCAACAGAAGCCGAAAAGACTCGTAAGTTGGATTTCGAAGAAATTCAAATCCCACCTGGACCTCGTCTCGGAAATATCGTTGTTGAGGTTTCACATCTGAAGAAGGGCTTCGGCGATCGTTTGCTGATTGATGACCTTTCATTTAGTTTGCCTCGAAATGGAATTGTTGGAGTCATCGGACCTAACGGTGCTGGTAAGACAACGCTGTTCAAGACAATCTTGGGACTTGAAGCTGCCGATGAAGGAAACGTTAAAGTTGGCGAAACGGTAAAGATTTCATATGTAGATCAATCTCGTGAAGGTATCGATCCCAAGAAATCATTGTGGGAAGTTGTATCTGACGGACTTGATTTTATGAAAGTTGGAAACGTTGAAATGCCATCGCGTGCTTACGTTTCTGCATTTGGTTTCAAAGGCCCGGATCAACAAAAGCCAGCTGGAGTTCTCTCTGGTGGCGAGCGAAATCGTTTAAACCTTGCTCTTACTTTGAAGATGGGTGGCAACCTGTTGCTACTCGATGAACCAACAAACGATCTTGATGTTGAAACACTCGGATCACTAGAAAATGCGCTCCTTGAATTTCCTGGTTGCGCCGTCGTGATCTCTCACGATCGCTGGTTCCTTGACCGCGTTGCAACCCACATCTTGGCTTACGAAGGTGATTCACAATGGTTCTGGTTTGAAGGAAACTTTGAATCATACGAAGCGAACAAGATTCAAAGACTTGGAGCAGATGCCGCTCGTCCACATCGCGTCACATACCGAAAGCTCACGCGTTAATGCGTCACCATTCAAAGCAGATGATTCGCTGGGACGACCTTGATGCATTTGGTCATCTCAACAACGCTGCTTACCTCACCATCATCCAAGAAGCTCGCGCCGACTGGACTTGGTATTCACGCAAACCTTTAGGGCTGGAAGCGATGTTTCCATTAATGGTCGTGGCACGCGCAGAGGTAGATTATTTGGTACCAATTTATGAAGGCAGTTTTGAAGTCGATGTTGCAATTTGGGTCTCCAGAATCGGGAATTCCTCTTTTGATCTTTCGTATGAAGTGGCAAGTGGTCTTGGAATTCATGCCAAAGCGAAAACTGTTCAAGTTGCTGTGACTGAAAATACGTATAAAGCACGACGCATCAATGATGATGAAAAGGTATATCTCAACCAATATCTCGAGGAGTCTATTTAATGTCATTAGTCGCACGCGCAGAACGTCCTTGGTGGAGAGATGCAGTTACGTACCAAATTTATATTCGCTCATATGCTGACTCAAATGGCGATGGCAAGGGCGATGTCGATGGAATCCGCTCGCGCCTTCCATATTTAAAGGCACTTGGCATCAACGCAATTTGGATTACACCTTGGTATCCATCTCCTCAAAATGATCACGGTTACGACGTTGCTAATTACATGGATATCGAACCGGATTATGGAACTTTAGATCAAGCACAAAAGCTGATTGATGAAGCGCACGCACTTGGGATCAAGATGATTGTAGATATTGTTCCAAATCATTCTTCAGATCAGCACGCCTGGTTTCAAGAGGCACTCCGTACTGCGCCAGGCTCTGATGCTCGCAATCGCTACATCTTTAGAAATGGAAAAGGTGAGAACGGCGAGATCGCCCCAAATGATTGGGAGTCAGTTTTTGGTGGCCCTGCGTGGCAACGCGTTACAGAAGCCGATGGCACATTGGGACAGTGGTACTTACATTTATTTGCTGAATCACAACCTGATTTCAATTGGGAAAACCCAGAAGTACGTGCGCACTTTGAATCAGTTTTGCGATTCTGGCTTGATCGCGGCGTGGATGGATTCCGTATCGACGTAGCGCACGGAATGGTTAAAGCCCCTGGACTTCCTGATGTGAATGCATCATCCAAAATGTTGGATAAAGATGCTCGTCCATATTGGGATCAACCAGGCGTTCACGATATTTATCGCTCATGGCGCAAAATATTTGATTCGTATCCTGGTGATCGAATGGGTGTTGCCGAAGCCTGGGTGCCTGCTGAATCCCTACCTCTCTATCTTCGATCTGATGAATTAGCTAACTCATTTAATTTCCAATTCTTGGATTCAAAGTGGGATGCAAAAGTCATTAAGAAGAATATTAAAGAAACCGTGAAGAATCTTGCAGGAACAGGTGCTCCGGCTTCATGGGTTTATGAAAATCACGATGTGACTCGCAAAGTCACTCGATTTGATCGCGGTCTTGGCGGCGGCGGAGTAAGTAATCGCAAAGAGCGTTATGGAAATATAAAGAAGTTCTCTGTTGCACGCGGAACACAACGCGCAGGCGCTGGTGCTCTTCTAATGTTGGCACTTCCAGGTGGTGCTTACATCTATCAAGGTGAAGAACTTGGATTACCTGAAGTCCACAACATTCCCGAAAATCGCCTTGAAGATCCACGTTGGCGTATGAGTGGTTACAAGGATCCAGGCCGTGATGGATGTCGCGTTCCAATTCCTTGGACAGAGACACCAGATGGAGCACATGGATTTTCAACTCGCCATTCGCTGACAACTCAAGAAGCGTGGTTGCCGCAACCTAAGGGTTGGGGATCGTTTGCTGTAGATAAGCAAGAACAAAACCAAAATTCAATGCTCTGGCTTTATCGCAAGGCTTTGAAGATTCGCCAAAATGAAGAAGGTCTTGGTGATGGTGAGATGGAATGGGTTAAAGCGGGAAAGAAAGTCGTTGCTTTTTCGCGTCCTGGAAATTTCCAATGCTGGGTTAACCTGGGCAAAACAGTGAAAATTCCAAAGGGTGCAAAAGTAATTCTCTCTTCGCAACCACTAAAGGGACGAAATCTTCCAAAAGACACTGCTGTCTGGTTTAGGGCATGAATGAATCTTAAGAATGTGCGCCGACTTCATCCTGCTTGGATTGCAGCGGCCGTTACATTCTTAACTCTTGCAGCAACAGCTGGTTTTAGAGCGGCTCCATCGGTTCTTTTGGTTCCATTACAGGAAGCTTTTGGCTGGTCTCGTGCATCAATCTCTGCTGCGATAAGCGTCAACGTACTTGTCTATGGATTGATATCGCCATTCGCTGCAGCTTTGATGGAGCGTTTTGGGATTAAGAAAATTGTCATGATGGCGCTAACTGTTGTTGGAAGCGGAGCATTTAGCACCATTTTCATTCATTCACCTTGGCAGCTATTGGTTCTCTGGGGGTTCGTCGTTGGTTCAGGAACTGGATCAATGGCACTCGTCTTTGCTGCTTCTATTGCAAACCGATGGTTCATCGCTAAAAAAGGAATTGTCCTTGGCGCACTGACTGCCGCAGCAGCAACAGGGCAATTGATTTTTCTTCCTGGTTTATCCTGGCTTGCAACACATCACGGCTGGAAGTCAGTGTCGATAACTGTTGCATGTGCCGCGTGGGTAATGGTTCCTCTCATCGCACTGCTTCTTAAGGAAAGTCCCTCGAAGATGGGAACGACCCCTTACGGCGCGCCCGATAATTATGTAGAACTTCCTCAAATCAAACGTAATGCAGCAAAGGAAGCAATCGGTGCATTACGAGAAGCATCTAAGCTTCGAGATTTTTGGTATCTCACCGGTTCGTTTTTCGTTTGCGGCCTTTCAACAAGCGGATTAGTAGGAACACATTTCATCGCTGCTGCACATGATCATGGAATGCCACAGGTTACTGCAGCCGGACTCCTTGCAATGGTTGGTGTCTTTGACGTAATTGGAACCATGACTTCTGGTTGGTTAACGGACAAGATTGATCCTAGAAAACTTCTCTTCTTTTATTATCTCTTCCGCGGACTTTCTTTATTCATATTGCCCGCAATCCTCTTTCAAACTGTCCACCCATCGACCATCGTATTTATTATTTTCTACGGGCTAGATTGGGTTGCAACCGTGCCACCCACAATCGTTTTGTGCCGAACAATCCTTGGACCTGAGCGTGCAACAGTTATTTATGGATGGGTTTTTGCGTCACACCAAATTGGCGGCTCAATTGCAGCTCTTGGGGCAGCACTCCTTCGCACCAAATTTGGAGACTATTCCGCTGCGTTCTATATCTCAGGCCTTCTCTGTGTCGTCACGTGTTACTTCGTGCTACAAATTGCTAGGGACAAAGAACTAATAACTCGTTAGGCGGGCAGTGATGGCAGAGCAAGAAGTAAGTTTTTACGACCGCATTGGCGGACATCAGGTTTTCGAAAGCCTTGCGTCGCATTTCTATGCACTCATCACCGTCGATCCAATACTTCGCCCGATGTATCCCGATGAGGATTTAAAGGGATCAGCAAGGCGATTAATGCTCTTTCTGGAGCAATACTGGGGCGGGCCAAAGACTTATGGTGAAGAGCGTGGCCACCCACGTCTTCGAATGCGCCATGCAGAATTTCATATTGACGGAGCAGCGCGCGATGCCTGGCTTAGATGTATGAAATCGGCCGTAGATGAAATTGATGCGAGCGAAGAATTAAAAGCTGAATTGTGGAGTTACATGGAAGGTGCTGCGCAATTCTTGGTGAATCAGCCTTCGTAAAGCTTTTACTTAGCGCTTAGGTTGGGACTTATTTCCAACTTTAAGAATTTCACCGTTTCGAACGTACCAAAGTGTTCCATCTGAGCCGCGAAGCGTTGTGATGCGAAGACCAACTGCTTCAACGGATCCTTTAACGTCAAGTGCTTCAATTTCATCGCCCACGCCATATTGATCTTCAACCAACATAAATATTCCAGCCAAAATATCACGCACAATAGTTTGCGCACCAAGACCTAGGGCAACACCAATCACGCCAGCTGAAGCAATAATTGGGCCGAGGTTGAAACCAAATTCACTCAGAACCATTGCACATGCAATTAACCAGACTGTTCCATTCAAAGTTGATTTCAAAATTGATCCAAGAGTTCGGGCACGTTCCTTTTGTCTGGCAACAGTTCGCGTGGGACCGGGAACGAAATCGGCAGTAGCGATCCTGTCCATGGCACGCATAACAGCCCGGCCACCAAAGGTTTGAATCAGGAGGGCCACTACGAGGATGACAACTATGTGGAGAGGGGCGCCGCTGAACCAGTTATAGGCGTCTTGGAGATGCTGATTTACCTTCACAGGGGAGACTTTACTCAATCTTTACAAGTTGTTTCCAACAAAATCCCCTTAAATGCCAGGGAGATAGTGCAGTATTTACCAATCAGCACGAGCCATGTGCTGGACACAAGGGAGTTCATTAGTGCCACAAACATTGGTCCTTAACGCTACCTACGAGCCACTAGGTGTCGTTACAGATAGACGAGCG
The DNA here is from genome assembly GCA_947377725.1 of Actinomycetota bacterium. Taxonomy (GTDB): domain Bacteria; phylum Actinomycetota; class Actinomycetes; order Nanopelagicales; family Nanopelagicaceae; genus PALSA-747. Next base: position 15,455 of record CANCGX010000016.1, read on the forward strand.
CTTATCCTCGTCTTAAATCAGCGAGCCACTATGGTCGAAGAATCAAACACGATTCTTCATTACGCAGGTGGGCAAGTAACGCTGCCGTCTGTCATTCGATTATCAAAATTTGTACGCATTCCTTATCGTCATGCTGTTCCACTTTCACGACGTGCAATCTTTGCACGAGATGGTGGCCGCTGCGCTTACTGCAGTGCAGCTGCAACTTCCATTGATCACGTCATTCCACGAAGTCGTGGAGGCGGGCATAACTGGGAGAACGTGGTTTCTGCTTGCACTAAATGCAATCATCAAAAAGCGGATCGCACTTTGAAGGAGATTGGATGGCGATTGCGCTCGCTTCCTCGCGAACCGGTTGGCGCTGCGTGGAGAATATTGGGCACAGGTCGAACTCATGAAAGTTGGCTTACCTACCTTAAGCCTTATGGCATCGAAGCATTTGGTATTGCTGCGGCTTCGGCTTAAACTTCAACCATGTTGCATTCATTGATTTATTTCGTCGGTCTTCCAATCGCGATGTTCGCTGGAATTTCCGTTGTCGTTTTATTCTCAACAACGGACCGCAAGAAATTCAAAGTTGCAAGCGATTTAACTCGCATCGAGTAATTAGGCATCGATTGCTTGGACGCGAAGTGCGCGAGCAAGTCCATCTCGTCCCTCGGAAACCAATCTACGTAATGTGTCTGGAGAATCTTTTCCAGCTCCAGAAAGCCAGGCATCCGTTTTTTGAATAGTTGATTCTTCGGCTATAAAACTTGGGTAAAGTCCTTCAACAATAGTTTCACCTATCTCGTAAGACTTCTTACCCCACACATCAAGAAGTATTTGGAAATAGTCATCTACAAACTCTTCCAATAATTCACGTTGGCGATAAGAAACAAATCCACTTATTTTCGCTCTGCGAATTTCCGTTGGGAGATCGTCGTTGATGATGGAATTCCAAATTTCTCTCTTGGATGCCGGATCAGCTTTTTCTGCAAGACATGTTTCATAGCTAAGTTTTCCACTGAAAGTGTTATCTCTGGAGAGTTCTGCCTCAATCTCCCCGTCTTTAATAGCTTGGTTTTCAGCAAGAAACTTAATAAATGACCAGCGTAGATCGACATCGACGGCTAGACCTTCGAGCTTTCCATCAAGCAACTCTCGTATGCGAGAAATATGTTCCTGTGAATGGGCGAGTGTGACAAATATTTTTGCGTACTGAAGCTGGAAATCTCCGCCAGGTTTGGAGGCGCTCATGAGGGATTCGATATATCCAGCAAGTTCTACACGCTTTGCATCGCGTTTTGTTGGATGAGAATAGTTTTCAATTGCGCCGTAAATTTGATTTCCTAGTGTGTTAACGGTGGTGATGTCATCTTCTCCAGCAAGACCGGACATAGCAATATCTAGAAAATCGGAAGCCGAAAGTTCTGCATCACGGAGCATGTCCCAGACTGCGCTCCAGCAAACAGTTCGTGTTAAGCCATTCTTAATCTTGCCTAGGTGTTCCTTAAGAGTGGTAATTGATTTCTCATCGAGTCGTACCTTGCCGTAGGAGAGGTCTTTATCGTTTATCAGCAGGAGATCTGCGACTGGTTCACCGGCAAGTTCAGCAACCACAGTTGACGGACCTTCTAAATCAAATTTAACGCTCTTGCGAAGTTCCAACTCTTCGCCTTTGAGGTCGTAAAGACCCACGGTGAGTCGATGTATTCGAAGTTCCTTCGATCCAACAGGAACTTGTGGAACTTCCTGAAAAACTTCAACTGAAGAATATTTGCCATCAACAATCACCGACTTCGGACGGAAAGTATTTACACCTGCAGTTTGGAGCCATGTGGATACCCACGCCTTAAGATCTTTTCCACTTTGCTCTTCGAGTTCAGTCAGCAAATCTTGCAAAGTTGTATTTTTAAATGCATGTTTAGCAAAGTATTTTTGAAGTGCGGCAATGAAGTTGTCGCGGCCAACATAAGCAGCTAGCTGATGAAGTACTGAAGCTCCTTTTGCGTATGAAATTCCATCAAAGTTCGCATTAACCGCTTGAATATCCGACATATCCGTGACGATTGGGTGAGTAGTGATCAGTTGGTCTTGACGGTAAGCCCAGTTTTTGCGTTCAGAGCTAAACGCACTCCAAGAACTCTTAAAACGGGTGGCTTCTGCCATTGCAAGATATGAGGACCATTCAGCAAACGATTCGTTTAGCCATAGATCATCCCACCACGACATTGTGACCATATTGCCAAACCACATATGTGCCATCTCGTGAAGAATCGTGTTGGCTCGATTTAGGTACATGCGATCTGTAACTTTACTTCGGAAAATAAATAGATTTTCCTTAAACGTTACTGCACCAACATTCTCCATGGCGCCCCAGTTGAAATCTACGACCGCAATCTGATCGTATTTTTCAAATGGGTAACTCAAACCAAAGACATTCTCAAAATACGCAAAACCCTGTTTGGTCAGTTCGAAAATGTCTTCGGCATCAAGATGTTCAAGAAGCGATTTACGTAGATAAATTCCTAGCGGAACGGTTTTCTTTCCGACATACGTGTCGTGTACATGCGCGTATGGACCGGCAACTACCGCGGTGACATATGTTGAAATTCTTGGAGTTTTAGTAAAAGACCAATGAGTCTTTCCATCTGATTCAACTTTGGTTGACACCGGATTATTGGAAATAACTTCCCAGTGCGATGGGGCAGTAACGTGGAATGTAAATTCGGCTTTCAAACTTGGTTGGTCGAAACATGCGTAGACCTGGCGGATGTACGCAGTTTCACCTTGTGAATAAAGGTAAACCTCGTTATCAACGGGATCAATCGAGCGCTGCAAGCCTTCGCCCGTATTTGAATACAAACCCTCCATCACGACGACTAATTCATTGTGTTCAGAGAGCGCTGGCAGCCAAAGGGTTTCACCGTCATAACGTGAAATATCGATTGCCTCGCCATTAAGCAGGGCTGACTTAATGCTTTTACCGACTGCGTCCAAGAAAGTGATGTAACCCGGTGTGTTACATGAAAAAAGTATTCGAGAAGTCGAAAGGAATATTTCACTTCCCACCGTCAAATCCAAAGAGACGTCATACGACTCGATTGCGAGGTGGTTTGCGCGTTCAACAGCTTCAGAACGAGCGATATTAACTCCAGGCACGACGGCTCCTTTTAATGGTTATGAGAATTTGGTTTAGGCTATCTGAGATGGAACGCCCGGACAATCGAAGTTACAAGTTACGTGGAGCACGTGCCACGCCTGCCCAGGAGGCTGCCTACGTCGAATTGTGGGATAGGTACGGAATTGTTCCAAATGACATTCTCAATTTGACCGAATTCTTCCCGACATCAAAACGCATCATTATGGAGATTGGCACAGGAATGGGCGAGGCAACTGCCCAAATTGTGAAAGAAGATCCAGAAACAGGATTTATCGCTGTCGAAGTTCATAAGCCAGGTATTGGTGCCTTGATGAATATGGCATCAAAAAATGAATCAGAGAATCTTCGAATTATTGAAGAGGATGCACATTTAGTTTTACAACATTGGATTCCCGATACCTCCATAGATGCGATACATCTATATTTTCCAGATCCTTGGCCAAAGAATCCGCACAAGAAAAGAAGAATTGTGCAGAACCCATTCCTGGAATTGATTGCCCCAAAATTAAAAGAGGGCGGGTACATTCATATTGCCACTGACTGGTTTGAGTATGGGACGTGGATTCAAGGTGTTTTTGCGAATTCAACGTTGTTTACTGGGGGAGTAATTGAGCGCCCAGTATTTAGACCTATTTCAAAGTTTGAAGGCCAAGGAATTCGAAAAGGCCACGTAGTTACAGACTTTAGGTACTTTAAAAACTAAATCTTGCCTTCGTTTTCATACTTTGCGATGAGATCGATGCGCCGCGCATGACGTTCTTCACCTGGGAATGAAGTGCCGATAAAAAGATCAACCAACTCGAGCGTAAATTCTTCAGTGTGCATTCTTTGCCCAATTGCAATCACATTAGCGTTGTTATGTTCGCGAGCAAGGACTGCGGTCTCTCGACTCCATACGAGTGCTGCTCGAATGCCGTTAACTTTATTAGCAGCGATCTGTTCGCCGTTTCCTGATCCACCAAGAACGATGCCGAGTGAGTTTGCATCTTTTGCCACGGCTTCAGCTGCAGGAATACAGAAAACCGGGTAATCATCTAAAGGTTCGTAGGTGTGAGGACCATGATCAATCACGTTGTGCCCGTGTAATTTAAGGTGAGCGACGATGCGCTCTTTAAATTCAAGGCCGGCGTGGTCGCTACCTATATGGATGTTCACGGCGCAATCCTCTCAAACCTTTACCTAGATAAAAAACAAGACCCGCACGGGTGAGGTGCGGGTCTTGAGATTCTTCTATTTTTTGTATTACTTGTGGCCAGGTCCGCGACCCATGCCCATTCCCATTCCACCGATTGGACCAACTTGATTGACCTCAGCTGTCACGTGAGCAGCAAGACCTGCCTTTGCAGTTACTGCCTGCGCTGCTGTCATCTTGCCTGCAGTTACAGCAGCATCGATTGCTGTTGATTCTGCATTAATAAGTGCTGTGATCAGAGCGGCTGTCTTAACGCCAGCAATTGTTGCTAGTGATTTTCCAGCTTGCAATCCTGTTTGAAGTTCCGTCGCGGTGATTCCAAGAGTTAAAAGAATTAGCGCCTGCTGATTACCTCCGAGAGGTCCAACCTTTGCAGGACGATTTGCTTGCGCTGCAGTGCGAGCCGCTGTGAGTGCTGCAGTGATTGCATCTGATTGCGCTTGCGTGATTGTGTTCTTTGTAACCAAACCTGCCAGAACGGATGCAAGCTGTGCTTGTGCGCCCATCTCATCCATGTCGCCCCTCGCACCCATTCCACCGATTGATGGACGAGCTGTGGTCGAAACTGAAGTTACTTTGGTTACTGACTTCTTCGAAGATGCATCTGCGGCTCCGATACCTGCGACTGAAACAGTTGCTGCAACAACGATCATTGCGATTGTCTTTTTACTCATGTGACTCCTTTAGTAGTGATCAGGAGGCGAAGCTTCTGATCGTTCCCCCGAATACCCTCATATCCGGATAGGTGTAGATAACTCTCCAAGCCTGAAAGGACTCGGCGTTTAAACTGGGAGCGTGCTTAGAGTTGCGAGTGGTGGCACACTTTCTACGCGCGCACGCGAGTTGAAAGACTTGTTCCACTCGCTTCCTGTCAGGAGGCAACTAACCCCTAGAAGGTCATATGAAAACCTCTCGGGGGAGAGCGCATCAATTTCTTTTTGTTGTTCTTCCCTTCGCTTTGGTTGCATCATTCGCAATTACTCAAAATGCACAAGGTGCTGCCACACAGAAAAAAGTAACAATTAAGACCAATGGAATTAAACAAGCAGGACGAGTCACTGATATTAAGAACACCATATTGAGTGGAAAAGGTGCTCCATCTGCTTCGCTGGGCATAGCAGGCGATTTCTACATTGATTTATCGTCGATGAATTTTTACGGCCCCAAAACATCAACTAAATGGCCAACACCAATAAATTTAAAAGGTCCTGCAGGACCAATTGGCCCAACAGGTACTGATGGAAAATCCGGATCATCAACATCAGGTTCAACAGGATTACGAGGTGAAACTGGTGCAACAGGTGCGAAAGGATTAACAGGAGATCCTGGTCCTATTGGTGCAACAGGACCAGCTGGTCCCGCAGGTTCTGGATCGCCGGGTGCAACGGGACCTGCAGGTCCGCAAGGTCCCGCAGGTTCAAATGGAAGTGTTGGCGCAACTGGATCACCGGGTGC